>NZ_JAXBRE020000017.1:16728-96036 GCF_047520985.2 Stenotrophomonas sp. BR163
GGCAACTGCAGGGTGTGTGAGGTTCATGGGCTTGCCGGCCAGCGGCCGGCACTACCCATTCTGCTGCAGCTTCCAAAGGGGTCAGAACCCCAGCGGGGTGTCGCCCAGCACTGGTTGCAGCTGGCTGCGGAACAGGGCCTGGATGCGTTCCAGTGCGGCCTCGTCGTTGCCTTCGAAGCGCAGCACCAGCACCGGCGTGGTATTGGAGGCACGCACCAGGCCCCAGCCATCGGCGAAGTCCACGCGCAGCCCATCGATGGTCGACAGGCGGCCACCCACATACGGGTTGTCCGGCGACTGCGCCGCCGCCACCAGCATCGCCACCAGGGCATGCGGCGTCCCGTCGGCCACCGGTACCTTCAGCTCCGGCGTGGCGACCATTTCCGGCAGTTCGCCCAGCACCTCGTCCGGGGTTTCCTCGCGCTGGGCCAGGATCTCCAGCAATCGCGCAGCGGCGTACAGACCGTCGTCGAAACCGAACCAGCGTTCCTTGAAGAAGAAGTGGCCGCTCATCTCGCCGGCCAGCTCGGCATCGGTCTCGCGCATCTTCGCCTTCATCAGCGAATGCCCGGTCTTCCACATCAGCGGGCTGCCACCGTTGCGCAGCACATGGTCGGACAGCTTGCCGGTGCACTTCACGTCGTAGATCACCATCGCGCCCGGATTGCGCATCAACACATCGGCAGCGAACAGCATCAGCAGGCGATCGGCGTAGATGATCCGGCCTTCGCCGGTCACCACGCCCAGCCGGTCGCCGTCGCCATCGAAGGCCACGCCGAGATCGGCGCCAAAGCGCTTGACCGTCTGCACCAGGTCTTCCAGGTTGGCCGGTTCGCTCGGGTCGGGATGATGGTTGGGGAAGGTGCCGTCGACATCGCAGTACAGCGGAATGACGTCGGCGCCGATCGCTTCCAGCAGCTGCGGCGCCAGTGCGCCGGCCACGCCATTGCCGGCATCGGCCACGACCTTCAGTGGGCGGTCCAGCTGCACGTCATCGGCGATGCGCTGGATGTAGTCGGCACTGACATCGCGCTGCTGGTAGTCACCGGGCTCGGCGGCCTGCACCAGGCGGCCCTCGACGATGCGCTGGTAGAGATCGGTGATGGCATCGCCGGACAGCGTCTCGCCGCCAATGACCACCTTGAAGCCGTTGTACTCGGGCGGATTGTGGCTGCCGGTGACTGCCACGCAGGTGCCGGTACGCAGATGGAAGGCGGCGTAGTACACCAGCGGTGTCGGCGCCAGGCCGATGTCGATCACCGCGCAGCCGGAACGGCGCAGGCCCTCGGCCAGCCCGGCCGTCAGCTCGGGACCGGACAGGCGGCCATCGCGACCGATCACCACCTCGCGCAGGCCCTGCTCCAGTGCCACGGTGCCGATGGCCTGGCCGATCTGCGCCGCGGTCTTCGGTGTCAGTTCACTGCCCACCACGCCGCGGATGTCATAAGCGCGGAAGATGCCGGCGGCCAGCTCCTCGGCCGGCAACGGCGGTGGCGGCGGTGGTTTGACATCGCCACTGCCGGTCACAGCGGCCACGGGTGGCGGCGCCTGTTGCAGGCTCTCGCTCAGGGTCGGGCCATGGTCGGCCTCGGACGCTGCGGCGCGGCGCGGCAAGGGCAGCGACTTCGGCAGTCGGTCACGTCCCACCACCAGCAACACGGCAATGAACGCCAGCAGCAACGCCACAATGGCGCTGGCCAGCGCGCCCAGGCCCAGCGGACCGGCGTCGACATTCGGTACCGACGCGACCAGTCGCAGCGGCGTGCCTGCAACCGGGCGCGCCAGCGCTTCCGCACTTTCGGACAGGCCCGCGTCGCCCTGGGTGACCAGATCGAAGCCACCCTGGCGCAGGCCAAGGAAGCCGGCGGACGGCGCACGCACCTGGTCCAGCGGCGAGGTCAGCCGCAGCAGCGGCTGGCGGACATAGATCACGGCCGGCCCCAGGCTGCCCAGCTGCACTGGCGCAGCCAGGCCCAGGCGATTGCTGCCACCATCGCGGACGACGCGCAGGCTGGGTTTGCCCTCAGCCACCGCCGCTTCCAGCAGGGCCAGGCGTGCATACCCGAAGGTGGCCGGATCGGCATAGGCGTTGGCCAGATCGGCCGTCAGCACCTCGACCTGCTCAACCCCGGTCCAGCTCTCGCGCACGGCCAGCGCCGCTGCAGCGGCATCGCCGGCCTGCAGCGCCTGCTGCACGCGATCGTTCTTCAACTGCTGCTGCAGCTGCTGCAACTGGCCAGCAGCGGCCTGCTGCAGGCCCTGCACGGCCTGGTCGCGCGCTTCTTCCAGCGCCTGGCCGTTGGCCTCCTGCCGCCATTGCTGCACCGCGCTCCATCCGAACCAGCCGGCCAGCAGGATCAGCAGCACCCCCAGTAGTGGTGCACTGCGACCCAACGACCGTCCCCGCTGTCCTTCCCCGATGCCGCTCATCGATGTCCCCTGTCAACGCACCCCGGTATGGCCGAATCCACCCGTGCCCCGCACGCTGTCGGTGAAAGTATCCACCACCTGCAGGCTGACGCGGGCAATCGGAACCACCACCAGCTGCGCGATGCGATCGCCGGGCTCGATGGTGAAGGCCTCGCGGCCACGGTTCCAGACGCTGATCAGCAGCGGCCCCTGGTAGTCGGCATCGATCAGGCCGGTGCCATTGCCCAGCACGATGCCGTGCCGGTGGCCCAGCCCTGAACGCGGCAGGATCACCGCGCACAGGTTCGGGTCGGCAATGTGGATGGCCAGGCCGCTGGGCACCAGCGCGGTGTCGCCCGGCTGCAGGGTCAGTGCGGTATCCAGCGCCGCGCGCAGGTCCATGCCGGCGCTGGCTTCGGTGGCGTAGGCCGGCAGCGGCCAGCTGTCGCCGAAGCGCGGATCGAGCAGCTTGACCTGCAGCGGCCGGGAAAGGGATGCCTGGGTCATGCCTGGAGTCTCCGCGCGATCAGCGCCAGCAGTTGTTCGGCCAGTTCGCGCTTGGAGGTGGCCGGGAATACCTGTTCACCGTCCTGCCAGAAGGCCGTGGCGGCATTGTTGTCGCTCTCGAAACCACCGCCACTGATGCCGACCTGGTTGGCGATCACCAGGTCCAGCCGCTTGTCGATCAGCTTGCCGCGTGCATATTTCTCCACGTCGTGGGTCTCGGCGGCAAAGCCGACCACCAGCTTCAGCGACTGCGTCTGCGCGGCGACTTCGGCCAGGATGTCCGGCGTGCGCACCAGCTCGATCACCAGCGACTGGCTGTCGGCGGTCTTCTTCAGCTTCTGCGCGGCGACCTGGCGCGGGGTGTAGTCGGACACTGCGGCGGCACCGATATAGATGTCGGCGGGCAGCGACTTCAGTACGGCATCGCGCATCTGCGCAGCCGAGCGCACGTCGATGCGCTGCACGCCCGGTGGCGTCGGCAGCTGGACCGGGCCGCTGACCAGCACCACGCGCGCACCCAGCGCGGCGGCGGCAGCGGCCAGGGCAAAGCCCATCTTGCCGCTGCTGCGGTTGCCGACGTAGCGCACCGGATCGATGTCTTCGTAGGTCGGGCCGGCACTGATCAGCAGGCGCAAGCCCTGCAGGGCACGGGTTTCCGGCGCGGCAACCGTCGCAGCGGTACCGCCATTGGCCACCAGCGCGGCCACGATATCGCCCGGTTCAGCCAGCCGGCCGGGGCCGGATTCACCTTCGGCCAGCGGGCCATCGACCGGGCCGATCACCTGCGCACCGCGCTGGCGCAGCAGGGCGATGTTGGCCTGGGTAGCCGGATGCAGCCACATCCGGTGGTTCATTGCCGGGCAGATCGTCAGCGGTGCGGTGCTGGCCAGGCACAGGGTGCTGACCAGGTCATCGGCATGGCCCTGGGCCAGCCGCGCCAGCAGATCGGCGGTACCCGGCGCGACCACGATGCGGTCGGCCCAGCGGGCCAGCTCGATGTGGCCCATGGCCTGCTCGGCGGCGCTGTCCCACAGCGTGGTGCGGGTCGGCTGCCCGGACAGGGCCTGGAAGCTGAGCGGAGTGACGAACTGCTGGGCACCGGCGGTCATCGCCACCTGCACCTGGGCACCGGCATCGCGCAGGCGCCGCACCAGCTCCAGGGCCTTGTAGGCCGCGATCCCGCCTCCGACGCACAACAGCAGTTTCTGGCCTTCCAGCGCGCGGGCCGGCGCGGGGGAAGCGTTGGGGGAGTCAGCCACCTGGAATTCCTGTGCAAACGAGGGCATTAGCTTACCCGATGGTCGGTAATGTCCCGGTACACGGCACACATAGCGGGCGGCTATCAGCAGATGGGACTTGCGCCACAACGCTTCCGGGGTTCAAGACACTGCGATTCGGAACTTTCCTATACCTGTTGGCCGGCCACGTTTGCAGAATCGTCAGTGGCCACCGCAGGTGTGCCGCTTCGCTTTTCGAGGATTCCGCGTGCACCCGCGCATCATCATCGCCGACGACCATCCCGTCGTCCTGCACGGCATCCGCATCGTGCTGCAGACCCATCTGATGGAGGTCGTCGGCAGCGCGCGTGACGGCGCCCAGCTGCTGCAGCTGGTCGAGCACCACGGCTGCGACGCGGTGCTGACCGACCTCTCCATGCCGGGCACCGGCCCGGATGGCCCGGAACTGATCGCTGAGCTGCGCGCACGCCACCCGGGCATGCCCGTGGTGGTGCTTACCGGCGCCCGTCACCCCGGCCTGCTCGATGGCCTGCTGCGTGAAGGTGTCAGTGGCCTGGTCGACAAGTGCGCCGATTTCGGCGAGTTGCCGCAGGCCCTGAACGCGGCCATGGCTGGGCAGGTGTTCGTCTCGCAGCAGCTGCGCGACCACCTGCAGGCGCGCGACCTGATGTTCGCGCGTGAGCCGGCGGCGCTGTCGGCCCGCGAACAGGAAGTGCTGGACCTGTTGGCCGCCGGGCTGAAAGTGAACGCCATCGCCGTCCACTGCGGCCGCAGCCCGAAAACGATCAGCCGGCAGAAGGCCGAAGCCAAGCGCAAGCTGGGGCTGCAGAACAACCAGGAGCTGTTCGCCTATCTGCAGTCGCGACGCGACTGAGGCAACAGCCTACCCGGGCGTGCGCCCTGCCCTGATGGGACGCATCACCCGCGCTGGCGATGATGCAGGCATGCCCATCCATGACTGGCCCGAGCAGGAACGTCCCCGCGAGAAGCTGATCGCCCGCGGCCCCGCCACGTTGTCCGACGCAGAGCTGCTGGCGCTGTTTCTCGGCTCCGGCTTCGGTGGACGCGACGCGGTGCAGACCGCCCGCGACCTGCTGCAGGCGCATGGCCCCCTGCGCGTGCTGCTGGACCGCCCGGCCCGCGAGCTGGCCCGGTTGCCGGGACTGGGGCCGGCACGAAGCTGTGCACTGGCCGCCGGCCTGGAACTCGCCCATCGCTACCTGGCCGCCGAGCTTCAGCAGGGCGAGGCGGTCGGCAACAACCCGGCCGCGGTCGGCCGCTACCTGCAGCACCGCCTGCGCGGCCAGGCCCGCGAGATCTTCATGGCGCTGTTCCTGGACAACCGCCACCGGCTGATCGCCTGCGAGGAACTGTTCCAGGGCACCATCAATGCCGCCCCGGTCTACCCCCGCGAGGTGGTGCGGCGAGCCCTGCTGCACAATGCGGCAGCGGTGATCCTCAGCCACAACCACCCCTCCGGCGACCCGGAACCCTCCGGCGCCGATACCCGGATCACCGATGAACTGCAGCAGGCGCTGGCACTGGTGGACGTACGCCTGCTGGACCACTTCGTGGTCGGTGAAGGCCGCCCCGTTTCGTTTGCTGAACGGGGCCTGCTGTCCCCGCCCCAGCCACGCCTGTTCGGCTGAGCGGGCCTGACCAGGGCCGGGCAGGAACCCCCGCAGGCATGTTCTGGTCAGCGTGGGCGCGGGCATCTGCGCTAAAATGGGCGATTCCGCCGCTCATTCTCACAGCAGGCCTCGTGAAAAATCTCCTCCGCGCCCTGATCAGCCAAGGCATCGAAGCCTTGCGCGCCAATGGCACCTTGCCCGCCGACTCCCTGCCGCCGGACTTCGTGGTCGAGCGCCCGAAGACCCGTGACCATGGCGACTTCGCCACCAACGCCGCGATGCTGCTGGCCAAGGCCGCGCGCAGCAATCCGCGCGCACTGGCTCAGGCGCTGGTCGAGGCGCTGCCGCGCAGCGAGGACGTCAGCAAGGTCGAGATCGCCGGCCCCGGCTTCATCAACTTCCACCTGGCTCCGGCTGCGTACCAGCGCGAAGCCGCGTCGGTCATCAAGGAAGCCCACGACTACGGCCGCAACCTGTCCGGCAATGGCCGCACGGTGGGCGTGGAGTACGTGTCGGCCAACCCGACCGGCCCGCTGCATGTCGGCCATGGCCGCGCGGCGGCGATCGGCGACTGCGTGGCCCGCGTGCTCGATGCCAACGGCTGGAACGCCAAGCGCGAGTTCTACTACAACGACGCCGGCGTGCAGATCGAGAACCTGGCGCTGTCGGTGCAGGCCCGCGTTAAGGGCATTGCGCCGGACCAGGACGGCTGGCCGGAAGGCGGCTACCGCGGCGAGTACATCGCCGACGTCGCCCGCGCCTACATGGCCGGCGCCAGCGTCGACCTGGAAGGCACCCTGGTGGTCGGCGCCAAGGATCCGGAGGACATGCAGGCGATCCGTCGCTTCGCCGTGGCCTACCTGCGCAACGAGCAGAACCTGGACCTGGCTGCGTTCGGCGTCGACTTCGACATCTACTTCCTGGAAAGCTCGCTGTACGCCGATGGCAAGGTCGCCGAGGCCGTGGCCAAGCTGCAGGCCTCGGGACATACCTACGAGGAAGGCGGCGCGCTGTGGCTGCGCAGCACTGACTTCGGTGACGACAAGGACCGCGTGATGCGCAAGTCCGACGGCACCTTCACCTACTTCGTGCCGGACGTGGCCTACCACCTGTCCAAGTGGCAGCGCGGCTATGAGCGCGCGATCACCGAACTGGGCGCCGACCACCACGGCTCGCTGGCGCGCGTGCGCGCCGGCCTGCAGGCGCTGGAAGTGGGCATCCCGCAGGGCTGGCCGGAATACGTGCTGCACCAGATGGTCACCGTCATGCGCGGCGGCGAGGAAGTGAAGCTGTCCAAGCGTGCCGGCAGCTATTTCACCCTGCGCGACCTGATCGACGAGGCCGGCCGCGATGCGACCCGCTGGTTCCTGATCGCGCGCAAGCCCGATTCGCAGCTGACCTTCGACATCGACCTGGCCCGCCAGCAGAGCAACGACAATCCGGTGTTCTACGTGCAGTACGCGCACGCCCGCGTCTGCAGCCTGCTGCGCCAGGCCCAGGAAAAGGGCCTGGTGTACGAGCAGGGCAATGGCCTGGCCAATCTGGGCCGCCTGGCCGACGATGCCTCGCTGGGGCTGATGAACGAGATCTCGCGGTATCCGGAAGTGGTGGAAGCGGCCGGCGTGGCGCTGGAGCCGCACCTGGTGGCGCAGTACCTGCGTGAATTGGCGCATGCCTTCCACACGTGGTATCACGGGACGCCGGTGCTGGTGGACGACGCCACCGATCGCAACGCCAAGCTGACCCTGGCCTGCGCGGCGCGCCAGGTGCTGGCCAACGGCCTCGAACTCCTGGGCGTGAGTGCCCCGGAAAAAATGTAAGCATCAGGAGACGCAGTACACATGGCAGCACGACGCGGCAAAACCCAGGCACGACGCAACAGCAGCAGCCAGGGCACCCCCGGATGGGTGTGGCTGGTGGCCGGTGTGGCGATCGCCGCCGTGGTGTTCCTGGCGGCGCCGAACCTGTTCAAGGGCGAAGGCGATGGCTTCCTGCGTGCCGGTCCGCAGCCGAACCCGAACGCGCAGCCGGCCCCGGTCGCTGATGCCGACAGCGATGTCGGCAGCCAGCCGGCCGCGCAGCCGGCCACGCCGAAGCCGGCCGAACCGGAGAAGCCCGCCGCGACGCAGTACGACTTCTACACCCTGCTGCCGGGCAAGGAAGTGGAAATGTCCGACGCCGAACTGGCCGCCAGCGCGCGCGCCGAGGATCAGCGCCGGGCCAAGGCCGAAGCGTCGCGCGCGCAGGCCGCGCTGGAGGGCAAGCCGGTACCGCCGGCCAGTACGGCCACGCCGGCACCGACCGCAACGGCCAGCGTCGCAAGCACTGCGCCGGTAACCGCGACCAACCGTCCGCTGCCGGCACCGCTGAACGAGCGCCCGGCCGCGGCAACCCCGTCGGCCAGCACGGCGGCCGCCACTCCAGCGCCGCGCGCGGAAAGCGCGCCCGCCGCGTCGGCACCGCCGGCATCCGCTGCTGCACCGGCGGCCGCCGACAACGCCCGCTACATCCTGCAGGCAGGAGCCTTCGGTGCTTCCGGTGACGCCGAAGCCACCAAGGCCAAGCTCGCCATGATGGGCCTGGCGGCACGCGTGGAGTCGGCGCAGATCAACGGCAAGACCGTGTACCGCGTGCGCATGGGCCCGTACGGCAGTGCCGGCGAGTTGTCCGAAGCCAAGCAGAAGCTGGATGGCACCGGCCTGCAGGCGATGGCGATCAAGGCGCAGTGAGCCTGCCGATGTGAATGAAAAAGCCGGGCAGTGCCCGGCTTTCTTTGTTCTGTAGAGTCGAACCATGCTCGACTGCCGTTGAATGCAGTCGAGCATGGTTCGACTCTACAAAAAGCGTTTACGACTCCGGTCAGCCCTCGCGGGCGACCTGGAATCCGGCGAACGACTGGCTGACCGGCATCAGCTCCAGCCGGTTGATGTTCAGGTGCGGCGGCAGGCTGGCCACCCAGAAGATCTGCTCGGCGATGTCTTCGGCGGTCATCGGGTTGGCGCCGCTGTACAGCTTGTCCGAGGCGTTCTGATCGCCATGGGTACGTACCACGGTGAATTCGGTTTCGGCCATGCCCGGCTCGATCGTGGTCACGCGCACGCCGGTGCCGTGCAGGTCCGAACGCAGGCCCAGCGAGAACTGGCTGACGAAGGCCTTGGTGCCACCGTAGGCGTTGCCCCCCGGGTACGGGTAGACGCCGGCCACCGACGAGATGTTGATGATCGCGCCCTTGCGCTTCACCAGCTGCGGCAGCAGGCGATGGGTCAGGGTCACCAGCGCGGTGATGTTGGTGTCGATCATCGTGGTCCAGTCCGACAGCGTGGCGCTCTGTGCCGGCGCGGTGCCCTGCGCCAGGCCGGCGTTGTTGACCAGCAGGTCGATCTCGCCAAAGGCCGGCGGCAGCGCCAGCAGGGCCGCCTCCATCGCCACCGCATCGCGGATGTCGAAGGCGGCGGCGTGCACCACGTCCTTGCCGTAGCGCTCGACCAGCGGCTGCAGGCGTTCGCTGCGGCGGCCCGTGGCGATCACTTTCCAGCCGGCCTGGGCGAAGCGGTGGACGGCGGCGGCGCCGAAGCCGGACGTGGCGCCGGTAATCAGGACAGTGCGGGTCATCAGGCAACTCCAGGGGGAAAAACCGGACGCCCATTCTGGCATTCCCGGCCCGTCCTGAGGTGCCCGCCGTCCAGTCGTCCCCCCGGCTCAACGCACGCGAAACACTCTGGCCTTGGGCAGGTCTTCGTCGACCTGCAGGAACCAGCGCCCGGCAATTCCTGGAACAACGGCGATCTGCGGCGACTGCAACACCTTGTGCAGCTTCATCTGTCCCTTCATCACCTGCCATTGCTGGCCGTTATCAAGGGTGAACAGCGTGCCGGGCTGCCAGCCTGCGACCTCTCCGACCACACGGGCACTGACCGGTTCGTCATCCAGGCCCAGATGCATTGCTGCCGGTGCCGGCACCTTGGCAGGCAGCGGCGCAGCGACCGGGGCCACCGCTGCCGTCGACGCGGCGGCCGTGCTCTCTGCCTCGCGCAGTACCCGGTTCAACGCCTGCAACTGCGCTGGACTGAGCCCGACCTCGGCCAGTTGGGATGCACTGAGACGCCGCTCGACGGGTACGAAGCGGTCCTGGGCAAAGGCAGCGAAGCTGCCGGCGAGCAGTAGTGCGGAAAACAGATACCGGCGCATGCAAGGGTCCCAGCGAACGAGTGCTCACGATGCTGCAGTTCGATGACACTCCGGTGACACGCCAGGGGCCGGTACAATTGGGCCATGATCAACAATGATGTCCTGCGCAGCGTGCGCTATTCCCTGGACCTGGGTGACCAGCACGTGGTCGCCCTGTGCCAGATGGCCGACCCGGCCTTTGCCGTGGATACCGGGCAGGTGAAGGCCTGGCTGCGCCGCGAGGACGAAGCCGGTTTCGAGGCGATGAACGACAGCGCGCTGGCGCACTTCCTCGACGGCCTGATCGTGCACCTGCGTGGCCGCGACGAGAGCCAGCCGCAGCGCGCAGTGGAAACCCGCATCGACAACAACCTGGTGCTGAAGAAGCTGCGCGTGGCGTTCCAGCTGCGCGACGTGGACCTGATGGAGATCTTTGCCAGCGCAGGTTTCAATGTCTCCAAGTCGGAAGTGGGCGCGCTGTTCCGTCAACCCGGGCACGCCAACTACCGGCGTTGCCTGGACCAGATGCTGCGCAACTTCCTCAAGGGCCTGAGCCTGCGCCTGCGCGGCTGAGCACGGCGTCGACGAACGCCCGCGCCGCTGGTGTCGGCAGGCGCTGCCAGACCAGGTGCACGCGCCGGGTCGGGGTCGGCTGCAGCGGAATCTGCACCACGCCCTGGAACCCATCGGCGATCAATGCCGGCACGATGCCGACCGCCAACCCATGGCGGACGAAGCGCTCGACCAGTTCCATCAGGTTGACCTCGAAACGGACCGTGTGCGGCAGTCCGGCTGCGGCAAAAGCATCATCGGTCTGCCGGCGTGCGCCGGTGCCGCGCGGGAAGTCGACCAATGCTTCATCCTGCAGTGCGGCCAATGGCAGCCGCTTGCGCCCGGCCAGCCGGTGCGATGGCGCCAGTACCGCTACCAGATCCTCCTCCTGCAGCACCTGATGGCAGACACCGTCCAGCGCTGCCGAAGGCGCCAGGCCGACCAGTGCCACATCCAGCGCGCGCGACTGTACCTGCGCGATCAGGTCCTCGCTCTTGTCCACGCGCAACTGGAACTCCACCTGCGGGTGCACGCGCTGGAACGCCGCCAGCATCGCCACAACGTCGATTCCGGTCAGCGAGGAAATCTGCCCGATGGCCAGCAACCCACGCACTTCGCCACTGACGGCGGCCACGTCGGCGCGCAGGTGGTGCAGGCTGGCCAGCACCTGGCGTGCGTGCACCAGCAACGCCTCGCCGGCGGCGGTGGCCCGCACCTGGCGCGGCAGGCGCTCGAACAGCGTGGCACCCAGTTCCTGTTCCAGGTGGGCGATCTGGTGGCTGAGCGCGGACTGCACCACGTGGCAGCGCTCGGCGGCACGGGTGAAATTGCCCTCTTCGGCCAGCGCCACGGCGAACTCGAGCTGCTTGAGGTTCATACAACTATCTTGTTTTCAGATGGCATGGATGATGATGATTCATTTCCATCATGCTCGCAGCAGGCGGACACTGTGCCCCCGCTTCCTGGAACATCGCGTGAGCCCGTCCCTTCCCCCCCTGCACCGCTGGCAGGTGCTGCTGATGTCGGTCGCCACCGGCGTGGCCGTGGCCAGCAACTACTATGCGCAACCGCTGCTGCACACCATCGCCGACGCCTTCGGCGTGCCGTTCGGCCAGGTCGGCATGGTGGTTACCGCCGCGCAGCTGAGCTATGCCGCCGGCTTGATCCTGCTGGTGCCGCTGGGTGACCTGTTCGAACGCCGCCGCCTGATCGTGGTGATGAGCCTGCTGTCGGCGGGCGGACTGGTGATCAGTGCCTGCGCACCGTCGCTGACCTGGTTGCTGGTGGGCACTGCGATCACCGGCCTGTTTTCGGTGGTGGCCCAGGTACTGGTGCCGTTCGCCGCCACGCTGGCCGCGCCGGAACACCGCGGCCGCGTGGTCGGAACATTGATGAGTGGCCTGCTGCTGGGCATCCTGCTGGCGCGTACCGTGGCCGGCCTGCTTTCCAGCCTGGGCGACTGGCGCCTGGTGTATGCGATCGCCGCTGCCACCCTGGTGCTGACAGCAATGGCATTGCAGCGCGGCCTGCCGCGATTCCACCACAGCGCCGGCCTTGGCTATTTCGCATTGCTGCGCTCGATCGGCGTGCTGTTCGTGCAGGAACCGGTGCTGCGCCAGCGCACGCTGCTGGGCGCCTGCAGCTTCGCCATGTTCGCGATCTTCTGGACCCCGCTCGCGTTCCTGCTGGCACAGCCGCCGTATGCCTACAGCGACGCCACCATCGGCCTGTTCGGGCTGGTCGGCGCGGCCGGCACACTGGCGGCCGGCCTGGCTGGCCGCATGTCCGACCGTGGCCAGACCGGGCGTGCCACCGCCATTGCACTGCTGCTGTTGCTGCTGTCGTGGCTGCCGCTGGGGCTGTCCGCACACTCGCTGCTGGCATTGCTGCTGGGCGTGGTGGTGCTGGATCTGGCCGCGCAGCTGTTGCACGTCAGCAACCAGAACCTGATCTACGCGCTGCAACCGGCGGCACGCAACCGCCTCAATGCCGGCTACATGACCGGCTATTTCATCGGCGGTTCGCTGGGTTCGCTGCTGTCTGCGCAGGTCTACCAGCGCTTCGGCTGGACCGGCGTCTGCGTGGCCGGCGCTGCCGTGGCCGTGCTGGCCCTGCTGCTGTGGCTGCCCGGCGCGCTGCGCGCGCGCCAGGCGTCGCTGGCCGACTAGAAGCTGCCCTGCAGCGCCAGCTCCCATCGCCCACCGGCGTTGCCGGGGAACAGGCGCTTGGCTGCGTTGTCCGTGTCATGCACGGTGGCGCGCAGTTCCCATGCCGGGGTAAGCGAGGCGATGGCACTGAGCTGCCCATGCAGGTAGTCCGGGCCCTGCGCGGTGGCCAGCCAGTACTGGCCCACCGCTGCTTCCAGGCGGAGGCGTTCGTGCAACGGCACACGCACACCCAGCTGGGCATAGGTACCGCGATGGCCACCGGCCAACGCATCGTTGGAATGGGCGACCTGCAGCCAGGCGCGCTGCTTCCAGGTCAACGTGGTGTTGAGCTCGGTCCAGTCCAGCGCGCGGCCGGTGCCCGGGTACACGTAACGGGTCAGGTTCGCATCCAGGCTCCAGTCCGGTGCCAGTGCGCCGGACCAGCCCGCCACCAGGTCGAACTCGCTGCGCGCGCCATTGTCCGGTTTGAACGAAACGTTCGAACCCCACACGCTGGCGTACCATCCCGACGGGATCGAGACCTTCGCGCCGGCCTGCACCGCCGGGTCGCCATCGCTCTGCGAGCTGCCACGCCACACGTAGTCGCTGGTCAATGCAGCACTGCCACTGGCCTGCACCTGTGCCTGCGCGCTGCCGATCCCGAGCAGCCCTGCCAGGGCGGCCACCAGCGCCGCCATCATCCCCTTGCTGTTCACTGCACTGTGTTCCTCGTCGAAGGCGGTCGCGCCGCCGGGACGGCAGTGTCGGGTGCGCCGCCGTAACGGATCGAGGGTGCTGCCCGGCCTGCGGCGCAAATTCGGCGTAAATCCCGTCGATGGAGGCTACGCGCCAGCCGCGCGGTATCATGGCGCCTTGTTTCCAGGAACCAACCACGTGGACGCCATCCTGACCCCGGTATCGATCGGCGAGCTGATCGACAAGATCACCATTCTCGAGATCAAGGCCGAGCGCATCGATGATGCTGCCAAGCTGGCCAACGTGCGCACCGAACTGGATGGCCTGTTGCCCTTGCTGCAGCAGCAGCTGCAGGCGCAGCCGGCATTGGACGCGCTGAAGCAGCAGCTGAAGGCGATCAACGAACGCATGTGGGACATCCAGGACCAGCTGCGCGACAAGGAAGCGGCCCAGGTGTTCGATGATGCATTCATCCAGCTGGCACGCGGTGTCTATGGCACCAATGGCGAGCGCGTGCAGGTGAAGAACGAGATCAACCGCGTGGCCGGTTCGGCGCTGGTGGAAGAGAAGCAGTACCAGGGCGAGTAAGGCCGCTCAGCCGCATTCGAGCAGGTGGCGGAAGCGGAACAGGTCGCCGTCACCACGAATGCCGAGCTTGCGGTAGGCCGACGTTTTCTGCGAGCTGATGGTACTGGCCGAGCGCCCTGAGCGCAGGGCCATTTCACTGGTGCTGACGCCCTTCAGCACCAACCCGAGCACTTCACGCTCGCGCTGGCTCAGCGGCGTCAGCACCGGTGCAGATACCCGGCGTGTGCGTGGCAGCTTCAGCTCCTCACGCAGTTCCGGTGGCACGAAGCGGCCGCCACGGGCGACCACGTCAATGGCGCGCAGCAACGTCTCCGGTGGCATCGACTTGGACAGGAAGCCGCGCGCGCCGGCTCGCATCGCGGTGGTCACCGTACTGGCGTTGCAGTGCGCCGAGAGCACCAGCACCGGCAGCGCCGGCCAACGCTGCGACAGCACGCGCAGCAGGGCCAACCCATCGCCCAGGTCGCCCATCGGCAGCGCATCGATCAGCAGCAGGTCGACGCACCTCGGGCTGCGCTCCAGCAACTGCAGCAGGCGCGCCTCGTTGGACAGGCTCACGCGCACCTGCACACCACTGTGTTGGCGGAGCAGAACTTCCACGCCCAACCGCAGTACCGGGTGCGGATCCAGCAGCGCCAGGCGTCGTGGCCGATCAGGCCGCAGGGGCGGGAGTGTCGGTGGCATCGCGGCCTGTCCAGGCAACATGGAACATCCACCGTAGGCCGGTGCCCGCAGCGGCGGAATCCAATTCCTTGCAATGCTCGGCCCGCGTGCGCCACCAGTCAGACGGCATTTTGTTTCGCGCCGCCACAAACGCAACAGGCCCGGCAAGAGCCGGGCCTGTCGAGACTTCTCCAGCGCGCAGGCGCGCCGGAACAGCGGTTACCAGCTGAAGCGCGGGCCGACGGTGTATTCCTTGTCGCCGTCGCGGTTCATCTTCAGTTCGCCGTTCAGGCCCCAGTTCTGGTTCAGCTTGACCTGGCCACCCAGGCGGCCGTACCACTGGCCTTCCGGGTTGACGCCGTGCTTCTTCGAGAAATCTTCGTAGCCGACCATGCCATAGACCTCGGCGTGGGCACCGAAGGCGGTGCGGATACCGGCTTCAGCGCTGTAGCCGTTGAAGTCCAGGCCGTGCTTCGGGTCGAGCTTCTGGTAGGCAACGCGGGCAACGAAGTCGGTGCTCGGAGCGATTTCAACGTTGTAGCCTGCACCGATCTTCCACTGGTCCAGCTTGACGTTGGTGTGGTCGAATTCCTGACGGCTGTACTCACCGAAAGCGTGGAAGTTCGGCAGGAAGCCGTACGAGCCCTTCACACCCCAACCGTCGGACTTGAACGCGTCGTTGTCGGTCTTGGCGTAGTTGGCTTCGGCGTAGTTGTAGGACAGGTTCTCAGCAGCCGAGGCGGTGAACGGCAGGGCGGCGGCCAGGGCCAGAGCAATCAGCGAATTCTTCATGGGGGTACACCTTTACTTTCTTATGGTGTGCAGCAGCGCCAGGGCGCCATCGCATCGGGAATGTAAATTCTCCGTTATTCGCCACAACGCTCCCTGAAAACAGCAGCCTTCGCGTTGCTGAATTTTTTGGCTTGATTCAGGCTGTATCTGGCATACGCGCGCGGCGCGCGTGCATTCGAGTTTCGCTGACCCTTGCAACAGGAGGTTACCTTGCACGTGCCTGCCCCGCTGCGGTTCCCGCTCTGCGCTGTCGTCCTCGCCTTCATCGACGGGTGTTCCACTGCATCGGCTCAGCCACTGCAGCCTTCTGATTACCAGCGGGCCGAGCGCGTGCACGACAGCCACCTGCGCGGTGCATTGCGCAATGCCTCGGTCGTGCCGAACTGGCTGGCCGATGGCCGCTTCTGGTATGAGCGCGAGGATGCACGCGGTCGACGCCAGGCGGTACTGGTCGATCCGCTACAGGCCACGGGCAAGGTCCTGTTCGAGCCCGCCGCACTGGACAGCGCGGTGGCGCCCTTCGGTGCCAGCGGGCCACGCCTGCGACTGGCCAGCGTGCAGGCAACCGACGATGGCCTGCGCCTGCGATTCAGCGGCGAGGCGCCGATCGATTGCCGGTGGCCGCGCTGGCAATGCGCGCCGTCGCAGGATGCGATGCCGCCGACAGATGCGTTGCTTTCGCCCGCTGGCGATGCCTGGCTGCAGGTGCGCGACCACAATCTGTGGCTGCAGTCGCCCGGAACGGCAGCACGGGCACTGACCACCGGCGGCGAACCCGGTCATGGTTATGGCGTACTGCCGGACTTCACCCTCCGCGGCATTCCGCGCCGCCAGGGCCGGATGCCGGTGCGGCCGTTTGCGGTCGGCTGGTCACCGGATGGCCGCTACGTGGCCGGCATCCGCTACGACGAGCGTGCGCTGCAGGACTACCCCTATCTGGAAAGCACGCCGGCCAACAGCGCGCGCCCACGCGTGCACACCGTGAAGCTGGGGGTACTGGGCGATGCACAGCAGGTGCGCGACAGCCTGTACATCGTCGATGTACGCAGCGGCCGGCAGCAGGACATCACCCTGCCCGAGGGCTGGAACATCCTGAGCGAAGCGGGCATCCTGGGCTGGGACGGTGGCCGGTTGTACGCCGCGATGGCGCACTTCGGCATGCCACGGCGCCTGCGCCTGGTAGAGATCGACGCCGGCAGCGGTGCGCTGCGCACCGTGCTGGAGGAGTCCAGTGATACCCGCCTGCAGCTCAACGTGTATTCCTACAACCGGCCAGCGGTGGCAATCCTGCCCGGCCGGGACACCGCCGTGTGGTTCTCGCAGCGCGATGGCTGGGGCCATCTGTACCGGGTGCGCCTGTCCGACGGCAAGGTGATGGGCCAGCTCACCGGCGGCCGGTGGGCGGTGCGGGACCTGCTCGGCGTGGACAGCGCAGGCGATTGGGCGTACTTCAGTGCCGGCGGTGTCGAGGGCGGCGATCCCTACGTGCGTGGCCTGTACCGGGTACCGCTGCACGGCGGAGCGGTGCAGCGCCTGGCCGCCGATGGCGACGACCACCTGGCTGATGCGGGCACCGGCATGCTGTTCGGTGGACGTGCACCGCAAGCGCTGTCACCCGGCGGTGGCTACCTGGTGGATACGGTGTCCAGCCTCACGCAGCCGCCACGCACGGTGCTGCGCGCCAGCGACGATGGCCGCGAAGTGATGGTGCTGGAGGCTGCGGATACGCAGGCGGTCATCACTGCTGGCTGGCGGCCGCCACGGCGCGAGCGGCTGCTGGCCGCCGACGGGCGCACGCCGATCTTCGCCACCATCTACCTGCCCCGCGACTATCGCGATGACGGAAGCTTCCCGGTGATCGACGCGATGTACGGCGGTGCTTTCATCAGCAATGCGCCGGTCACCTATGCCGAAGCGGTCTCGGCGCAGAACCCGGTATCCCGCGCCAGCCTCGCCGAGCTCGGCTTCGTGGTGGTCAGCATCGATGCCCGCGGCACCGGCGGCCGCGACAAGGCATTCCATGACAGCAGCTTCCTGCACGGCGCCGATGTACAGCTCGATGACCATGTGGCCGCACTGCGCCAGCTGGGCGAACGCTACCAGGGTATCGACCTGCAGCGGGTCGGCATCTATGGGCATTCGTTCGGCGGCTACAGCGCGGCGCGTGCCCTGCTGCGCTACCCCGCGTTCTACAGGGTGGCCGTGGCCTCGGCCGGCAGCCACAATTTCCAGGGCATGTACGGCGGCGCCCTGCACGGCATGGACCGGCTGTTCGGTGGCATCGTGCCAGCTACAGCCATGGCCGATGGCGTGCCGGCCCCCTTTGCCGGTCTCGACAATGCGGCGCTGGCCGGCAACCTGCGCGGGCATCTGCTGCTGGTCTATGGCGAACTGGACGAGAACGCGCCACCCGCGCTGACCCTGCAGCTGGCCGCGGCCCTGAACAAGGCCCAGCGTCGCTACGACCTGCTGTACCTGGCTCGACAGGACCACGAACTGTTCCGCAACGACGCCACCTATACGCACCGCATGTGGGACTACTTCGTGCGCCACCTCGCCGGCCAGCAGCCACCGGATACGGCGCTGGCCCCGCTCCCGGGTGGCCCGGGCTGAACAGGCGTACGCGGGATGTCGATCCCCGCCGCGCTGGTTCGTCGTGTACTTGAAGGCCGTGCATGTGGCACGGTCCATCCGGAGGCTGGCAATGAGCTACATCGATGGTTTCGTCCTGGCGGTGCCCACCGCCAACAAGGAGAAGTTCCTCGCCCATGCACGCACAGGAGATCCGGTCTTCATCGAGTACGGCGCACTGCGCGTGGTCGAGTGCTGGGGCGATGACGTGCCGCACGGCAAGACCACCGATTTCTTCGGCGCGGTGAAAGCCACGCCGGACGAGACGGTGTTGTTTTCCTGGATCGAATGGCCCGACAAACCGACCCGCGACGCCGGCATGAAGAAGATGATGGAAGACCCGCGGTTTGATCCAACGAAGAATCCGATGCCGTTTGACGGTGCGCGGATGATCTACGGCGGCTTCGTGCCGATCTACGAGCTGACCCGCTGAACCCGGCGGACGTGCTCAGCGCGCGTCCGTTTCATCGCTGGCAGTGGCATGGCCGGCGCCCAGTGCGGCGCCGGCACCGAGGCCCATGCCGCCCATGCCAGCGCCCATTCCGCCGCCCCCACCTCCGCCACCACCCGCACGGCCGCCCTTGGCATCGCCATCGTTGCGCCCCTTGCCGCCACCACTGGCAGCGGGGCGGGTCGGCCCCTGCGGCGGAATCCGCAGGTCGGGAGGAATCGGCGCCAGATCCAGCGCTTCGCGCACGAAGTCGCGCAGCGAGCCCACCAGTTCGTGGGTATGCACCGGTCGCCCCTGTGCAAGATCGTTGGCAGCGCGCGCGGCCAGCCGCACCTGTTCGTCGGTGCCCAGCAACAGAATGTCCGAGAGCGCGGCCTCGACCGCATCGCGGATGCGACGCGTTCGATCCGAACGCGGTTCGGCGATGCCTTCGGCCGCTTCGCGCTGGCGCAGATCGCGGCGATGGCTGGGATCCACGCCCAGTTCACCAGTGAATGAACCGCCCAGGGTCTTGTAGGCCGCCATCAGTGTGCGCAGCCGCTCGTTGATCTGCCGGTTCTCGCGCTCGCGACGCTGCTGCAGGGTCTGCATCACCAGCAGGCGGATGCCCACGCCCAGCAGGGTGATCAGGACCAGGCCGGCCAACGTGGACAGCACGCCCTGCCAGGAACTGAAATCGATACCAGCGCATGCTGGGGCTCCGGCGGGAAGGATCTGCATCTTGCCCCAGACCGCGCCCCGAAAACGCGAAGGGCCCCACCACCCGGTGGGCGGCAGGGCCTTCGGTCACGGCGCGATTACTTGCGCTTGGCGACCTTGCGCACGGCCTTGGCCGGGGCCTTCCTGGCAACAGCCTTCTTGGCCGGAGCCTTCTTGGCGGCGACCTTCTTCAGCGGTGCAGCCTTCTTGGCGACGACCTTCTTGGTCGCAGCGACCTTCTTGCCGACAGTCTTCTTGGCAGCAGTGGTCTTCCTGGCAACGGCCTTCTTGGCGACGGCAGCCTTCTTGCCCACAACCTTCTTGGCGGCGGCAGTCTTCTTGGTGGCGACCTTCCTGGTGGCGGCAACCTTCTTGCCGACAACCTTCTTCGCAGCCACGGCCTTCTTGGCGGCGACGGCCTTCTTGGCCACAGCCTTCTTGGCGGTGGCGACCTTCTTGCCAACCACCTTCTTGGCGGCCGTGGTCTTCTTGGCAACGGTCTTCTTCGCGACAGCAGCCTTCTTGGTGGCGGCCTTCTTCACGGTGGCGACCTTCTTGCCGGCAGCCTTGGTGGTGGCCTTGGTGGTCTTCTTGGCAGCGGCGGCCTTCTTGGTCACGGCCTTGCCCGCAGCCGCCTTCTTCTTCGCCACTTCCTTCTTCAGGGCAGCAGCTTCGGCCTTGGCGTTCTTCTTGGCCGCTTCCAGCTTCTTCCTGGCGTTGGCAACCGTCTTGCCGACCGACTTGGCAGCCTTCTCGGCCTTCTTGGCAACGGTCTTCTCGACCTTGGCCACGGCCTTCTTGGCCTTGGCCACGCGGGTACCGGCAGCCTTGCTGGCGCGCTTGACGGTCTTCTTGACCGACTTCACTGCGTCTTCGGCGGCGTGGGCGATGGTCTCGCCGACGTTGGTGGCGGCTTCTTTCACGTTCTCGACAGCGTCGGTCACGACCGACACACCATTACCGTTGCTCATGTTGCCCTCCTGCGGGCCTTAAGTATCAAAACGGGGCGATGCTATACCGACATTGACGATCGTGGAACGGGGCATGTGCCGGCAATCGCATCTGTTGCGACGCCGATGGTGTACGCAGCAGCCCCTGTTGCCACCTGCGGTTCGCAGCAAACCCCTTTTTTTCAGTGCTGCGCTACGCAAACCCAGCATTGTCTGGCCGTCGCCGCGCGCACGTGCACGGAGGCAGCGTCCGGCATCCGTCGTGGCGCATTGCGGCACCCGCCTGCGCGGAACTGCGCACGTATCCGCCTGTGCCAGTGCGGCGCGCGTTGGCCTTGAATGGCGCACCCATCACCTGCCCGGGTGTCGCCACAAGCGCGTTCTGGCCCCCGCGCTCTCCCCTTCGAGGCACCCGTTTTCATGGCGCATTTATCCAGATCGCGACACACTCATTCAGCTTGTTCTACCGTAGGGCCGAACCGCCCCCACCCACGCCAGCGAACCGACAACCATGCGACCGCTTCCCACCCTGCTCACGCTCGCAATCGCCGCCGCCTTCGGTGGCTTCGTTGCCACCGGCATCAATGCCCACCTGGACAACCGTGCCGATGCAGCACCACTGCCGGCGGTGCTGCCGACCACGGCTGCGCTGCCGGCCTCGGTGGCCGGACAGGCAGTGCCGTCGCTGGCACCGATGCTGGAGAAGGCGATGCCAGCGGTGGTCAGCGTCAACACCAAGCAGGTGGTGCGCGTGCGCAACCCGTTCTTCAACGACCCGTTCTTCCGCCGCCTGTTCCCGGACATTCCGCAGGAGCGCATCAACGAATCGCTGGGCTCGGGCGTGATCATCGACGCCAAGGAAGGCCTGGTGCTGACCAACCACCATGTCATCGAGAACGCCGATGACGTGCAGGTGACACTGGCGGACGGGCGCACGGTCAAGGCCGAGTTCCTCGGTTCGGACCGCGATACCGACATCGCGCTGATCCGCATTCCGGCGCAGAACCTGACCGACATCAAGCTCGGCAACAGCGACCAGCTGCGCGTAGGCGACTTCGTGGTGGCCATCGGCAACCCGTTCGGCTTCAGCCAGACGGTCACGTCCGGCATCGTCTCGGCGGTGGGCCGCAGCGGCATCCGCGGGCTGGGCTACCAGAACTTCATCCAGACCGATGCGTCGATCAATCCGGGCAACTCCGGTGGCGCGCTGGTCGACCTGCAGGGCCAGCTGGTCGGCATCAATACCGCCAGCTTCAACCCGCAGGGCAGCATGGCCGGCAACATCGGCCTGGGCCTGGCGATTCCTTCCAACCTGGCGCGCAGCGTGGTCGACCAGCTGGTCAAGCACGGCGTGGTGGTGCGCGGCACGCTGGGCGTGGAAAGCCAGAACCTGACCGCGCAGATCGCGCAGGGCCTGGGCCTGGGCGAAACCCGCGGTGCGCTGATCACCCGCGTGCTGGCCGGTTCGGCCGCCGCCGCAGCCGGGCTGAAGCCGGGCGACGTGGTGGTGTCGGCCAACGGCCAGCGCGTGGACAGCGCCGAGGCCCTGCACAACGTGGAAGGCCTGGCCGCCGTCGGCAGCGCGATGACGCTGGACGTACGCCGCGAAGGCAAGCCACTGCAGATCAAGGCGACGCTGAAGGAACAGGCGCGCGCGGTCACCGGTGAGAGCCTGGACCCGCGCCTGACCGGTGCGACCTTCGTCGACCTGCCCGAGTCACTGCGACAGTCTGGCGTCGGCGGCGTGCTGGTCAGCGAGGTCAAGCGCGGCAGCCGCGCGGCCAGCAACGGTCTGCAGCAGGGCGACATCATCACCGACGCCACCGTGGGTGAATTCGCCGACCTGGCCAGCTGGCGTGCCAATTTCCAGCAACGCCCGCCGACCCTGGTGGTGCGCGTGCTGCGCAACAATGGCCAGCAGCAGGGCCAGCTCGTGATGCGCTGATCGCCCTGCCGTAACACCCCCTATACCCCGGCAATGCTATTGCTGTCCGTCCAGGTCGGCACCGCCGACGCCCGTTCCCCCATCGCAACAGGAGTGATTCGATGAGCCCCACCAATACCGAGAACCTGAAGGAACACCTGGGTGAAGCCGGTTCCCACCTGAAGCAGGCCGCCACGGCCGCCGGCGGTGCGATCAAGGGCGCCACCGGTGCCGCCACCGACGAACTGCGGATCGGCAAGGCCAACGTCAAGGCTGAACTGTCCGACAGCGCGCTGTCCGGCCTGGCCGCTGCCGAGTTTGGTGGTGCCGCCGCCAAGGAGCAGGTCGATGCACTGATGGACAAGGGCAAGGACCTGATCGACAGCGCCGCCGAGCTGATCCGCGAACGTCCGCTGGCCTCGTTCGGCGTGGCCTTCGCTGCCGGCTGGATCATCGCCAAGCTGGCCCGCGGCAGCAGCGACAAGTAAGCCGCGGCGTGAGCGAAGACAACGCGCAAGCCCCTGATCCGGCGGCCACCCCGCCGCTGGATGAGAGCATCCGCCAGGTCGGCGCGGCCGGTCGTGCCGCTGCCGATTCGGCCAAGCACTCGCTGCGTTCGCTGCGCCGGCTGGCCTCGGCCGACTTTGCGCTGGCTCGCAGCGCATTCGGCCGTGCACTGGCCTGGGCCGGGGTAGCGATCGTATTTGGTGCGTCGGCCTGGCTGCTGATGGCCGCCACCCTCATCGCCCTGCTGCAGAGCTGGGGCCTGAGCTGGCTGCAGGCCCTGCTGATCACCTCGCTGCTGAGCCTGGCCGTCACCGGTTATGCGATCTGGCGGGTGTCCTACTTCTTCCACCACACCGGCATGCACGCCACCCGGCGCCAGCTGTCCCGCCTGGGCCTGTTCGATGAGCCCAGCGAAGACGACCCCGATGCCGATGTGCAGCTGCCAGAGGGCAAGCCATGAAGTTCGGTGCGCTGCAGCGGCGGGTGAAGCGCTGCGAACAGGTGGTGACCGTGCGTCTGGTCGAGACCCAGGACCACTGGTCGACGCTCAGCCAGGTCTGGCGCCAGGGCTGGTCGCCACTACGCATCGTGGTAGTGGGCCTGGCCGGTGGCTTCATTGCCGGCAAGCTGGAAATGCCGGGCAAGGTCAACGGTGCGCGCTGGCTGCAGATGGTGGGTTCGGTCTCGAACCTGTTCGCCAGTGCGCAGGCAGCGTTCGCCACGGCGATGGCGGCGCAGGCGGCGGCCACCGCCGACGATGCGGCCGAAGAAGCCGGCGATGCCAGCGAACAGGCACACGCAGCGGCCTCCGCCGCTGAAGCGCGGCCCGCAGCGGCGGCGCGAGCTGTGCCGGAGGCGGAACCGGACCTGCGCGAACCGCGCCCGGCCGAGGCGGCCACCGAACTGTCCGAACGTTGATCCATGGAATCCGCCGCGCCGATGGCGGCCGGCGGATAATGCGCTCCCCTTTCCGGCTGATGCGTCGATGAGCGAGTCCTCCCTGTCCCCGTCACCAGCCGATCCACAGGACCCGGAGGCACCGCTGCCGCCTCCGTCTCGCCCACGCGGGCCGATGTCGCTGGTGGTGCTGGCGACCCTGGCGGTGGGCTACACGCTGTGGGCGGCGCAGGACATCATCCTGCCGGTGCTGCTGGCGATGTTCTTCGCACTGGTCGGCAACCCGATCCTGCGCCTGCTGCAGAAACTGTGGATTCCGCGCGCGCTGGGCGCGCTGCTGATTCTCGGCGCCGGCCTGGGCGTGACCGGTTCGCTGGCGGTGCAATTGATCGGCCCGGCGATGGAATGGGCGCAGGAAGCCCCGCAGCAGCTGCGCAAGGTCGCCCGCCAGGTGCAGGACCTGACCAAGCCGGTGCAGCAGGCCAACCAGGCGGCGGAGAACTTCGCCCGCGTCGCCGGCGGCGACAGCAACCATAAGGTGCAGGTGATCCGCACCCAGCTCGACGACCCGTACCGCATGCTGACCCGCGCGCCACGGCTTGCCGCCTCGGTGCTGGCCGTGGTGCTGCTGACCCTGTTCTTCATGATCTACGGGCAGAGCCTGCAGCGCGCGGCGATCGCGCTGTTCCCGAACCGCCAGCAGCAGCGCTTCACCGCCGACATCCTGCGGTCGATCGAGCGCGAAGTCTCGCGCTATGTGCTGACCATCAGCGTGATCAACACCCTGGTCGGGCTGGTGTTCGCCGGCGTGCTGATGCTGCTCGGCATCGGCCTGCAGGAGGCGCTGCTGTGGGGCACGGTGGCCGCGCTGCTGAACTTTGCCCCGTACGTCGGTCCGCTGATCGGCGTGGCACTGATGCTGCTGATGGGCTTCGTGGAATTCCGCGACCCGCTGCAGGCGCTGCTGCCGGCGGCCGCGTACCTGGCCCTGCACACTCTGGAAGGGCAGATGGTGACCCCGATCGTGCTGGGCCGGCGCATGAAGCTGTCGCCGCTGGTGCTGATCCTGGCGCTGATGGTGTTCGGCTGGGCCTGGGGCATGATCGGCCTGCTGCTGGCGGTGCCGCTGCTGGTCTGCATCAAGCTGGTGCTGGCACGGCTGGAAGGCATGCAGGGCTGGGCACGGCTGCTGGAATGAAAGCCCGCGCGGGCAGGCGTAGAATGGAGGGGTGAATTTCCCCGTCCAAGCCATCACTCTCGACCTTGACGACACGCTGTGGCCGTTCGCTCCGATCGGCGCCCGCATCGATCTGGTCCTGCACGAGTGGATGCGTGAACACAGCCCCGCCACCGCCGCGATGTATCCGGTGGCGGCGATGCGCGAACTGCGCGAGCGCCTGTACCACGCCCATCCGCACCTCCACCACGACCTGAGCGCGCTGCGTCGGCTGACCCTGCACGAAGCGCTGCACGCCAGCGGCGCCAGCCTCGATCTGCTGGAGCCGGCGTACGAAGTGTTCTACGCCGCGCGCAACCAGGTCGAGTGCTATCCCGATGCGATCGATGCGCTGGCGAGGATTGCCGCGCGGGTGCCGGTGGCAGCGCTGAGCAACGGCAACGCCGATCTGGAGCGGATCGGCCTGGCGCATCATTTCGCCTTCCAGCTGGGCGCGCGCGAACACGGCGCGGCCAAGCCGGAGGCAAGCATCTTCCACGCCGCCTGCACCCGACTGGGTGTGGCGCCGGCACAGGTGCTACATGTCGGCGACCACGCCGAAATGGACGTGGCCGGGGCGATCACCGCCGGCCTGCGCGGGTGCTGGATCAACCGCGAAGCAGCCACCTGGACCCATCCGAAACTGCAGCCGGACCTGCAGTTCGACACCCTCACCGGCTTGGCCGACTGGTTGGACGCCAACCTCGACGCCGCCGCATCCCGGAGTACCTGACGCATGAGCGAGATCACTGGTTTCACCGCCGACAGCGCCGCGGCGCTGCCGTTGTACGTGCTGGACCGCGAGCAGTTCGCCGCCTGGAAGCAAGGCCAACCGGCCGCGACCCAGGCCTGGCTGGCCTCGCAGGGTTTCACTGCCGGTGCGCACAGCGTGGCTTTGTTGCCCGGCAGTGAGGGCCTGGCCGGCGCGGTGATCGGTGTCGGTGATCGCGCCGATGCCTACAGCTATGCGCATGCGCCGCACGCGCTGCCGGAAGGCAGTGTCTGGCAGCTGGCCAATGTACTGCCTGCCGCCGAACAGGCGCTGCTGCAGCTGGGCTGGGGTTTGGGCAGCTACCGCTTCGACCGTTACCGCAAGCGTAACCGCGCCCCGGCGCAGCTGGTGGCCGCACCGTCCGGCGAAGTGGCAGACCTGATCGCCGCCAGCCTGCGCGTGCGCGACTGGGTCAACACCCCGACCGAAGACATGGGGCCGCAGCAGCTGGAAGACGCCGCGCGTGCACTGGCCGATGCACATGGTGCGCAGGTCGAGGCGATCACCGGCGATGAACTGCTGAAGCAGAACTTCCCGGCCATCCACGCCGTGGGCCGCGCTTCGCACCGCGCGCCGCGCCTGGTGGTGCTGCGCTGGGGCAAGGAAACCGACCCGGCACTGGTGCTGGTCGGCAAGGGCGTGTGCTTCGATACCGGCGGCCTGGACGTCAAGCCGGCCGACGGCATGCGCAACATGAAGAAGGACATGGGCGGCGCCGCGCATGCGCTGGCCCTGGCCGGCCTGGTGATGGCGCGCGGACTGCCGGTGCGCCTGACGCTGCTGGTGCCGGCGGTGGAAAATGCGATCGGTCCGGATGCGTTCCGCCCGGGCGAAGTGATCGCCACCCGCAAGGGCCTGAGCGTGGAGATCGACAACACCGATGCCGAAGGCCGCGTGATCCTGTGCGACGCGCTGACCTTCGCCGGTGAGCAGAAGCCGGACCTGGTGCTGGATTTCGCCACGCTCACCGGTGCCGCACGCATCGCGCTGGGTCCGGATCTGCCGGCGCTCTTCAGCAACGACGACACTGTGGCGCAGCAGTGGCTGCAGGCCGGCGACGCAACCCGTGACCCGGTCTGGCGCATGCCGCTGTGGCGCCCCTACCTGCGCTATCTGAGCAGCGGCATTGCCGACCTGGCCAATGCCGGTTCGCGCATGGCCGGCTCGGTGACCGCCGCGCTGTACTTGGAGCGTTTCCTCGAAGACGGCCAGCGCTGGGCGCACCTGGACGTGTACGCCTGGAACGACGGCGAACGCCCGGGCCGTCCGGCCGGTGGCGAAGCGCTGGCGCTGCGCTCGGCCTGGGCGATGCTGAAGGCGCGTTACAGCTGATCCGGTGGGTGCCGACCTTGGTCGGCACGCCGTCCCCGGCAAATCTGACGAAAAATTGAATTTCGGCCTCGGCCGGGTTCTGCGAGGATGTGTGGGTCGACCACCCACACGCTCCGTGAAGGCAGGACTCCGACCATGTCGCTCTTCGGCTACACCCGTGCCGGCCAGACGCCGGGCGCACCGCGCAAGCATTCCCCCCTGCTCTGGATCGCGCTGATCGCGCTCATCCTGGGTACCGTGGCGCTGGCCTTCGCCTGGCTGGCCGGCTGGATGGGCGACCGCCTCACCGCGCAGCGCTTCACCGACACCATCGAGGCCACCGGCCCGGCCCATCCGGGCTTCCGCCGTGCACACAGCAAGGGCATCTGCGTAAGCGGCTGGTTCGAACCCAGCGCGCAGGCCCCTACCCTGTCCAGTGCCCGGGTGTTCTCGCAGACACGTGTGCCGGTGATGGGTCGCCTGTCAATCGGTGGCGGCGACCCCTACGGCGCCGACAACACCGCACGCGTGCGCAGCCTGGCGGTGCAGATGGTCAGCGATGATGGCCAGGAATGGCGCATGGCGATGAACAGCTTCCCGTTCTTCGCGGTACCCACGGCCGAGGCGTTCTACGAGCAGACGCGCGCCTCGATTCCCGACCCGGCCACCGGCAAGCCGGACCCGCAGAAGATGGCGGCAGTGCTGGCGAAATACCCCAGTGCGCAGGCGTTCCAGCAGTGGGCGAAGACAGCGCCATGGACCAGCAGCTGGGCCGACACCACTTTCAACAGCGTCAACAGTTTCTGGTTCACCAATGCGCAGGGCCAGAAGCGTGCGGTGCGCTGGCGCTGGCAGCCGCTGGCGCCGGTAGTGGAGATGGATGCGGAAGCGCGCAAGCAGGCCAGCGTCGATTTCCTCAGCCAGGAACTGCAGCAGCGCCTGGCCAACGGCCCGGTGCGCTGGAACCTGGTCGTGACCACCGCCGAGCCCGGTGATGCCATCGATGATCCGTCGGTGCCGTGGCCCGAGTCGCGTGACCAGGTAGTGGCGGGCGTACTCAGCCTGGACCGCATGCAGTCGCAGGAAGAAGGCGCCTGCGGCCAGATCAACTTCGATCCGCTGATCCTGCCCAGTGGGGTGCGCGGCAGTAATGATCCGATCCTGGCGGCCCGCTCGGCGGTGTACTCGCAGTCCTTCAACCGCCGTGAACGCGAGCGTGCCAGCGGCAACGTCGAACAACCGAAGGAGGCCGCACGATGAGTACCGGCAACGGCCACTTCAACCTGCTGGCGCGGGTGCTGCACTGGTCCATGGCACTGATGATCGTCGCCATGCTGTTCATCGGCGTGACCATGGTCGCCTCGCTGCACCTGCGTCCCGCGCTGATCGACCTGCACCGCCCGCTGGGCATCGCGATCCTGTTGCTGGCGCTGCTGCGCCTGTATAACCGGCTGCGCCATCGCCCACCGGCGCTGCCTGCCGACCTGCCGGTCTGGCAGGGGGTAGCGGCCAAGGCCTCGCACTGGATGCTGTACGCGCTGATGCTGGCGATGCCGTTGATCGGCTGGGCGATGCTGTCGGCCGGCGGATACCCGATCGTGCTGTGGGGAGGGCTGCACCTGCCGCCGATCGTGCCGCATACCCCGGCGCTGTATGCCGCGCTGCGCAATGCGCACAGCCTGTTGGCCTATGTGTTGTTCGCCACGGTGCTGATGCATGTGGGTGCGGCGTTGTTCCACCTGTGGGTGCGGCGGGACGGGGTGTTCCAGGCGATGGCGCGCGGGAAGGATTGAAAGGATTCGCCGGGCGTTCCCGGCGGATTGTTTCCGCGACCGCGGGGGGTGTCACTTTTCTTTTCGCGCGAAAAGAAAAGTAACCAAAAGAAACGCGCCGCCAGAGCGCGAGCCGGTGCTGCGCACCGGTGCCCTGTGCTTCTCGGTGAATCAGGGGACGGCGCCGAACTCGCTACGCTCAAACACCGGCGCCTCTTCGCCCCTGATTCCCCTGCGATGCTCGGCTCGCTCAAGGCGGACCCAACATCAAGAGCGACAGCTGCACCCAGTAGATCCACGCCATGCGTGGATGCTGTTGCCGTTGATCTTGACCTTCCAGTCCGCCTTGAGCGAGCCGAGCACCGCAGGTCCGGCGAGGGCGAAGAGGTGCGGGTGTCTGAGCGCAGCGAGTTCCCGCGCCGTCCCTCGACGGACCGAGGAGCGCAGGGCACCGGCGTGCGAAGCACGCCGGCTCGCGGCCGGCGGAGCGCTTCTTTGGTTACTTTCTTGATGGCCCACATCCATGTGCGCCACCCTACGGGCCGGCTACGCCGTTCCACGCTGCTCCTGCAGCGTGGTGCACGAGCAAAGAAAGTGACACCCACCCGCGGTCGCGGAAACGACATCACCAGGAAAGGCAGGCCGCCCCTACAACCACCCTTTCTGCCGCGCCAGCCGGTACGCCTCAATGCGATTGGCCACGCCCAGCTTGCCGATGCACTCGGACAGATAGTTGCGCACCGTGCCGTGCGACAGCCCCAACTGCTCGGCGATCTCGCTGGCGGTACGGCCCTCGCCCGCCAGCCGCAGCACGCGGCGCTCGCGGTCGGTCAGCGGGTCGGCCTGCGACCACGCATCCAGTGCCAGCTGCGGGTCGATCGCACGGATGCCCTGCTTGACCTTGCGCAGTGCCTCGGCCAGGTTCTCGGCCGGTGCGTCCTTCAGCAGGTAGCCCAGCACGCCGGCTTCCAGCGCGCGGCGCAGGAAACCTGCGCGGGCGAAGGTGGTCACGATCACCACCTTGATCGGCAGCTCGTGACGCGCGATGCGCTGTGCAAGCTCCAACCCGGACAGGCCCGGCATCTCGATGTCGGTCACCAGGATGTCCGGCTGCAGCTGCTGCAGCATGCGCCACGCGGTTTCGCCGTCGGCGGCGCTGCCCAGCACTTCGATATCCGCTTCCAGGCACAGCAGCGCCGACAGTGCGCCGCGTACCATCGCCTGGTCTTCGGCCAGCAGGATGCGGATCATGCGGCACCGTCCTGCACCAGCGACGGCGGCACGCCTGGCGGCAGCGGTGTGGTCGCAGCGGCCAGTGGCACGCGCACGGTCAGCACCGTGCCCTCGCCCTTTGCGGACTGCACCTGCAGGCTTCCACCCAGGGCGGCCACGCGTTCGCGCATGCCGCACAACCCATTGCCCTCGGCCTGCACGCCGCCACGACCATCGTCGCGGATCTGCATCGCCAGCATGCGTCCCTCCAGCATGAACTCCACCCGTGCCTGCGTCGCCTGTGCATGGCGCACGATATTGGTCGCGGCCTCGCGCAGCACCAGCGCCAGCCCGCGTTCGACATCCACCGGCATCGCCGGTGGTGGTACGTACTGAAGGTGGACCTGCTGGCATTCCAGCAGCAGCCGCGCCGATGCCAGCTCGCCGGCCAGGTCGCTGGCGCGGATACCGGTGACCGCACTTCGGACCTGCGCCAGCGCCTCGCGGGCGATGGCCTCGGCCTCGCCGATCTCCTGTCGCGCGCGTGCATCACCGCGGTCGTGCAGCTTGCGCGCCAGTTCCAGCTTCAACGTGATCAACGACAGGGTGTGGCCGAGCAGGTCGTGCAGGTCGCGGCCGATGCGTTCGCGCTCGGCGGTGGCTGCGAGCCGCCGCACCTCGTCCTGCGAAAGCTGCAGTGCCGCATCCTTCTGCTGGTTGAGTGCCTCCACGTTCACGACCAGGCCGACGATATAGGACACGGCGGGGATCCAGACCAGGCTCTGCCACGGGTACTGGAACAGCAGGGCGAGGCTGCAGAACAGGAGGTTCAGACCAGTGAGCTGCAGCAGATACTGCCACCAGCCGCCGCGACCGCTCACCCGCAGCAGCACGCAGCCGAACACGAAGTAGGTCAGCCCAGACGGGTACCAGGGCAGCAGCACCAGCGACATCGCGATCAGGCCCAGGGCATAGCGCGGGGCGTGATGGCGCGGCGCCACCATCACCTTGGCGTACAGCAGCAGGAACACCGGATAGCTGGCCAGCGTCAGCAGCAGCCAGCGCAGGGTGAAGCCATGGCCAAGCAAGGGCGTCAGGAAGATCCACACTGACCACAGCAGGTGGATTGCCTCGCCCCAGGGGGACTTTCCCCGGCGCAGCGTCTCGGCCACCGCCGAGTCGGGCGCGGGGCGCAGCAGCGAGGCAAGCCAGATGGACGGCACAGGCGGTTCCAGGCGGGGACGATCGCCGCCGATCATGCCAGTTCAGCCGCCTGCGCGCAGGCGCCACCGTCGGCTGGGCGGCACCGGCGCAACCGAGCGCAGATCACGGTACGCTTGGCGGCGCCGCTGCGGCGGGCCGGCAATGGGGCGATCGGATCCATGGGCAGTACCGGTAGCGGGAACGTTGCCATCCTGTGCCGCCGTGGTCACATTTCGCAGTTGCCGCCGTCAGTGTCATCGGATGACAGCTGTCACTGCCGTCTTCGCTGTGCCTGCCTTCATGCTGTGCCGCACGCTCCACCGCCGGAACCGCCGTCGTCCGCGCTTCCGGCCACACCCGCCCGAACGCATGTGATGGAACGAATGAACGCTTCTGCCGAGCTGTTGAAGGAACTCCGTATCGACCGCAAGTCGCCGCCGCCGGCCGCCGGAGGCAATGGCGGTGGCCGCCGCGGGTTGTGGATCGCGATCATCGTGGTCGTGCTGCTGATCGCCGCGGCCGTGGCCTACCTGTTCGGTCGCGCACCGGCCGTAGAGGTGGAAACCGCTCCCGCCGTGGCCATCCAGCAGGGCAGCGCCAGCAGCTCGGTGCTCGACGCCAGTGGCTACGTGGTCGCCCGGCGCATGGCCACGGTATCGGCCAAGATCACCGGCAAGGTGCGCGAGGTGATGATCGAAGAAGGCATGCGGGTCGAGGCTGGCCAGGTGATGGCCACGCTCGACCCGATCGATGCCGACGCGCAGCGCAGCCTGTACGCCTCGCAGCTGCAGGCCGCACGCAGCCAGGTCGCCGGGCTGGAGGCGCAGCAGAGGCAGGCCGCCGCCGAAGCCAGCCGCCTGCAGGCGCTGGTTGGCCAGCAGCTGGTCTCGCGCTCGCAGTACGACCAGGCCGTGGCCCAGCGCGACAGCCTGCGTGCGCAGCTGGATACCGCGCAGCGCAACGTCAAGGTTGCCAACGACCAGCTGGCCATCGCCGATCTGGGCGTGGACAACAACATCGTGCGCGCGCCGTTCTCCGGCGTGGTCACCGCCAAGGCGGCGCAGCCCGGTGAGATCGTTTCGCCGCTGTCGGCGGGTGGTGGGTTCACCCGTACCGGCATCGGCACCATCGTGGACATGGACTCGCTGGAGATCGAAGTCGAGGTCGGCGAGGCCTTCATCGGCCGCGTGCAGCCGAAGATGCCGGTGGAAGCCACGCTCAACGCCTACCCGGAATGGAAGATTCCCGGCGAGGTGATCGCCATCATCCCCACCGCCGACCGCGGCAAGGCCACGGTGAAGGTGCGCGTGGCGCTGAAGGTGAAAGACCCGCGCATCGTGCCGGAGATGGGCGTGCGGGTCAGCTTCCTGGAACAGGCGCAGCCGCAGGCCGCGGCCAAGCCGCAGGGCGTGCGGGTGCCGGGCGGCGCCGTGGTCCAGCGCGACGGTGCCTCGGTGGCCTTCGTGCTGGGTGACGGGAACCGCGTGCAGCAGCGCACGGTCGAGGCCGGCCAGGCGATGGGCAAGGACCGCCAGATCCTCAAGGGCGTGAGCGCAGGTGAGCCGGTGGTGGTGAACCCACCCGATACCCTGCGCGATGGCGCCAAGGTGCAACAGAAACAAGCGCAGTAACGGCCTGGCGCCCGTGGGCGCGGCCGGCAGCATCGCTCGACGCACGCCTGCGGCCACCGCAGGTGCGCTTCCCCGTTTCCCGCTTCCCGTGGAGAACCACCCATGTCGACCCTGGTTTCACTGCGCAACATCACCAAGACCTACCAGCGTGGCCCCGAGCAAGTGCAGGTGCTGCACGGCATCGACCTGGACATCGCCAGCGGCGACTTCGTTGCGCTGATGGGCCCGTCCGGTTCGGGCAAGACCACCCTGCTCAACCTGATCGGCGGCCTGGACAGCCCCACTGGCGGCGAGATCAGCATCGAGGGCGAGCGCATCGACCAGATGAGTGGCGGCCAGCTGTCGACCTGGCGCAGCCACCATGTCGGCTTCGTGTTCCAGTTCTACAACCTGATGCCGATGCTGACCGCGCAGAAGAACGTGGAACTGCCGCTGCTGCTGACCCACCTCAGCGCGGCGCAGCGCCGCCGCAATGCCGAGATCGCGCTCACCCTGGTCGGCCTGGCCGACCGCCGCAGCCACCGCCCGAATGAACTGTCCGGCGGCCAGCAGCAGCGCGTGGCGATCGCCCGCGCGATCGTCTCCGACCCGACCTTCCTGATCTGCGACGAACCGACCGGCGACCTCGACCGCCAATCGGCCGAGGAGATCCTCGGCCTGCTGCAGCAGCTCAACCGCGAGCACGGCAAGACCATCATCATGGTCACCCATGACCCGAAGGCCGCCGAGTACGCCACGCACACGGTGCACCTGGACAAGGGCGAGCTGGCCGACGCGCCGCTGGCCCACTGACGGAGGCCACAGCGATGAAATACTTCTCGTTGGTGTGGGCACAGCTGTTCCGCAGCCGTACCCGCACCCTGCTGACCCTGCTGTCGGTGGTGGCCGCGTTCCTGCTGTTCGGCATGCTCGATTCGGTGCGGGTGGCGTTCTCGTCGGGTGGCAGCGTGGAAGGTGCCAACCGGCTGATCGTGGCCTCGCGGCTGTCGATCACCCAGTCGCTGCCGATCCGGCTGGAAGCACAGGTGCGCCAGGTGACCGGCGTCCGTGACGTGGCTTATGGCATGTGGTTTGGTGGCATCTACCAGGACCCGAAGAACTTCTTCCCGAACTTCTCGGTGTCACCCAACTACTTCGATGTCTACCGCGAGCTGCAGATCGATCCGGCACAACTGGAGGACTGGAAGCAGACCCGCACTGGCGCCATCGTCGGCGAAACCCTGGCCAAGCAATTCGGCTGGAAGATCGGCGATACCATCCCGCTGCAGGCGACGATCTTTCCGCGTGGCGGCAGCAATGACTGGCCACTGGTGCTCAAGGGCATCTACCGCTCCAAGGACCGCGCGCTGGCCGCCAATGAAGAACGCCAGCTGATGATGAACTGGAAGTACTTCGACGAATCCAACGACTACATCAAGAACCAGGTGAGCTGGTACACGGTGACGCTGGACAACCCGGACCACTCTTCGCGGGTGGCACAGGCGATCGATGCGATCTCGGCGAACTCCGACCACGAGACCAAGACCCAGACCGAATCGGCGTTCCAGCAGGCCTTCGTCAAGCAGTTCGCGGATATCGGCATGATCGTCACCTCGATCATGGGTGCGGTGTTCTTCACCCTGCTGCTGTTGACCGGCAACACCATGGCGCAGGCCGTGCGTGAGCGCGTACCGGAGCTGGCCACGCTGAAAACGCTGGGCTTCAAGGACAGCACCGTGCTGACCCTGGTGATGGTGGAGTCGGTGCTGCTGATCGGCCTGGGCGGCCTGATCGGCATGGGCCTGGCCGCCCTGATCCTGCCGGCGATCGGCCCGAAGAGCATGGGCATGCTGCCGCCGCACGTGCCGACGCCAACCTGGCTGATGGGGTTGGGCCTGATCGTAGTGATCGGCATCATCGTCGGGCTGCTGCCCGCGCTGCGTGCCAAGCGCCTGAAGATCGTCGATGCACTGGCCGGCCGCTGAGGAGGATTGCAGATGAACAAGCTCAAGAAGTGGCTGGGCAACGGCGTAACCGTGCTGCTGCTTGCGATCGGCCTGGTGTTGTGGATCGGGCTGCCGTGGTTTGGCGTTCTGGCCGTGGCCGTGCTGGTAACGCTGTGGCTGCTGCTGACCCGCGGTGGACGGCTGGCGTTGGCCGCCACCCGCATCGGCGTGGCCAGCCTGCCGCAACGCTGGGGCGCGTCCTCGGTGATCGTGGTCGGCATTGCCGGCGTGGTCGGCGTACTGGTGGCGATGCTGGCGATGGGCGAAGGCTTCCAGGCCACGCTCAACAACACCGGCGATGACACCACCGCCATCGTGCTGCGCGGTGGCTCGCAGGCCGAGACCAACTCGGTGATCACCCGCGAACAGGTACCCATGCTGTCCACCCTGCCCGGCATCAGCCGCGATGCGCAGGGCCGGCCGTTGTTGTCACCGGAGCTGTCGCAGGTGGTCAACCTGGTGTCCAAGTCCGATGGCACCGACGTCAACGCGCAGTTCCGCGGCGTCGGCCCGCAGGCGTGGGCGGTGCATGACAAGGTCAGGATCGTCGAGGGCCGCAGGTTCGCCACCGGGCTGCGCGAGATCGTGGTCGGCCAGGGCGCCAAGGGCCAGTTCCGTGACATGGAGGTCGGCAGGACGCTGACCCTGGGCAACCAGATCTGGACCGTGGTCGGCGTGTTCGCCACTGGCGATGCGCATGATTCGGAACTGTGGACCGACGCCGATACGCTGGCCACCACCTACCAGCGCAGTGCCTGGCAGTCGATCAGCGTGCGTACCGATGGCAAGGCCGGCTTCGATCAGTTCAAGGCGGCCGTCGCTGCCGACCCACGCCTGAAGCTGGACGTGGAAACCACCCGCGTCTACTACAGCAAGCAGGGCGGCGGGCTGACCAAGCTGATCGACATCCTGGGCAAGGTGATCGGCACGATCATGGCGGTCGGTGCGGTGTTCGGCGCGCTCAACACCATGTATGCGGCCGTGGCCACGCGCGCCCGCGAAATCGCCACCATGCGTGCGATCGGCTTCCGCGGCCTGCCGGTGGTGACGGCGGTGATGCTGGAAACGATGCTGTTGGCGCTGCTCGGTGGCCTGCTCGGCTGTGCGGTTGCATGGCTGCTGTTCAATGGCTACAGCGTGTCCACCATCGGCAGCAACTTCAGCGCGGTGGTGTTCAAGTTCCACGTATCACCGGAACTGCTGTGGACCGGCCTGAAATGGGCACTGGGCATCGGCCTGGTCGGCGGCCTGTTCCCGGCGCTGCGCGCGGCACGTTTGCCGATCACCACGGCGCTGCGCGAAACCTGAGCCCCTGCTTCGCAGCGGCACACCCGCAAGGACGGAGCGAAGGCTCCGTCCTTTTTTCTGTCATGCGTCTGTGGATTGTTGGACGCGATTCATCTTGCCGGCACGCTGCCGGACCGTTGCCAATGGAAACCCTCTAGAATCGCGCGCCCATCATCTGCAACCGCGTTCCCGTCACGGCCATCTCTCTCCTGGCCGTGGATGGAAGCAGAACGGCGCCCTTCGGGGCGCCGTTCTTTTTGGGCCCCGCGCCGGTCAGCGCTTCGCCGCGCGCATCGCGCGCAGGTTGTCACCGACGAACAGGATCAGGCCGGCCCAGATCGCGGCAAAGCCGATCGCCTTGCCGGTATCGAAGGCTTCATGGAAGAAGAACACACCCAGCAGCAGCTGCAGGCTCGGCGCGATGTACTGCAGGATGCCGACCAGCGACAGCGGAATGCGCTTCACGCCGTAGGCAAAGCCGATCAGCGGTACGGCGGTGACCGCGCCGCCGAAGATCAGCAGCAGGTCGTTGCGCCACCCCCAACCATGGAAGAACGCACCGCCGTGGCCGTTCTCGGCCCAGATCGCAAACGCCAGCGCCGGCAGGAACAGGTACATGCTCTCCACGCCGAGGCCGGCCACCGGGTCGACCGAGACCAGCTTGCGCAGCAGGCCATACAGGCCGAACGAACAGGCCAGTCCCAGCGCGATCCACGGTGGCGTACCTGCATCGATGGTCAGCCAGGCCACGCCCACCGCCGCCATTGCCACCGCTACCCACTGCAGCCGGCGCAGCCGTTCCTTCAGCACCAGCACGCCCAGCAGCACGTTCACCAGCGGGTTGATGAAGTAGCCCAGGCTGGTCTCGATGACATGGCCGGCGTTGACCGCCCAGATGTACAGGCCCCAGTTGAACGCGATGGTCAGACTCGACACCAGCAGGATCGGCAGCGCGCGCGGCTGCGCGGCGATCTTCCGCCACCAGCCCAGGCGCGCACTGATCAACAGCCAGCCCAGCACCAGCACCGTGCTCCAGATGATGCGGTGGGCGATGATCTGGAACGAGGGCACCTCGTTGAGCAGGTGCCAATAGACCGGCACCAGGCCCCAGATCACGAAGGTGGATGCGGTGACCAGCAGGCCCCGGCGTTGTTCCTTCTCGTCCATGCTCACTTCTTTCTCGTCCTTGCCATTGTCAGCACCACCACACCCAGAAGAATCACCGCCATCGCCAGCAGGTCGCGCCAACCGAAGCGCTCACCGTTGAGCAGCGCGCCCAGCAGCACCGCGATCACCGGATTGACATACGCGTAGCTGCCCGCGAGCGCCGGGCGCACGTTCTGCAGCAGCCACACGTAGGCAGTGAACGCGACGATGGAGCCGAACACGCACAGATAGGCCATTGCCAGCAGGCCACCGGTATCGGGCAGCGTACTCGGGCGCTCGCCCACCGCCAGGCCGATCAGCACCAGCAGCACGCCGCCGCAGATCATCTGCCCGGCCGCGGTCATGAACGGACCCGGCAGGTCCAGGCCGCGTGCCCACACAGAACCGAACGCCCAGCCGATCGGCGCGATCAGCAGCAGCACCAGCCCGGTCGGCGAGCCGGTCAGGCTGCTGCCGGCGTTGAGCCAGACCACGCCGAGGAAGCCGATGGCGATGCCCAACCACTCACCGCGGCTGGCATGTTGCCCGCGCAGCGCCGAGAACAGCGCCATCCACAGCGGCACCGAGGCCACCGCCGTGGCGGCCAGGCCCGAGGACACCTCGCGCTCGGCCAGCACCACCATGCCGTTGCCCAGCACCAGCATGGTCACGCCCATGATGACCAGGTTGCGCCACTGCCGCAGCGTCGGGTTCGGCAGCTTCCAGAACAGGCGCAAGGCCAGGAACATCAGGCCGCCGGCAATGATGAAGCGGCTGCCGGAGACCATCGTCAGCGGCAGTGCGCCGCCGTGCAGGGCCTTGGCGATGCCCAGATAGGTCGAGCCCCACACCACGTAGACCAGCAGCAGTGCCAGCGCGACAAGGCCACCCCGGGGGGCAGCCGCAGACGAAGAGGGGGGAGCCGACATGACACACCAGGGAGCCGGGGGAAGGCGGATTCTAGGACGTTTTGAGTATGGTCCGGGACCCCATACGGTGGCACGCTGTCATCCATCCATGCACCCTGCTCTGGTCTGCTACCCCGTGTTGACGGCCGATGCAGTACCAAGAAGGCTGCCCGGCCGCGCCGCCCCAAGACCGGACGCCGTTTTCCCTGCGCACGGACGCGCCGCATCGAGGATTTCCACCCAGATGAGCACCACGTCCCAACCTGTTGTCCCCGCGAACGACCGTGCCGCCTTGCGGCGGTCGATCTCCAACACCCTCAAAGGCTCCGCCGGCAACCTGGTGGAGTGGTATGACGTCTACGTGTACTCGGTGTTCGCCGTGTACTTCGAATCGCAGTTCTTCTCGCCGGACGACAAGAACTCCACCCTGTACGTGTGGGCGATCTTCGCGGCGACCTTCCTGATGCGCCCGATCGGCGCCTGGTTCTTCGGCCGCTTCGCCGACCGCCACGGCCGCCGCCTGGCGCTGACCGTCTCGGTCACGTTGATGGCGCTGTGCTCGTTCCTCATCGCCATCACCCCCACCGCCGCCAGCATCGGCATCTGGGCCGCCGTGATCCTGTTGTTCGCGCGCCTGCTGCAGGGCTTCGCCACTGGCGGCGAGTATGGTGCCAGCGCCACTTACATGTCCGAGGCCGCCATTCCGGGCCGTCGCGGCTTCCTGTCCTCGTTCCACTACGTCACCCTGGTCGGCGGCCACGTGCTGGCCCAGCTGACCCTGCTGCTGATGCTGACCTTCTGGGGCAAGCCGGAGATCTCCGAGTGGGGCTGGCGCATCGCCTTCGGTATCGGTGGCATCGCCGCGGTGGTGGTGTTCTGGCTGCGCCGGGGCATGGACGAATCGCTGTCGGAGTCGTCCATCGAGGCCGCGCGCGAGGGCAAGGCAAAGAAGTCCGGTTCGATGTACGAGTTGTTCGTGCACCAGTGGCGGCCGCTGCTGCTGTGCTTCCTGATCACCGCTGGCGGCACCGTGGCCTTCTACACCTACTCGGTGAACGGCCCGAAGATGATCCAGAGCGCCTTCGCCGGCAACGACCCGATGACCGGCACCCTGATCAACCTGGGCGTGCTGGCCTTCCTGATGGTGCTGCAACCGGTCGGCGGCTGGCTGTCGGACATCATCGGCCGCAAGACCCTGCTGGTGTTCTTCGGCGTCGGCGGCGTGCTGTACAGCTGGTACCTGATCACCCAGCTGCCGCACCAGCATGACGCCACCCTGGCCTTCCTGACCCTGGCGCTGGCATTCGTCATCCTCACCGGCTACACCTCGATCAACGCGGTGGTGAAGGCCGAGCTGTTCCCCACCCACGTGCGTGCACTGGGCGTGGGCCTGGGCTATGCGCTGGCCAACTCGCTGTTCGGCGGCACCGCCCCGCTGCTGTACCAGGGCGCGCTGAAGACCGGCCACGTCGATTGGTTCGCCATCTACGTGACCGCCACGATCGCGGTATCGTTGGTGGTCTATGTGTTCTTCCTTACCAACAAGGGCCCGAACTGGCTCGACGGCACCCGCAAGTAAGCGCGTTGCCCTGATCGCGGCCACTGGTGCAATGCCGGTGGCCGCTACGTCTCCCGCCACCGCGCTGATGTGGATCGCGGTGACGCTGGCCGCAGCCACGGCATTGGCCTGGGTGCTGCGCCGCCCCAACGCGCAGGCCACGTGGCCGCGCACGGGGTTCGGGGTCGCCCTGCTGGTGTTCTGCGCCGCGCTGGCGCTGCAGCTGGCGATGGACCTGGGCAGCGGCCACAGCTCGCTGCACCTGCGGCTGCATCGCGGCGTCAGTCCGGCACCCCTGGTTGGCCTGCGCACGATGGTGGCGTGCTATCTGGCCGCGCTCGCCGCCGGCGGCTGGGGCGCGTGGAAGCTGCTGCGCCGGCGCGGGTAGTGCCGGCCGCTGGCCGGCAAAGCCACCGTCTTTCGGTAGTGCCGGCCGCTGGCCGGCAACCTCATGAACCTCCGGAAAGAGCAGGGAGTTGCCGGCCAGCGGCCGGCACTACCTCAACGGCGGGCCGCTTCGCTCTTGTCGCGCGCGCCGCGGAACTCCGATTCCTTTTCCCACGTCGGCCAGCGGCGGCTGTTGGCCAGCTCGGCGCCCAGGTCGTAGACCAACAGGGTGTCGGCAGCGTGGCCGCTCGGGTCCCAGCTCGGCGTCCAGGCATCGCAGGCCTGGTGATAGCAGTCGGCGAAGTACTTTTCGCGCAGCGCGCGGCCGGCTTCAACGCCACCGTCCAGCTTGTCCAGGCCCGGGCCGATGGTGATCGCCGGCACGCCCAGGCGGGCAAAGGCGAAGTGGTCGGCGCGGTAGAAGAAGCCGGCTTCCAGGTTCGGGTCCGGGCTGTAGCTGCGGCCACGGGCCTTGGCCACGCGCTCCAGATCGCCTTCCAGCGACACCCGGCCCTTGCCCCACGAGGCAATGTCGCGGGTCGGGCCATCCGGGCTGAACATCTCGATGTTCAGCACCGCAGCGGTCTTGTCCAGCGGCGCCAGCGGATGGGTGGCGTAGTAGCTGGCGCCCAGCAACCCTTTCTCTTCGGCGGTCAGTGCCACGAAGTACAGCGTGCGCTGTGGCTGCGGGCCAGCGGCGAACACACGGCCCAGTTCCAGCACCGTTGCCACGCCGGTGGCGTTGTCGATCGCACCACGGCGGATGCGGTCGCCCTTGGCGTCGGGCTGGCCGATACCGAACGCATCCCAGTGCGCGGAGAAGATCACGGCCTCGTCAGCATGTTCACCACCGGGCAGCTTGGCGACCACGTTGCGGGTCACCACCTGCTCGCGCTTGAGCGCGAAATCCACGCTCAGTTTCGCGTTGTCCAGTGCCACCGGACGGAAGTCGGCACGCATCGCCTTGCGCTTCTCCGCATCGAAGTCGAGGCCGGCGTCGGCGAAGATCGCTTCGGCCAGCTCGCGCTGCATCCAGCCGCGCAGCGGCGTGTGCTGCGCCATCGCTTCGGCCTGGCCGCGCTCGATGTCGAACAGCGGCGAAGTGCCCGAGCTCTTCACCGTGGCCCAGCCATACGCGGCCGGCGCGGTCTCGTGCACGATCAGCACGCCTTCGGCACCCCGGCGTGCGGCTTCCTCGAACTTGTAGGTCCAGCGGCCGTAGTAGGTCACCGCCTTGCCGTCGAACGCGCCCGGTGCATCGGCCTCGAAGTCGGCGTCGTTGATCAGCACCACGGCGATCTTGCCGTGCAGGTCCACGTCCTTGTAGTCGTTCCAGTGGCGTTCCGGTGCGTCGATGCCGTAGCCGACGAACACCAACGGTGCATCCTTGATCTGCACGCGCTTGCGCGGCTGCAGGCTCTGCAGGGTCACGTCCACGCCATTGGCCAGCGCACGCTTGCCCTGCTTCAGCGACAGGCTGGCCTTGGCCTCACCCTCCAGCTGCGCGCGCACCAGCGGCACCGGCTGCACCCAGCTGCCGTCTACGCCGCCCGGCTGCAGGCCATAGCTGCGGAACTGCTCGATCAGGTACTGCACCGTGCGCTCTTCGCCCTCGGTGGCCGGTGCGCGGCCCTCGAACTCATCCGACGCCAGCACGCGCACATGCCGCGACAGTGCCTGCGGATCGATGCCGCCACCCGGCAGGTCGTTGGCCGCATGGGCCAGGCCCCCGACGAACATGCAGGACGACAGCAGCAACACGCGCATCGGATTCACGGCAGTACCACGGCTAGCTTGGAAGTCACCAGAGTGTAACGTGGTCGTGACATCACGGCGCAGCCTGGGCCCACGTCATCCACGCAGGGCGTGGCTCTGCCTGCTGATGCGGTCCAGCCAGCAGGCCAGGCCCTGCGCGTTGAGTTCGATGTCCATCGCCAGCACGGCAATCACCGCCGCATCGTCCAGCGCACAACCATGCTGCTGCGCCCGTTCCAGGTACAGCGCCTGCAGTGCCGCCAGCAGGCAGCGGTGGCGGTCCGGGCGGCCATCGCACTGGCGGCCGATCGCGGCCATCGCATCGATCTGCTCGAACAGGTCGTTGGCCAGTTTCTGCACCTGCTCCACGCGCCCATAGTGGGTCAGGTACATCGCCTGCGGGCCGTAGCCCAGCATGCGTCGGATCGAGGCCTTCATCGCCTCCGGGTCGAACTGCACCGGCGAGGAAGTCGGGAAGATGAAAGCGCCCTGCGCGCTGTCCAGCTCGCGGTAGGAGATGCCGAACGTATCGCCAGTGAACCAGCTGCGGCTGCGAGCATCCCACACACAATAATGGTGCAGTGCGTGGCCCGGCGTGTGCAGCAGCACCAGCTCGCGGCCAGCGAGATCGATGCGGTGGCCGTCTTCGGCCACCACCACGCGGTGTTCGGGAATCGGCTCGATGTGGCCGTAGCTGCGCGCGATCTCCTCGGCGCCGTACACCGCCGTCGCACCCGCAATCAGCCGGGTCGGGTCGATCATGTGCGGCGCACCGCGCGGATGCAGCACCGCCTTCGCATTCGGCAACTGTTGCATCAGCAGGCCTGCACCACCGGCGTGGTCCAGGTGCACGTGCGTGAGCAGCAGCCAGTCCACCGCGTCCACGCCCAGGCCAGCGTCCGCCAGCGCCTGCAGCATCGCCGGCACAGACAGGCCGGTGCCGCAGTCGACGAAGGCCGCGCGGCCGTTTTCAACGATCAGGTAGGCCGCGTCGAAGTCCGGGCGCTGGAAACCGGTATCGATGGTGTGGATGCTGGGGTCGGCGGTCATCGGCACGCACCTGGCAGTCTCGGAAACAGACGCCCATGGTAGGCGCGCATGCGGCCCGGGTTCGATGCGGCTTTGGTCGGGTAGTGCCGGCCGCTGGCCGGCAACCTCGGGATGGCCGGGAGAATGCATGTGCCGGCCAGCGGCCGGCACTACCGATCAGCCAGAACGCAATCCGAACCGCGGCCGCAGCAGCAACGCCAGCACCAGCACCGCCAGGAACGCGCCATAGGCATACAGCACCGCCAGCACCTGCGGCCAGATCGGGCCGGCGCCGGGCTGCACCACGCCAATGCGGTAGCCCCACAGCATCGACACGATGCTCAGCGCGAACGCCACGACCAGGGTGGTGCCATCGAACAGGCGCCGCCGCGCGCTGCGCGGCTGGCGCGGAAACAGCCAGTACAGGCTGCCCAGCAGCAGGAACCAGGGCAGGAACAGCAGCAGCGACAACCAGGCCATCGCAGACTCCATGTCATCGCGCCAGAGGCGCGCGGACATCATGCCATGGGTGCTGTGCCACGGTCGTGCCGGCGGGGGGCTTCCCTGTAGAGCCGAGCCTATGCTCGGCTGGGCAGCAAAGCAGCCGAGCGTGGGCTCGGCTCTACAGAGGCGGAGCCGGGTCGAGCATGGCTCGACTCTACAAAGGGCAGGGGCAGGCCCGGCGATCAGGCCGCTTCGCGCAGCGCGGCCAGGGCGGCCAGCACCGCGTCCACCTCGGCGTCCAGCTTGAACAGCTCGCTCTGCAGCTGGTCGCCCTGCTCGGCCTGCTTGATCACCGCGATCAGCTGGCCCGCATCACGTGGCGAATCGAAGCCTTCGCTCTGGATCAGCAGCGTGCCGTCACCAGCAGTCAGCTTGAAGTAGAAACGCCCATCCTTCTCGCGGTACTGCTTGAACTGCGGCGGCGCCACGCGGGCCACGCCGGCATCTTCGCTGGCGATGTCGCCCGCCGTGGACAGGTCGCGCAGGCCCACGGCGTGGCGCAGTTCTTCCAGCAGCGGTGCCGCCAGCTGCTCGCGCAGCTGCTGGCCACGGCGCTTGAGCAGCGCTTCGATCTTCTCCGGCTCGGCCATCAGCGCGTTGTAGCGCTCGCGCAGCGGCGACAGCTCGCTGTCGATGCGCTCGAACAGCTGCTGCTTGGCGTCGCCCCAGCTGATGCCGGCGGCGAAGGCCCTGGCGAATTCCGCGGTCTGTTCCGGGGTCGCGAAGGCCTGGTACATCTGGAACAGCGCCGAGCCCTCGGTGTCCTTCGGCTCGCCCGGCGCGCGCGAGTCGGTCAGGATCGAGAACACCAGCTTCTTCAGCTCCTCGCGCGGCACGAACAGCGGAATGGTGTTGTGGTAGCTCTTGCTCATCTTGCGGCCATCCAGGCCGGCCAGCGTCGCCACCTGCTCATCGATCACCACGTCCGGCAGCGGGAAGTACTCCTTGCCGTACACGTGGTTGAAGCGCTGGGCGAAATCGCGCGCCATCTCGATGTGCTGGATCTGGTCACGGCCCACCGGTACCTGGTTGGCCTTGAAGATCAGGATGTCGGCCGCCATCAGCACCGGGTACATGAACAGGCCGGCGCTGACGCCTGCGTCCTCGTCCACGCCTTCCTCACGGTTCTTGTCCACCGCCGCCTTGTAGGCGTGCGCGCGGTTGAGGATGCCCTTGCTGGCGATGGCGGTCAGGAACCACATCAGCTCGGTGGTCTCGCGGATGTCGCTCTGGCGGTAGAACCACACGTGTTCCGGGTCCAGGCCGCAGGCCAGCCAGCTGGCCGCGATCTCCAGGGTCGCGCGCTGGGTGCGCTGCGGGTCCTGCGACTTGATCAGGCTGTGCAGGTCGGCCAGGAAGAAGAAGCTCTCGATCCCCGGCGCGCGGCTGGCCGCGATCGCCGGACGGATGGCGCCAACGTAGTTGCCCAGGTGGGGCGTGCCGGAGGGGGTGATGCCGGTAAGGACTCGGGTCGTCATGACTGCGTGGGGTAACCTTCGATGAACGGGGCCAGTTTACCTTGCACGCCACCAACCCCGTCAGGGCCTGCGGCGCGTTCATTCACGCAACCCCGCTGGAGACGCCCGATGAAACGCCTGCTGCCCCTGCTGCTGATCCTGCCCCTGGCCGGCTTCCGCCCGGCTCCCCTGCCGCCGCCGGTGTACGACGGCGGCCCCGTGCGCATGGCCCTGGTCGACCGCGACCGCGGCACCGAACTGCGCAGCTACCCTGCCGAGGGCCAGCGCTGGGTGGCCGGCGAGCGCGGCCACCGCTACGCCGTGCGCCTGTACAACGACAGCGCTCGCCGGGTACTGGTAGTGCTGTCGGTGGACGGCGTCAACGCCATCTCCGGCGAGGATGCCGATCCCTCGCAGACCGGCTACGTGCTCAATCCCGGCCAGCGCGCCGACATCACCGGCTGGCGCAAGAGCCAGGACGAAGTGGCGCAGTTCGTGTTCAGCAGCCCCAGCGGCAGCTATGCCAGCCGCACCGGCCGCCCGGACAACATCGGTGTGGTCGGCGTGGCCGTGTTCGAGGAAGCGCGTCGCTGGCGCCCCGAGCCGATCCTGCGCCGTGGCCTGCCGCCGCCGGCTCCAGCCGCACAGGCCGAAGCGGCGGCCGACGCCAGTGCCAGCCGCATCGAGGGTTACGCCAGCAAGTCGCAGGCCCCGGCGCTGGGTACCGGCCATGGCGCACGCGAGCAATCCTCGGTACGCGACACCGACTTCGAACGTGCCAGCCGCAGCCCTGCACAGGTATTGCAGCTGCGCTACGACAGTGCCCGCAACCTGCGTGCGCGCGGCATCCTGGTCGATGCGCCCTCGCGCCTGCCGCGCGAACCGCAGGCGTTCCCCAACCGCTACGTGCCGGACCCTCCGGCCCGCTGATCGTCCCGCGCAGACAACACGACGCCCGCAACCTCACGGTGCGGGCGTCATGATGCGGGGGAAACCGAAGCGCTTACTTGTAGTCCGGGTAGTCCTTGCTCACCGCGTCCTGGAACTCACGCACTTCCTTCTCCGCGCGGTCCTTGGCCCAGCCATAACGTTCCTGCAGGCGGCCGGCCAGATACTCGGCATTGCCTTCGGCCACATCGAAGTCGTCGTTGGTCAGATCGCCCCACTTGGCCTGGGCCTTGCCCTTCAGCTGCGACCACTTGCCGGAAATGATGTCTTTGTTCATTGCTGGGAGTCCTTGGTTGCAACGGCGTTCTTACCGTGGCTCCAGCTTCGCGCAGTCGCTGTTGAGTACCGGTCAACCGGCAATGAAATGCACGCTCACCTGCTTGAATGGTTCACTACGCTTCGACACGTACGCTGCAGGGAAACGCGCAAGCAAAAAGGCCGGGGAGATCCCCCGGCCTTTTTGCTTTCCGTTCCAATTCAGGCTCAACGGCCCTTGGCGGCGTCCTCAACCTTTTCACCGGCCTTCTGCACGTCCTTGCCGGCACCGGCCACGGTGTTGCAACCGGCCAGCAGGGCCACCGAGAACATCGACAACAGCATCAGGGCAACTACGCGCTTCATGGGCTTCTCCTTGGGTTCGCCGCTATACCGCTTCATTCGCGGATGGGATTCTTTCGCTCGGCGGGAGGGCACCAATGCCCACTGCCGCCGCGTGAAGTGCAATCTGGCGGCAGGGGCGTGGAGCGGGCGTGAACGGTTCGGCGATCCGTTCAGCAGGGGGCGGTCAGTCGCGCATCAGGGTGGACTTGCCGAACAGGCTTTCCACCAGGTCCACGGCCAGTTCGGCGGTGGCATTCTGCTTGTCCAGCAAGGGGTTGAGCTCGACGATGTCCAGCGATCCCATGCGCCCTGTATCGGCGATCATTTCCATCACCAGCTGCGCCTCGCGGTAGTTCACCCCGCCCGGCACCGTCGTGCCGACGCCCGGCGCGATGCTGGGGTCGAGGAAGTCGACATCGAAGCTGACATGCAGGTGGGTGTTCTCGTCGATGCCGGCCAGCGCCGCCTCCACCGCGCGCTTCATGCCGTTCTCATCGATGTAGCGCATGTCGTACACATCGACCTTGTGGGTCTTGATCAGGCGCTTCTCTTCCGGGTCCACCGAACGGATGCCGATCTGGTGCATCTGCGCCGGGGTGATCGCCGGTGCGCTGCCGCCCAGACGGGTCAGCGCGTCCGGGCCGAGGCCGCACAGGCAGGCCACCGGCATGCCGTGGATGTTGCCCGACGGCGTGACATCGCTGGTGTTGAAGTCCGAATGCGCGTCCAGCCACAGCACGCGCAGATTCTTCCCCTGCTCGCGGCACCAGCGCGCGACGGCGGTGATCGAACCGATGCCCAGGCAATGGTCGCCACCGAGCATGATCGGCATGCGCCCGGCCTTCAGCTCGGCGTAGCTGGCTTCCATCAGTGCGCGGTTCCAGGCCACCACCTCATCCAGGTGGCGGTAGCCCTCCACCGGCGCGGTCCACGGGTTGCGCGGGCCATCCAGGTTGCCCACGTCGCGCACGTCCACGCCGCGGGCCTCCAGCGCCTCCGGCAGGCCCGCCACGCGCAGCGCCTCCGGCCCCAGCCGCGCACCGCGATGGCCCGCACCGACATCGGTGGGAACGCCGATCAGGGATACGGAAATGGGATGGGCCATGGGTGCCTCCTGCGGTGCGGAAAAAGAAGCACAGTCTAGCCAGAGCTGTGTGACACCACTCGCGGCGGTGCAGCAGGGCATGGGTCAGATCGCCGCGGCCTGCCAGCCGTATCCGGTCAGGCATTCCAGCGCTGGGTCGTCAGGAATTGGACCTTCCGCGATCCACCTCACATCCCGGTCGGTTTCGCCTCTTACGCAAGGCTGTTGTTGTGTCCACGCTGCGCAGGCACCCTGAAGGTGCCGCCTCACTTCCTCAATCATGGAGCACCACGCGCATGAAACATGCACTCAATGGACTTGCGGTACTGGCAATTGCCCTGGGCGGACTGTTTCCCGCCGCTGCCAGTGCACCCTCGCAACGCATCACGCATACGGTGACCTCCGATGCGTATCCCATGCAGACGGCGGGCGCACGCCAGGTACTCGACTGGGTTGCGCAGCGGGTGAAGCCGTCGTTCGCCCCGCAGGGCTACGGCAACGTACAGGTGGAACGACAGGCAGTCTCCGTAGGCCGCGCGTCTGCACGCTCGGACGAATCGATTCCCGGCAAGCTGCCGGACCAGGGCATTCCCGGTGAGATCTACCGGGTGGAAAACCTGCTTCCCGACGGCTCCATCCAGACGTGGGAATTCACCTGGGTGGAGCCCTCATCCGGCCATGGAGGCGGCTGGAACGTAACCGGCTACACCTACAAGAAGGGAAATGACCCGGTGAACCAGCAGTAGCGGAACGGGGGCAACGCGCACCGCGCTGCCCCCTTAGACACGCCGCCGCCGCGCCTCAACCGCCGCGGCGGCGAACCGGCGTCAGGCTCTGCGCCTGACCGTTGTTGCGCATCATGCACAGGAAACGGCCGTCGGGATAATCGATGATCAGTTCCTGGTAATCGCTGCCCACCGGCATCTGGGTGACCAGCGCGCCCTGAGCGCCCTTGCGCATGTTGCAGGCGCCCAACGCGGTATCGCCTGCCGGCGCCGGGGTGGTCACCGAAGACACATTGCGGAACACCGCGCGGCAGCCGCCATTGACCCACACCGAGTGCCGCGACAGGCCCCAGTTCTTACCTTCCTCGCAGCGGGTGCGGCTGAGCTGGCGCACGATTTCCACATTGCCGCGGGTATTCAGATCGCACGACACCTGCTGCTGGCCGGTGGATTCGCAGGTGACTTCGCGCGGCAGCGCGGCATCCCCGGCGGCACCGTCGCGAGAGCGTTCGCCGTTTGCGGCGGGCGCAGGCGTGCCGCTGGCGCTGACTTGGCAGATGCCATTGGCGCCGCCACGGCCGGTGTAGCTGACCTGCGGCGCGCCGTCATCGTTGCGGCTGATCGACAGGGTGATGCCGCTGTTGGCATCGCGTGCTTCGAAATAGCGGTCGTTGAAGCGCTTCAGCGCCGTCTCGCGGCCCTGCACGTAGACCGGCCCGCCATCGTCTGCGTGAACATCGATGCCGCCCGGGCAGCTGGCGTTGAAGAACGGCACGGCGGCCATGGCCGGGGCTGCGAAGGTTGTGACCAACAGTGCGACGGTGAGCGGCAGGGCGTGGCGACGCATGGGCGGGTCCCGAAGGGCATGTGCCCCCAGTATGTGTCGGGGGTCTGCAAATGGTCTGTGAGGAGAATCAAAAAAGCCGGCAGCGCATTCGGGCGTTTGTGTTTGCTATGGTAGCTGTGGAGCCTTGCCCGGGCTGTTAAGTCACCTTTACTTCGTGGGCCAGCTCAGGGCATGCGGCAGCGATGGTTCGGGCAGATTTCTCGCTGATGGCGCCACTGCGCAATCTGTCGCTTCTGGCATTGCGATGCTCGAAACGGGCCAAACGCGATAATTCATTTTTCCTTTCAGATCTCCCGATGCCATCGAAACAAACGACTGGCAGGCGGTGATTTCACGTGCGCATGATGAATCGCCACCTTAAGCGAAGTGGCCGGGATTTCCAACCCGAAGACTGAAAGCTGTATACGCTTGCCAGCCGGCGTCGTCCTTTCCAGGTGCGGCGCCGGCTGGCAATCCGTTCGCCGATCGACGGCGGGCGGTGCGTGGGGGCCTCGTGCCCACCGGCTAATTCAGTCCCGGGATTGGAAACCACGTATCGCCCGCCACCTTACCGTGGCGGCACCTCTGTTCCTGACGAGGATGCCCGCATGTCCAGAACCCCTCACCCGTATCTGACCGCCACCCTCGGCGAGGCCGCGCTGCGCCTGCCACCTGAACTGGCGCAGCCGTTGGAAGCCGCTTTCGCCGCCACGAACGAGGCGCCTGCGTCCATCAACCTGCCCAGCTGCCTGCAGCGCATCCGCGCCGGTGACGCCGCCGATGGACAGCCGTGGACGGGGCCCGCCAGCACACCCGGCCAGGCCGTGGCCGCCGCACGCCGGGATCGCGCTGCGGTGGGTTTGGTGTCGCTGTTGGAGCTGTACCACGCCGCCGAGCGCGTGCGCGTGGACGGGGAAAAGAAAGACGACATCGGCGACGGCACGCGCGAAGGACTGATGCTGGCCTGCCGGGGACTGGCGGAGTATGTGGCGTTGCAGGTGCGTAGCTGAGGCTGCTGCGGTCGCAGTGTGTGTGCGGCGTTGATCGAAGGATCTGCCCACGTCATACATTGAGCTGACTCACCGGGTTGGGGCGAGAAGACCGGCGAAAGGCGGTTTCTTCATTTTCGTTCCCCCGCCTTTGCGACCGGCGCCGCGCCGACGCATCATGCTCGGCGCATGCCCATGCTGCTCTGGCATGCAAGCGCACACCCAAGGCACGGATCACGGACCCAATCCGCAGTCAAAAGATGCTGTGCTAGATTCAAGAGCGTGACAGTGGCGCGAGAGATGCTTTCATGGATGCGTGGGTCGAGAAATGCGATTCTTCATCAAAACGCGGACTTCGGCGCCGCCTCTGGATCGCAGCGCGTCGTCGCCTCGCGATCGTTATTCCGGCGCTGGTGCTGACAGCATGTTCGAGCGCCGCGACGCCGCCCCCATCAGATCATGTGAATCAAAGACAGGCCATCAAATCAGGGAGTGAAGCTGGTATGGAGCGATTCAAGAACAGCATCGAGCGATTGTCCAATGTGCGTTTTGGCGATATCGATGCGTTGAACGAACAGCTTCACACGCATCTTGGAAAGCCGACCCGGCAGGGCCTGAGAGACGAGCGAACCGCAGAACGTGGAATGTTGGGCGGCCTTGAAGTTCGGAACATCTCACTGAGAAGTGCTGTCGATAATCCTGCGCAGGCGAAGCTGACCTTCGATGTCGCGCCACCGAGCGTCGCGCTCAAAGAAGTCATCTGGGAGGGAACCGCGCAATATCCACCTCGGCCTGATGCCCCTGACTCACGCCCTTACTGGACCGCGCCAGTGAACGGTGCTGAGGTTGTACTCACTCTGGCCTCTGACAATGCGACATTGACCCACGTATTGATCAGTCAGCGTTGACCCCCAGGGCAGGAGCTCCAACATGGAACGTACTGAAGACTCTGTACTGCCGCAGCCGCAGGGGGGGCCTCGCCCAGGACCCGTACGTCGGCCGGACTCCCCGTTAGCTGACCCCTCGCTGGCGCCGCTTCTAGCGAAATCCCCAACACTTCGGGCGGGTCTCGCACAGGCCGAGCGCGACGATCTGGAGGTTGTCTGGGGACAAGCCGGTAGGGGCACCTATCTTGTTCCCGGTGAGAAGATCGTTATTGACGAGAACGCGGTTGGACAAGGCTCCAGAATCGCGCGCTCTCTTTCACACGAGGTGGGGCATCATCTCTTCACCGAACGTCCCGATCCGACGTCCAAGCAAACCTATGTAAACACCCTGCTACGCGGAGAAGCCGCTGCGACGCTCAGTAATGTCCAGGTCCAGCGTGAACTAATTGCGGCCGGTGGACCAGACATTGGCGTGTCGGGTACGGGTAATCGACCGCAACAATATGGAGCCATTGCCGTTGAACTCCAGGCCGGGCGCATCAATCGAAACCAGGCGCTTGGACAGATCGCTGAGGTGTTCAAAACGGAGGCTCCTTCTGTTGGTCCTCATGCGACATACGAGCTTTACTATGGCGCGCACTATGATCAGCACATAGCACCCACGCAGCGTCGACGTAGGCCCGAGCCAGAATTTGACGCCGAGCGCACTTCGGCTGCGGAAAGAGACGCCGTGGTCGCCGACGACTCACTCTCAGTGCAGCGAACAGCTTCCTCAGTAGCTGAACTCGGAAACGCTGACCGCTCTCTCTACATGCAGATAAGAGCGGGTGTGGAACGCTTGGACGCCCAGAGCGGGAAGCAGTGGGATGAGTCGAGCCAGCGCTTGTCCGCGAGTCTGTTGGTGCTCGCGAAGGAGCAAGGGTTTTCAAGAGTTGACCAGGTTGTATTGAACAACCCGACAGAGTCCCTTGCACGTGGCGAGAAAGTCTTCATCGTCGAGGGGGCGATGGACGATCCTGCCCAACGCCGTGGAACCATGAATACGATGGACGCGCTTCGCGTGCCTGAAGCAGAGTCCCTTCATCGCGCTGAAGTGTTGGCCGCAAATCTTGAACAGCATCCGGCGCAGCAGGTTCATGCGCAGGACGGGCCATCCTTCTCAAGGTAAGGCTGTCGACGCAACCGCTCTGCCGCTCTTCGAACAAATGGGAGTACCTGGAGCAGCGCGAAGAGGCGCTGAATCATGGGGATTGGGCGATTATCCTAGTCGAACGGATGACCTGATTGTCGTGGAACACCTGACACGATTCGCTGGAGCGGAGGCATCAGCCCCGCTTTTATTTGGGGACAGAATGCACACAATCGCAATCTTCCTGGTTGGCGTCTGCACCATCGTTCTTTCAGGCTGCGCATCTACGATACTTCCCAATGGGGTTGGCTCAGCGGGATACACTGAAGTTGTTTCCGTCCCTCTAGGCCCTCTTCGCTACTTGTACACGGCATCCATGCTTCCTGGTCACGATGCCGTAGGTGCCACTTATCTCGTCCGCTGCACGAACACTGCGCGGACGATCAGCCTGCAGATCGCGGATGGGCTGGTGCTTGATGCCGCAGATGTGTGCGCACGTGTCGATGCTGCGGCTGCGGCATCCGAGTCATGGATACCGGCAGCATCAAACAGGTACCGAATCCTTCTTGTGCCGGAAGGCACTGCTGGGGCAATACGAGCAAGATCGCTTGGCCTCTTTGCCACAGGCAGGCAGCTTGCGTTTGTGGCACCTGTATACAGCAATCAACATAGAACCTTCGCGAATCTTGTTGACTTGGTTGCGCACGAGAGCTTTCACGCTTTAGGCCACGCTGAAAAAAATCCCCGAGGACGGGACGAAAGAAGCGCCTACTACGCGGGCCTGTGCGCGCAGCTTCGGGTCAACGGCCTCATTGCGGAAGAAGACTTACCGGGGGCCCCTCTCGCGTCCGGCGATCAGGCGGTACGCTACTCCTCGCAGGAAGCCTATCGCGTGCGACTGGAAACCTATCCGTTGCTGGCGGACGGAGGCATCCGGCTTGGAGCTTCATCCGGCGACTTGATGCTGGACCGATGCCAGCAGATCAGAAGCGAGGTTGCCGGGGTTCAGTCGAGCTCATTAGTTCCTCCTAGGGGTCTGCTTCCCTGAGGTCAGCATAGAGACGGACGGCAAACGTAGAAAAGCCAGCGTACCGCGCTGGCCTTTTTCATTGAAACCCCTGTTTTCAAAGCGTTTCAGAGCTTCCCAGGTGGTGCCGCTTATCCGAATCGAACGGATGACCTACTGTTTACAAGACAGTTGCTCTACCAACTGAGCTAAAGCGGCATGGGTGGTGCACCGGCGGCAGCGCCGCGGTCAGGGGATTCTAGCGCAACCGCGTGCATTCCAGCGACCGGCTCTGTGCCGCCCCGCTGCGCTGCTGGGCCTGCGCCAGCTGCGTGCCCGCCGCCAGCTGCCCTTCCAGCCACCATTGGCCGGCGTCGCCGCTGGCGACCAGGCGCGGCTGGAAGCCGGCGGCCTGCACCGCCGCCATGCGCCGTTCGGCGCCTTCGCGGTTGCGGTACTGGCCCAGCGCCACGGCGTTGGCCTCCTCGCCCTGGCTGATGATGTAGTAGTCGCTCAGGCCGGCGGCGACAATGCGTTTCACGGTGGCCTGGGCTTCGTCACGGTTGGCGGCGGCCGGCAGCATCACCCGGTAACGGGCGCTGCCGCTGGCAGCGGGCTGTTCGCGCAGGTGCACCTGGCTGAGCAGCGTGCCGGCCTTGCCCTGCGCGCTGCTCGCGGCGGCGCGGTCGGCGAACGGGCCCAGCGCGACGCAGCGCGGCGGCTCGGCGGCCGCGGGCGGGGTGACGGGCTTTTCCGGTGCCGGAACGGGTACAGGCGGTGTTCCCGGCTTGGCGGCGTCAGCAACCGGCGCAGCCTCAGCCACCTGCGGCTTGGCGATCTCCGGCTTGGCCGGCGCAACGGGCGCGGGTGTCGCAGCCACCGCGGTCTTCGCCGCCGGTTCGCGCTCCATCAGCGATGCGGTCTGGGCGGCGGCGGTGGCCTCGGCTGCGGCATTGGCATCCGCGCCACCCGGCACCCAGCGCAGCTCGGCGACGCCAGCCGGTTGCGGCGCAGGCGCAGGCTTCTGCGGCGCATCGCGCAGCAGCCACCAGCAGGCGACGCCGAGATTGAGAATGGCCAGTACGACGATCAGGGCACGGGTGAGCATGCGCGGATACTAGCGCGCGGGCTGGTGCACCGCCCAGCGGGCGAGGCCATCCAGCACCAGCGAGGGGTGGTAATCGGCAGCGGGCAGCAACGGCATCAGCGCCGCTGCGCCGCCACCGTGCACCAGCAGCGACGGTGCCACGCCCAGCAGCGTGTGCGCGTGCTGCGCGCTGCGTTCAATCAGCGCCACCGCAGCGCCATCGCAGCCGGAGGCCAGCGCGTCGGCGGTGTCGTTGGCGAACTCACTGTAGCCGCCACCGGTCGCGGGCAGCTGCACGGCACGGGCATGCAGTGCTTCGCGCATGGTGGTGGGCGATGCGGAGATGCGGCCACCGTGGTGCTGGCCGTCGGCATCGAGCAGATCAATCGTCAGTGCGGTGCCCACGCCGACCACCAGCACCGGGCGCTGCGCCTTGGCCGCAGCCAGCAGGGCCAGGAAGCGGTCGACGCCGAACTTTTCCGGCCTGGCATAGGCAATGCGCACGCCGGCGCATTCGGCGCTGGTGCGCACCACGTGCACGTTTTCGAAGCGGCGTTGCAGCTGGTCCAGCATCGCGCTGGTCAGCGACGGTGCCGCCACGCTGGCCACGAACGCGGTGCGGCCGCTGGGCAGGCTGTGCGGCGGCTGCCCGGCCATGCCTTCGGCGCCATGCGCCCAGGCCTGTACGTCACCGGCACGGTCACCCTGCAACGGCGCGAACTTGAAGCGCGAGTTGCCGAGGTCGAACAACCAATCGCTCATGCCGCCCTCACGCTGACTTCGCCGGCGTGCAGCAGGCGTTCCTGGCCATCGATGCGCACGCGCAATGCGCCGTCATCAGCCAGGCCAAGCGCAGTACCGTGCTGCCACTGCCCGTCCAGTTCCACGCGCACTTCGCGGCCGGCCAGCATGTCGAAGGCGGCGTAGCGCGGCAGGAACGGAGCAAGACCTTCACGATCGAATTCCTCCAGCGCCGGCAGCAGCCGCGCCAGCACGGCGGCAACGACCACGTTTCGATCCACTGGCTTGCCAGCCAGCGTGTCCAGGTCCACCCACGGCTGGGTGATCTGCTCGCCGAACGACGGCGGCATGTGGGTGTTGATGCCGATGCCGATCACCGCGCGCGCCGGGCCGGCGTATTCGCCACCGCCCTCGGCAAGCAGGCCGACCAGCTTGCGCTTGCCATCGACGATCAGGTCGTTCGGCCACTTCAACTGCGCTTGGGTGTAGCCCAGGTCGTGCAGCGCTTCGGCCACGGCAATGCCGGCCACCAGGCTCAACCCGGCCAGGCGGCCCAGGCCGCCGGAGTACAGGCGCATCACCGACAGGTAGATATGCGCGGCCAACGGCGAGGCCCAGGTGCGGCCACGACGGCCGCGGCCACCGGTCTGGCGTTCGGCCAGCAGCACGCTGACCCCGCGCTGGGGCGCGCTGCACCGCAGCAATTCAGCGTTGGTGGAGTCCACCGTCCAGGCCACGTGCAGGTCGTGCAGCAGGGCCTGGGCATCGGCGGGCAGGCCGGCGCGGATCGCCGCCGGGTCCAGCAGGTCGACCGGGCGGGTCAGGCCATAGCCCTCGCCAGCACGGCCCTCGATGTCCACACCTGCGGCCCTAAGCCCTTGAATACGCTTCCAAATAGCCGCCCGGGTCTGGCCCAGCTCTCGGGCCAGGGCGTCGCCGGACAGGCGACCGGCAGCGAGTTTGGCCAGCAATTGGCGATCGTCCACGGCAGCTTCCACGAAGTCAGGCAGGAATTATGCGGGAAAGCCGCCAGCGACGCCTGCCACGCTGGGTTCCGCAGGGGCTTCCAACGAGGCGCCGGGTTCGGGCTAGAATCGGGAACTCACCCTCCCTTAACGTGGATGTCGTCAATGCGCCGTTATGCCCATTGCCTGATCCTGCTGATGATGCCCTTCGCGGCGTCTGCAACGGCAGCGCTGGACGACAGCCGGGGCGCCTGCGTGTCCTCCAACGGTGATGCCGCCTCGCAGCGCGCGCCGACCGCGACCGCCTCGGCTGCGACCACCAAGCCGGCACCGGTACGCCCTGCGGCCAGCAATGCCACCAGCACCGGGGGCGGCGGCAGCGACGACGACGTGCTGCAGCGCATCCGTGCGCCGAAGTGGCACAGCTACCTGCCGGGAATGTTCCGCTGATCAAGTCGTTGCTGCAGTGGCTGCGGCCCTCGCCGCGGCCGATCGATGATGCGCTTTGGGAAGACGCCTGCCGCCGTGCGGCCTGGCTGCACGGCCTGGACGACGAACGCCGCGCGCGACTGCGCGTGCTGGCCACGCGCTTCCTGCATGAGAAGACCATTACCCCTGTCGGCGAACTGCAACTGCAGGCTGGCGATGGCGTGCTGCTGGCCGCACTGTGCTGCCTGCCGCTGCTGGAATTCGGTGAAGTGGGGCTGGAAGGCTGGTCACAGCTGATCGTCTACCCGGATGCGTTCCGCGTGCACCGCAGCCACATGGATGCGGCCGGCGTGCTGCACGAGTGGGATGACGAGCTGATCGGCGAGTCGTGGGACAGTGGTCCGTTGATCCTGTCCTGGGCCGACGTGCAGGCCGACCTGGCCGCGCCGCACGAGGGCTACTGCGTGGCGGTGCATGAGATGGTGCACAAGCTCGATGCACTGGATGGCGCGATGGACGGCACACCGCCACTGCCGCGGCAATGGCAGCGCGAGTGGGCGGCCACGTTCCAGCGCGCCTACGACGCCTTCTGCGCGCAGGTGGACGCCGGCGAAGAGACCCTGATCGATCCGTATGCAGCCGAGGCGCCGGAGGAGTTCTTCGCGGTGAGCAGCGAGTACCACTTCTCGGCACCGGATCTGCTGCAGCAGGCGTTGCCGGAGGTCGCCGCGCAGCTGCGGCGGTTCTACGGCGAGCCGCCGAAGATCGAAATGCCGTAGTGCCGGCCGCTGGCCGGCAACCTCATGATCTTCGATGACATTGCCTGGTTGCCGGCCAGCGGCCGGCACTACCGATCAACGATGTTTACGGCCCCGGCGGCAAGCGCACTTCGAAGCGTGCGCCACCCAGTTCGGCCGAACGGCCCACGATCAGTTCGCCGCGGTAGTCCTTGATCAGGTCCTGCACGATCGACAGGCCGATGCCGTGGCCCTGCACGCGCTCGTCGCCACGCACGCCACGCTGCAGCACCTTGCCGATGTCATCCGGGGCGATGCCCGGGCCATCGTCGTCCACCGCCAGCAGCAGGCCGGCACGGCGCGCGTTCGGCGCCGGCAGCGGCTGCGCGGTCAGCAGCACGCGGCGGTTGGCCCACTTGAAGGCGTTCTCCAGCAGGTTGCCGAGCAGTTCCTGCAGGTCACCCGGCTCGCCGTGAAAGCGCGCGGCCGGGTCGATATCGAATTCGCACAGCACGCCCTTGGAGGCGTAGACCTTTTCCAGGCCACGCACGATTTCCTCGGCGTTGGACTCGATCGGCAGCGGCGCGGAGAACAGCTTGTGGCCCGACGAGGCCGCGCGTGCCAACTGGTACGAAACCAGGTTGTTCATGCGCTGCAGCTGCACGTCCAGTTCTTCGCGCAGCGCACCGTCGCCGGCGCCGCTGTCCATCTGCGTGCGCAGTACCGCGATTGGCGTTTTCAGGCTGTGCGCCAGATCGGCAAGGGTATTGCGCTGGCGCTCGAGGTTCTCGCGCTCGCTTTCGATGAAGGCGTTGATGCTGTCGGTCAGCGGTTCCAGCTCGCGCGGGTGGCGCTCGCTCATGCGCTCGGTCTCGCCGCGCTGCACCTTGGTCAGCTCGGTGATCACCCGGCGCAGCGGGCGCAGGCTCCACTGCAGGATGACGGTCTGCAGCAGCAGCAGGATCAGGCCGATGCCGCCCAGGTAGAACCAGACGCGGCCACGGAACACGCGCAGCTGCGCACCCAGCGCGCGCGAGTCTTCCATCACATAGATGGTGTAGGGGAATTCAGTGGCGGGGTCGGCGTCGGCGCCCCACACCAGGCCCAGGCCATAGCGGTACACCGAGCCCTGGCTGCCATCGATCTGGATCATCGGCAGCGGGCCTTCGAACACTTCCTGGCGCGGTGCCAGCAGGCCGCCGCCCACGGTGGGCAGCATCGGGCCTTCGGCGGACATCGAATTGCCCTTGCCGTGCGGCATCACCACCTGCAGGTACAGGCCACTGCCGGGTACGTCGAAGCGCGAATCCGGCGGCTGCTCGCGGATGTACAGCGAGCGGTCGCGGGTGAAGTCGATGCCGGCCGCGTAGGAGGTGGCGTAGTTCTTCAGGCGCTCACGCAGGTTCGCCTTCGCCGTATCGGCGAAGGCGGCGTCGAGCGCGTAGCCGGCCAGCGCCAGGAACGCGACCAGGCCCACGGACGCGGCGAGCATCTGGCGCGCCTGCAGTGAGCGCGGCCGCCAGCGTCGGAAGAACCACAGACGGCCGGACATCGTGTTATCGCCAGGGTGAGCCGGCTCAGCCCTCGTTGCGCGGGATCGCGAAACGGTAGCCGCGACCGCGCACGGTCTCGATCGGCTTCAGTTCGCCATCCGGGTCCAGCTTCTTGCGCAGGCGGCCGATGAAGACCTCCAGCACGTTGGAGTCGCGGTCGAAGTCCTGCTGGTAGATGTGTTCGGTGAGGTCGGCCTTGGAGACCAGTTCACCGGCATGCATCATCAGGTACTCCAGCACCTTGTACTCGTAGCTGGTCAGGTCGACATTGCTGCCGGCCACGCTGACCGTCTGGGCAGCAAGGTCCAGGGCGACCGGGCCGCATTCCAGGGTCGGCTTGCTCCAGCCGGCGGCGCGGCGCAGCAGCGCGTTGACGCGGGCCAGCAGCTCTTCGACGTGGAACGGCTTGACCAGGTAATCGTCGGCGCCCTGCTTCAGGCCCTCGACCTTGTCCTGCCAGCTCGAACGCGCGGTCAGGATCAGCACCGGGAACTTCTTGCCTTCGTCACGCAGGGCCTTGATCAGCTCCATGCCCGACATCTTGGGCAGGCCGAGGTCGATGATGCCGACATCGAACGGAACTTCGCGCCCCATGTAGAGGCCTTCCTCGCCGTCCTGCGCAGCATCGACGGCAAAGCCTTCGCGCTTGAGCCGGGCTGCCAGGGTCTCACGCAGCGGGGCTTCGTCTTCGACCAGAAGGATACGCATGAACTCTCCCTAGTGTCCTGGGTGTGGCCCGGAGGCCTGTGGGGTACGGGTTGATAGCGACGACTATCCCTGTTCAGGGGTTATCGCCGCGTAGTGATGACATATCCGACCGCGGCGTGCGCGGCTGTGAACGCGACGGGGCAGGGTCGTCCATGTAGCGGACCCGGCCCCGGTCGTCCATGTACTTCACCCGGTTGATATCACGACCATCGAACGGCACACGCTCGGCGCCGAGGATGTGGCCGCCGGTGCTGCGCTGCACGCGGCGCACGGCATCTGACAGCGAACGCTCGTCGCCACGGTTGCCGCGCTCTCCCCGATCCATCATTTCCGCCCGTGCCTGCTCGCCGCGCGGCGGCTGTTGCGCCAACGCCGAAGACAGCGGCGCAGCCCACAGCACCACGCAGGTGGTGGCCAGGGCAATGCGGCAATGGAAGGGAGCGGAAGACATCGATGCGATCCTAGCCGAGCACGGCGATTCGTTCAAAAGTCGTAAATCCGGATGCCGGGTTCGGGACCCGGCGCTTTACAAATCCTTTGCAAATTCTTGGTTTGGGGCAGTGAATCCGGTCTGAACTTTTCCGGCCGCAGCCCTGCGATGTTCAGCTAGGTGAACATTCGGGACGAATCGCCGTCCCTTGTCAAGTCAGGAATGTGACTTCGGTCACGCTGCAGCGCGATCGGCTTCGCGCTCGGTGACCGACAGCGCCTGCTCGACCAAGCTCCAGTCGGCGCCCGGGCGGTGCGCGCCCTCGCTCAGCACCTGGCGGAACGCGCGGCCACCGGGCTGGCCGTGGAACAGGCCGAGCAGGTGGCGGGTGATGTGCTTCAGCGCCAGGCCTTCGCCCAGGCGCGCTTCCACGTAGGGACGCAGCGTGCGCAGCAGGTCGCCGCGGGCCTGCAGCGGGGCGCCGGTCTGCAGCGCCTCCAGCTGATGCAGCAGGTAGGGGTCGTGGTAGGCCGCGCGGCCCAGCATCACGCCATCGACGTGCGCGGCCTGCGCCTGCACCGCCTCGATGGTGGCCAGGCCGCCATTGAGCACCACCGGCAGCGCCGGGCGCTCGTGCTTCAGCCGGTAGGCCCAGTCGTACTTCAACGGCGGAACCTCGCGGTTCTCCTTCGGCGACAGGCCCTTCAGCCAGGCATTGCGGGCGTGCACCACCACCATCGCGGCGCCGGCCTCGACCTGGCGATCGACGAAACTGGCGAATACCTCGTAGTTGTCGTCTTCGTCCACGCCCAAGCGGCATTTCACCGTCACCGGGATGTCCACTGCCTCGACCATGGCCGACACGCATTCGGCCACCAGCACCGGCTCGCGCATCAGGCAGGCACCAAAGCGCCCGGCCTGCACGCGGTCGGACGGGCAGCCGCAGTTGAGGTTGACCTCGTCGTAGCCCCAGTCGGCGGCGATGCGCGCGGCCTGCGCCAGCAGCGCCGGATCGCTGCCACCGAGCTGCAGTGCCAGCGGCTGTTCGCTGACATCGAAACCGAGCAGGCGCTGGCGATCGCCATGGATGACCGCATTGGCGTGCACCATTTCGGTGTACAGCCGCGCACCCGGCGCCAGCAGGCGGTGGAACACCCGGCAATGGCGGTCGGTCCAGTCCATCATGGGCGCGACGGACAGGCGCAGGGAATCAGCGTAACGGGCGGTGGCGGACGTCATCGGGCGGTTGATCGTGGAGACTGGCATTGCCAGTGAGATCAATAGTTTACACCGGGCGGATGAATGGCGGCGGGCAGCCGGGATGCAGGCCGGGTTGCCGCTGCCGCCCTTGCGTGGGGATACTCGGTACGCGAGTTCCTGTTGCACCGCATCTGTTGGAAGGGAAGCCACAATGAAACCGACTGCATCCTCGCTGGCGGGCTCTGGCCTCGCCTGCCTCACCCTGCTGGCGGGACTGGCCTTGGGCAGTGGTTGCAGCAGCGTCCGCGACACGCGCCTTGCGGAGATCAAGCCCGGCCCACGATGCGACTTCACCGAAGGCGCCACCTTCGACAACCGGCCGTCCTACCTGTCGGCCGGACAGGAAAATGCGCCCATCGGCGCGCTTTCCAGGCTCTTTGGCGTCTACAACAAGGACATCCACCAGATCACGATCCGCCAGGAGGCGAGCCGGCTGGTGGCCCGCTTCCATGCCGCCGACGGCACCGGCATCGAGGCTGCAGGCAGCGCTTCCAGCAAGAGCTACAGCGCCGAAGGAGAACAGCTGGTCATCAACCGGTGGTCATCGTGCAAACCGGGCGAGGCCGGCGCCGGCTGCATCTGGTCGCGCGTGGAACTGTCCTGCACGGTGGAAAACGATCCGGTGGTGAAGCAGGTGGACGGAGGCGCGGTCCTGCTGGCCCTGATCATCCCGATGGGCCAGCGCAGGACCCAGTTCGGGGTGTACCGGCGGGTCGACCCTGCAGAATGAATCGACAGAAGGCCCCGGGTCGTTGGGCCCGGAGCCTTCGGCCACAGTGCAGCAGGCTTACAGGCCGCGGTTGCGCACCTGCTCCTGCTGCTGTTCCTGCACGCGTTGGTTGAACTGGACATCCAGTTCCTCGGTCTGGCGGGTGCTGGCCTCGACCGACTGCGACACGGCCTGTCGGCTGTCGACGAAGGTGCGCTGCGCAGCCGGGTCGCCGACATTGCCCTGCACGGCGAACAAGCCGCTGCCATCCGGGCGTGCGACCACATGGTCGATCTGGCGCATGCCGGCGACCTTGCTCTCGTAGGCCAGCTGGCCGGCGGCGCGTTCGGTTTCCTGCGCATTGGCGAACAGCGGGCACAGGCCAGCCTGCACGCGCTGCTGCTGCAGCTCCTGTAGTTTCTCCAGGGCCTGGTTGAAGCGCGGATTCTCGGCATGCGAAGGATCGCGCATGCTGGGCGCTGCCGGTGCGGTCGGTTCGGCGCGTGCCGGGGCGGCGGCGGTCTGCGCGCCGGCTTTCACTGCGGCCGGGTCGTCCAGGCGCGCCAAGGTCTGGCGGCCGGCCTTGCCATCCTGCTCCAGGCCGTTGTTGGCCTGGAACTGCTTGACCGCTGCCAGCGTGTCCTTGCCAAAGATGCCATCGGTGCCCAGCGCCTTGCCGTCGGCGGCGGTGTAACCCAACGCGGCCAGCTTGCCCTGCAGCGCCTTGATCTCATCGCCGCGTTCGCCCTTCACCAGCATGCCGTCGGCCATCGGCGCCTGCTGCGTGGCGCGTGCGGCCTGCGCTGCTTCCGGCCCCTGCGCGTGTACCTTGCCGCCGAGGGTGATGCGGTCGTTGAGCATGTCGCCGAGGTAGCGGCGGAACTGCGCCGGCTCCACTTCGATATGCGCATGCACCGGTTTGCTGCCGGCGTTCGACTGCTGGATCAGCGGAGCGCCGTACTCGACGAAGTCACCGTTCTTGTAGGGCGACGTGCCAGCGGCGCCGTGCAGCACCTGGCCTACCAGCTCACGGCGCGGATCGCCGGCCGGGTGGCTGTAGAGGCTGATCGAATTGGTCGCGTCCTTGTTGAACTGCGCGTAGCCGGCCACCGGGTTCGGAATCATCACATCGCGGCTGCCCAGGCGATCGGTGAGGATCAGGTCCTTGCGCACCAGCGGAATGTCATTCTTGTCCTCACGTGTGCGGATGTTCTCCATCTCGCCTTCGACCATGCCCGATTGGCGGTCGGCCTTGCGGGCATCGCCGGTGCGCACGGCTTCGGCATTGGTGTTGGGATGATGGATCTTCAGTTCGCGATAGGCCGTTTCGCCACTGATGCCGTGGGCCAGCGTGCGGTTGCTGGTGACATTGCCGTAGGGCTCGATCACCGTGATGCGGCCGCCACCGGGGGCGGCCGCCACCGGCGCACCATCCGTAGAGGGCGCCTTCGGCTCGTGGCGTTCTGGCGAGGGTACCGATGGCGGTGCCGGTGTCTGTGCGGGTGGGCGAACCCCGGCGTTCAGTGCAGACAGCGTGTCACGCCCCGCCTTGCCATCTTCTTCCAGCCCATGCGCCTTCTGGAACTGACGCACCGCGTGGTAGGTATCGCTGCCGAAATCGCCGTCGGGCTTCAGCACCTTGCCATCCACACCGGTGTAGCCGGCCTGCGCCAGCTTCTGCTGCAGCGCGAGCACTTCATTGCCGCGTTCGCCCTGCACCAGCACACCGTCGGCCATCGGTGCACGCGCCGGGCGCGCGGCGGACTGACGATGCGCCGGCTCGCCGAACGCCTGTTCGTAGGTCTTGCCCTGGTACGGCTGCGGGTCGTGGTTGATCCTGTCGTAGCGCGCCAGCGCAACCAGCTCGGACTTTTCATTGAGCGTGCGCTCGCGCAGCGAATCCCACTGCTTGGGCGAGCTCTCGAAATGGCGCTGGACGTTGGCGTGCTTGTAATCCTGCACGGCCCTGACAATCTGCTCGTCACTCAGCTCGGACAGCTTGTAATCATCACCATAGGCTTGTTTCAGGCCATTCTGGAATACACCACGGGTCATGTTGCGATACTGCACCGACGTGCTCCACAGCGCGTCCTGCACGGCAGGGCCGCGACCTTGCAGGTCCACGCCGACCTTCTTCAGGCGATCCATCTGCACGTCGTAATACTGGTGCTGGATGAAATCGTGCTGTTCCTGGGCGAAGCCCTTTTCGTCGCGTGCGGCCAACGCTTTCCAGCGCTCGCTGAAGGCTTCCGTCGCAGGTTTCAGGCCGTGGAACTGGTCCGCATAGCGGGACGACTTCAGGTACTCGTCCACCCCGCCAACGGCGCTGGCGAACTGGTAGCTGCCATAGGACACGCCGCCATGGTCACCCTTGCCCGAGGAAATCCAGCCTGGACCACGGTTGTCGGTTTCAAAACGGGCGGAGGTCTGGCCGCGATGCCAGTGTTCCATCGCCTTCCTTGCATCGGTCACTACATCCATGTCGAAGGACTCCTCTCAGTTGGCAATGCGGTGGATTGAGGTCACTTGCTGCGTGCAGCGGCCTGCAGCTGGTCAACGCGGTTGGCCACGCGGTTGATGCGGCACGACTGCGCGTCCAGCCTCTGGCCCTGGCCATCGGTTTTGGGATCCCAGCGGCAATGGCGATTGGTGTCCGACCACCAGGCAGCCTGCGCATCCATCCAGTCATCCTTGGCCTTGCTGTCGGGACTTGCCACGACACCGGCGACGATCTCGGCCAAGCGGTCTTCCTGGTAACTCAACTCCTCGTCGCCACATGCCTGCAGGCGTGCTGTCACCGCTTCGCTGGCGTCCACGCAACGGGTGTACGCAGGACGCAGGTTGGCCTGGGTGTAGGAGGCATCGGGCAGCGGCGCGGGAAAGTCATCGGCATCCGCGTCGGCATCGGCGGCTGTAGTTGCAGGCGTCGCGCTGGCCGGTGTCGATGTGGCTGCCGGTGTGGGCTCATCTGCGCTGGCGGCAGCGGCAACCGTGGCGCTGTCGGCCGAAGGGGCCTGGCAGGCGCCCAGCAACAGGCACATCACCAGCGCAATTCCGCGTCGGATTTCAAAGGCGGATCGATCAATGCGCGCAGGCGCGCTCAAGGCTTGCATTGCTTGCTTCTCCCTGGTGAGTCGCCGGGTGGGTCGGCAAAGAGGAGCCGTCCATCGGCCCCATCACGGTGAGGATGCTACGCCAGCGCAGAATGCCGATGCCTGACTGAATTCAGGTTTCAGCCGACATCAACGGCGCTCGCGCGCCTGCAGTTCCACCGCGCGGTTGGCGTAGCGGTTGATGAGGCACGACTGCGCGTCCAGCGCCTGGCCCACGCTCTCTGTAGCCGGGCTGCAGCGCTTGTCGGTGTCCTCGGCCCAAGTGGCCTGTTCGTCCATCCAGCGGTCCTTGGCCGGACTGTCGGGGCCGTTCATCAGGCGCGCCACTTCGGCCTGCAGCTGCGTCTGGTGGTAGGCCAGCTCGGTATCGCCGCAGGCCTGGATATGGTCGTTCATGCCACGGGCCTGCTGCACACAGCGGATGAATTCCGGGCGAAGCGTTGCCTGGGTGTAGGAGGTATCGGGCGGGCCGCTCTGCGCCATCAATGCGTCGGCACGGTTGGCCACGCGGAACAGGCGGCACTCCTGTGCCTTCAGGTCATCCACACCGGCATTGGTCGGAGCGGAGCAATGACGGTCGGTATCGCTGCGCCAGGTCGCCTGGGTGGCAAGGAACGCCTGCTTCGCAGCAGCGTCGAGCCCGGTCACAGTCTTGCTGGCACCCTCCTGCAGGCGCCCTTCCTGATAGGCCAGTTCATCCTTGCCGCAGGCCTGCAGCTTGCCCGCATCCTCCACGCCATCCACGCACCAGCCATAAGCCGGGCGCAGGCGACCGTCCGTGTAGGACGCATCCGGGTACCGAGAGGAATCACCGGTCACTGCATGGGGGGGGCGCTGCCGGCGCTGCCGCGGCGAGCGGAACCGGAGCGGCCGCCGCTTCGGCCGATGCCGGGGTAGAAGGCGCCTGGCACGCGGTGAGCACCAGGCACAGGGCCAGCACCTTCCAGTACCGACGGCCGGAGGCGATCTGTTCATTGCCCCCATGGGCATCCATTACCTGCATTGCTTGCATCTCCCTTGCTTGTGGCCAGCGGGTGCCGGCCGGGAGGATCCGTCCATCGGCCCCGATCACGGTGCAGATCCTACGACAGCGGCGGTTTCAGATGGCTGACTGAATTCAGCTTGCGCGGACGGCACCGCAGAAACCTGACGCGACCAACTTTGGAGCGGTGGTGGCCTGCTGCGACCGGCCACCACCGCTCCGTCACAGCTCGTTGGGCCGATCAGGCTGCACGATCGGCGCGTGCGTTTCGTAATCGGTCTGCTTCCAACCGCCCCCACCCTCTCCCGCAACCCACTGGAACGTCCAGGTTTCCACGAAGCCACCGGGAAGCTCATTGGTGATGGTGATCTTCTCACCGGCAGCACCCGAGGCCGGAAGCGGAACGGGAGGGGCCACTGCGGCAGAGGCCCAGGCATCGGAGGGGGGCCGGCGCTGCTGCACCGTAATCGTGCCCAGCTCCATCGTCCGCCGATCCGCATCCGGGATGCTGTCCAGCCACCGTGCGATCGCCGCCGCCTCAGCGGTTCCTGCGCGGTGGTGGGAAACATGTTCGATAACGATGCGGGGCGAGGTCGCAACCGCACTGGGCGATAGCGCCGTCAAGCCAAGACCCAGTGCGGAGTACAGAAGTACCGGAAACACGCGTATTGCGATCATCTCTCGTCCTTTTCCGATCTGTGCCGAATGCACGAAATCACAGTGCATCCGGTGAAGGCAGGCCTCAATCAGAAAACTTGCAAGCGAAAACAGCAAGCGGCCATCAGTATGCACCGCCCCTGTCCCCCACCTGTTCGATCAGCGTCTGGCTGGCCGCGTTGAGGCCGACAACACTGACTTCGGCGCCATGCGCGGTCAGCTTTTCCTGCGCGCGTTGCAGCGCGGCGACGGCAGTCAGATCCCACAGGTGGGCCTCCCGCAGGTCGATCTGTACCTTCGGCGCCACGTGCTGGTAGTCGAACGCCGCACCCAGCTGTCCGGCGGAGGCGAAGAATACCTGGCCGCGCACGCGGTAGACCTGCATGTCCATGTCCGCAACGTCTTCGCTTTGCACGTCGAGCATGCGGCCCACCTTGCGGGCGAAGAACAGGGCAGACAACAGCACGCCGCTGAGCACACCCTTGGCCAGGTCGTGGGTGGCCACGGTGACCACCACGGTCAGCAGCATCACTGCCGACGAGCTGCGCGGATGCGTGCGCAGGTCGCGCAGCGAGCGCCAGCTGAAGGTGCCGATGCTGACCATGATCATCACCGCCACCAGTGCGGCCATCGGGATCTGCCGCACCAGGTCGCTGCCGTATACCACCAGCACCAGCAGCAGCACGCCGGCCACCAGGCAGGACAGGCGGCCGCGGCCACCAGACGTCACGTTGATGACCGACTGGCCGATCATCGCGCAGCCGGCCATGCCACCGAGGAAACCGGTGACCGTGTTGGCCAGGCCCTGGCCGACGCACTCGCGGTTGCGCTCACTGGGCGTCTCGGTGATGTCCTCGACAATCTGCAGGGTCATCATCGATTCGAGCAGGCCGACCACCGCCAGCGTGGCTGACACCGGCAGCAGGATGCGCAGCGTTTCCCAGGTGAAGGGCACATCGGGGATGAGGAAGTACGGCAGGCTGTCGGGCAGCTGGCCCATGTCGCCCACGCTGCGTACATCGATGCCGAAGCCGATGACCACGGCGGTGAGCACGATGATCGCCACCAGCGGCGAAGGCACTGCGCGGTTGATGCGCGGCAGCAGGTAGATGATCGCCAACGCGGTGGCGCACAGCACATACACGGTGGGGCCGCGGCCGATCAGCTCGGGCATCTGGGCCAGGAAGATCAGGATGGCCAACGCGTTGACGAAGCCGGTGATGACCGAGCGCGAGACGAAGCGCATCAGCGAGCCCAGCTTGAACACGCCGGCCAGCACCTGCAGCAGGCCGGCCAGGATGCTGGCGGCAAACAGGTACTGCAGGCCGTGGTCCTTGACCAGGTCGACCATCACCAGGGCCATCGCGCCGGTGGCGGCAGAGATCATGCCGGGGCGGCCGCCTGCAATCGCGGTGATGACGGCAATGGAGAAAGCAGCATACAGGCCGACCTTGGGGTCGACGCCGGCGATCAACGAGAACGCGATGGCTTCGGGAATCAGTGCCAGGGCGACGACGGTGCCGGACAGCAGATCACCACGGAGGTTGCCGAGCCATTGCTGGCGCAGGGGATAAGACGTTTGCATGGTAAAACTCCGCGCACACGCGGGCTGGGCCACGTGGCGCTGCAGTGAAAGACGCGGGTTCCTGAGCCGGGCGGGCCGGCTGCCGAGGTGCGGCAAGGGTCAGGGTGGCGTGATCACTGCAGGCGGGAATCGGTACGTGGGAGGGACGCAGTCTACGGCACAGGGCTGCCAAGGGACAGCGTCGACAGTCCGCAACGGCAGCGGAGCATGGCTCCGCTCTACAATCGCGCCATGGCCACCGACCGCGCACAGTTCTTCGATCCCGCCACCGAACAAGGCGTGCTGCGCCTGTCCATCGCAGGCTCACTGCTGCTGGCCGCGGCAGCGGTGGTGTTCGGCCTGCTGGCCAATTCCTCGCTGATCATCTTCGACGGCATCTACGGCCTGATCGATGTGGTGATGACCTGGCTGTCACTGCTGGTCGCGCGGCTGATCGCACTGTCCACGAGCACCGACGCGCTGCAGTCGCGGCTCAACCAGCGCTTCACCATGGGGTTCTGGCACCTGGAGCCGATCGTGCTGGGGGTGAGCGGCACGCTGATGATCGGCGCGGCGCTGTATGCGCTGGTCAATGCGGTCGACGCGCTGATGTCCGGCGGCCGCCACATCGCGCTCGGCCCGGCCATCGCCTTCGCCGGGTTGTCGATCGTCGGCGAAGGTGCGCTGGCCTGGTTCGTGCTGCGCGCCAACCGCCGCATCGGTTCGGAGTTCATCGCACTGGACGCGAAGAACTGGGTGATCGCCGCCAGCATGTCGGCCTGCTATCTGCTGGCCTTCCTTGGCGGCGTGCTGGTGCAGGGCACCTCGCTGGCGTGGGTCGGGCCGTACATCGACCCGGCCATCCTCGCCTTCGTCTGCGTGCTGGTGATGATCGCCCCGCTCGGCACCGTGCGCCGGGCGCTGGCCGGCATCCTGCTGGTCACCCCGCCGGAACTGCAGGCGCATGTGGATGCGGTGGCACGCGCGATCGTAGCCAGGCACGGCTTCGTCGAGCATCGCAGCTACGTCGCGCAGGTGGGGCGTGGCGAGCAGATCGAGCTGTTCTTTGTGGTGCCGGAAGACGACCCGCCGCGGCCCTTGGTGGAATGGGACCGGCTGCGCGACGAGATCGGCGAAGCGCTGGGCGAGGCCTCGCCAGACCGCTGGCTGACCATCATGTTCACCACCGACCGCGAGTGGACGATCTAGGCCAACAGGACGATCGATCAAGTTTTTCGTACGCGTTGCAACCCAACGTACGCGGAAAGCGGGCAAAGTAGGCTCCAACGCAACACCCACCCACTGACCAGGAGCAACCCGATGTCCATCGAAAAGGTTCTGTACACCGCCCAGGCCACCTCCACCGGCGGCCGCGAAGGCCGTTCCGTCTCCTCCGACAACGTGCTGGACATCCAGCTGTCGACCCCGCGCGAGCTGGGTGGCGCCGGCGGCCCGGGCACCAACCCGGAACAACTGTTCGCCGCTGGCTACTCGGCCTGCTTCCTGGGCGCGCTGAAGTTCGTGGCCGGCCAGGCCAAGGTCGCGCTGCCGGCCGACACCACCGTCACCGGCAAGGTCGGCATCGGCCAGATCCCGACCGGTTTCGGCATCGAGGCCGAGCTGACCATCAACGTGCCGGGCGTACCGCGCGAGCAGGTGGAAGAACTGGTGCAGAAGGCACACATCGTGTGCCCGTACTCCAACGCCACCCGCGGCAACATCGACGTGACGCTGATCGTTGCCTGATGGGAATCTGGGAGCGATAGAAGAGAAAAGGCCGCACATCGTGCGGCCTTTTTATCTAACAAACTATAGCTTAGCTTCAAAATATCTAGCTGCTATAGCTTGATATATCTTCTGATCTTCTTCCCGCGAATCGCAATCAGAAGAGTCAATTAACTTGGGCAGACCCAACTGCTCCGATTCGCCCTGTCGCCCACCGGCAATACTTGAGAAAACTCGAAGCTGCAACTGCTGGGGGTCCGACCTATTATTCTTCCCCGACATTAGCTTGTCCTCTCACCGTTGATTTCGACAAAGATGGAAGATTGAAATTTTTAGTAGCAAGCTCTGCAACAACTACTTCTTCAAGTTTAGGAATTGCTTTCATACTAACCTGCGTTGCCGGCTTCGCGGCGTCTTTACCAGGCAACTTTAGCACACCTCCGGACTTCCGATCACCTGCTTCAAAGAAATCGATGAATCGCCGCGGTGCTACTCCATCGAATTGTAGTAGCACAACTTTTGACTGCGCGTCGCGAGCCGCTTCCGTCAGAGCGTCGTCATGCAACTTAGTAGCCAAGCTCTTCCTGTACGGTTCAATGTAGTGAATTTCGGAGATTCCGGCCGCGACAATGTGTCTTGCACAAGCGTGACAAGGGTAAGTCGTAACGAATATTTTACCGCCGACTATCTTTTCACCGGCAACACGACCAGCCGTAAGAATCGCGTGCATTTCGGCGTGTACGGCTCGTGAAAATTCGATCAGATCTTTGACTCGAGACTTGGCAATCGCTTCTGCAGCCAAGCCCTTCTTATCCTCGGCCACTACCCCCTCTTTCGCCAGCAGGTCCGCCAAGAGGTTAGCAATCTTCTTTTTTTCCTCATCGTTGTGGCATTTCATCCCTGTCTGGCTGAAGCAGCGCTGATCGCCAGCGCCCCTCCCTGAGTAAATGACATTTACCGGCGGCTTCCCGTAGAGCCCGCCGCCCGGCTGAGGCACGTCATTCCACCCGACTGCAAGCAACTCTCCACCAGAACTAGTCACCGCAGCTCCCACCTGCCGTGAGAGGCACGCCGAGTTTCTTGCGGCAGATGCGGATGCGTACATTGCGGCCTCCTCAGGTGTGGGAGTGGTTACCGCAGTGCGAAAAACGAGACCAAGCAATCTGCTAACTTTTGAAGCAATTTGGCCTGTCGCGTCGTCCTCACTAGCTCCAGATATCGAATCATCTACGCGCAGAAAGAAGTCACACCGCGGAAAAGTATCTCGGACGGACTGACCGTGCGAAAACTCCTCACCGGAATCTATATCAATAAGATCCTTAACTTCATCCAAGGTCATCACACCTTCAGATGATCGCTGCAGATTAGATATCCTAACCTCCACTGGCGAGAATACACCTACAGCAATCAGCGCTTCTCCATAAATAAGCCTAAGCAACTCTAACTCAGACTTATTCTTAATGGAATCAATTACATGACAGACTCTTTGAGAAGCATAGGACCCATCATCTGGCCCAGTGTCATTTTCAGGACCATAAACAGCCTCCCGATCGGCACTAATCTTTGCGATCGCTATTTTTGCTAGAACATCATTTCCATGATCAAGTCGCAGACGATCCCCAGCAACTATCATTGCTTTGATTTCATCATAACGACTTAAATTATTCGAAACTTCTCCAGCAACCGCATTGTCGGAAATCGCCTTACTAAGGCGTATACACTCCGTCCTGTACTCATACTTCCGAAGGGCGCTCTTGAACTGATCACCCACCTCGTGCAAGGGGGATCCGATTGGTCCACACAGCGCAATTACAAGTTCTGGAGTCAGACTTGAAATAGCCTCACTAGTGGAATTCGGAGCCTTTACACCCCCCTTAGCCGGGGATTTCTTCGCATTCTCGATCGGAACGGGCTCTGCTGCAGCTGACATCTTCCCCCCCTGATTATCTGCATTTAGTGCCGAATCCGTCAGCACCTGGATAGTTGACTACAAATCACTACCCCAAGCAACGTGGCCACGAAGAGAAGAGGATCTTGCCCAACCAACGTCACCCCTTTGGAGAAGTTGGAGAGTGGAAGATGTCCCCAATTTTTGAGCGTGCCGCGCGAGCAGGTGGAAGAACTGGTGCAGAAGGCACACATCGTGTGCCCGTACTCCAACGCCACCCGCGGCAACATCGACGTGACGCTGATCGTTGCCTGATGCAGCGCCGGGGTCGGATCCCTTTGCCAACAGCAAAGGGCTCTGACCCCATCCCAGGCCCGGCACGGCTATATGGGGTCAGAGCCCTTTCGCGTTGCGAAAGGGATCCGACCCCAGTGATCCGCCCCCCCAAAAAAATGGGCGGATGCCGGTCGAAACCGAACATCCGCCCATCCCACCTCGGGTGGGCCCCGGCACGTGGCCGGGGACGCATTCGCTACGGCGCGCATCCATCCTTCTGGAGGAGAGCCCCCTTGTTGTTCAAGGGGGTGCGCCAACGGCGCGGGGATAAGGTGGAATGCGCGGACCAGCGACCGGTTACCGGTCGCTGGTGATGAGCTGCACGACGCTGGAAAAATCCAGCTTGCCGCGGCCGGCCTGGTGGTTCATCGAGTACAGGTTGCGGGCCACTTCGCCCAGCGGGATCGAGGCGCCGACACTCATCGCCGCTTCCACCGCCAGGCCCATGTCCTTCAGCATCAGATCGCTGCCGAAACCGCCGCTGTAGCCGCGCGAGGCCGGCGCATTTTCCAGCACGCCCGGCCACGGGTTGCACACTTCGGTGGCCCAGCTGCGGCCGGTGCTGACCGCCATCATCTGCGACAGCACCTTCGGGTCCAGCCCGTGCGCCACGCCCAGTGCGATGGCTTCACCGGTCACCGCCATGATCACGCCCAGCGCCATGTTGTTGCACAGCTTGGCGACCTGGCCGGCACCGCTGGCGCCGACATGGAAGATGTTCTTGCCCATCGCCTGCAGCACCGGGCGGGCGCGTTCCAGCGCGTCCTCTTCGCCACCGACGATGAAGGTCAGGGTGCCGGCCTGGGCGCCAGCGGTACCGCCGGAGACCGGCGCGTCGATCATCTGCAGGCCACGCGCGGCGGCCGCTTCGGAAACCTTGCGGGCACTGGCCGGTGCGATCGTGCTGCAGTCGATGACCAGTGCACCGGCCGGGATGGCGGCGAGAATGCCGTCATCGCCCAGGTACACGCCTTCGACGTGGCGGCTGGCCGGCAGCATCGAGATCACGACCTCCGCATCGGCCAGGGTGTCGCGTGCCGACGACGCCGCGCTGGCACCGGCATCGACGGCGGCCTGCACCGCGGCCGGGACCAGATCGAACACGCGCACGGTGTGGCCGTTCTTGACCAGATTGGCGGCCATCGGGCCACCCATGTTGCCCAACCCGATGAATGCAATGCGGCTCATGCAAGGCTCCTTTCAACAAGGGGAGTGCTCAGGTCGGCCAGCGGATGCGCGGCAGCGGCCCAGGGGGAAGCAAAGAAGGTGTCGGCCCACGCACAGGTGGCCTCGGCCAGGGTGGCCGGGTTCCACTGCGGATTGCGGTCCTTGTCGATCAGCAGTGCGCGGATGCCTTCGGCGAAATCGCCGTGGGCGGCGCAGTGCAGCGCGGTGATGTACTCCAGCCGGTAGACGCTGGCCAGGTCCTGGCCGGCGCTGCGGCGCTGCAGCTCGAACGCCAGACGTGCCGAGCCGGGCGCGCCGGCGGCAAGGGTCTTCTGTGCCGCCTGCAGCCAGGCATCGTCGGTCTGCAGCGCGCTGATGCGTTTGATGATCGCGGGCAGGTCATCGCCTTCGCACAACGCATCGACCTGCGCCGCGTTGGCCAGCAGCGGACCGGTGGCGGCATCACTGGCATGCGACTGCAGCAGATGGGTCAGGCGTTCGTGGTTGTGTGCGGAATCACTGGACCAGGCCACCTGCAGCAGCGCATCGAACACCGCGCTGCGGCGTTCTTCAGCCACGTGCACATCGGCCAGGCCGGCATAGATGGCATCGCCCGGATTGAGCAACGCGCCGGTCAGGGCCAGGAACAGGCCGCCCTTGCCCGGCACGCGCGGCAGCAGCCAGCTGCCACCGACATCAGGGAACAGGCCGACGGTGATTTCCGGGAACGCGAGCTTGGAGCGCTCGCTGACCACGCGGTGGCTGGCGCCGGACATCAGGCCGATACCGCCGCCCATCACGATGCCGTGGCCCCAGCACAGGATCGGCTTGGTATAGGTGTGGATGAGGTAATCGACGCGGTACTCGACGTCGAAGAACTCGGCGGCGTAGTCGTTCTCGCGGATATCGCTGCGGCCGGCCTCACGGAAGGCGACCATGGCCTTGTACAGGCTGTGCAGGTCGCCGCCAGCGCAGAACGCCTTCTCGCCAGCACCCTGCAGCACCACCATGGCGATGCCGTCGTCGTCGGCCCAGGCGTTCAACTGCTCCAGCAGCAGGTGTGCCATCGGCAGCGAGAAGCCATTGAGCGTGCGCGGCGCGTTGAGCGTGGCGATGCCGATGCGCATGCCGTTACCGGCCACGCGCTCCTCGAACAGCACCGGTGCGTCGTCGGCAGCGGTGTCGGTGCTCATGCGTTCTTCCACTGCGCGGCGCGCTTTTCCAGGAAGGCGGTCACGCCCTCGACCTGGTCGGCGGTGTCGAACAGGTCGACGAAGGCTTCGCGCTCGGCCACCAGCGCCGAGGCGTGGGTGCCGGTGCGGGTGGCCTGTACCAGCGTCTTGCAGGCGGCGATGCTGGTCGGGCTCTGCTTACCGGCCTTTTTCGCCCATTCCAGCGCCAGTGCCTTGGCTTCGCCCTTGCCGACCTTTTCTTCGGCCAGGCCGATGCGCAGCGCGGTCTCAGCGTTGATGCGCTCACCCAGCAGGATCATGCGCTTGGCCCAGCCCTCGCCGACCAGGCGCGGCAGGTTCTGGGTGCCACCGGCGCACGGCAGCAGGCCGACGGTGGCCTCCGGCAGCGCCACCTGGGCGTGGTCTTCGATGATGCGCAGGTCGCAGGCCAGCGCGCATTCCAGGCCTCCGCCCATCGCGTAGCCGTTGATCGCGGCGATCGACACGCCACGGAAACCGGACAGCGCCTCGAACGCTTCGCCGAAACGGCGCGCGGCTTCGCGCGCTGCGGCCTTGTCACCGGAAGCAAACTGGTTGAGGTCGGCACCGGCGGAGAAGAACTTCTCGCCGTCACCGGTGATCACCAGCGCGTAGATCTCGCGGTCTGCGTTGAGCGCGCCGATCAGGTCGCGCAGCGCCGACAGGCTGTGCACGGTCCAGGTGTGCGCCGGCGGGTTGTTCAGGGTGACCACGGCGGTATGGCCGTCGGCCTCGACCTTCAGGCCCACGTGCTCCTGGGTACGCCAATCCTTCATCGCAGTTCCTCTTCGGTGTTGAGCAGGTGACGGGCAACGATCACCCGCATGATCTCATTGGTGCCTTCCAGGATCTGGTGCACGCGGCAGTCACGCAGCAGGCGCTCGATCGGGTACTCGCGGATGTAGCCGTAGCCACCGTGGATCTGCAGCGCTTCATTGCAGACGTTGAAACCGGCATCGGTGGCGAAGCGCTTGGCCATCGCGCACCATACGTTGGCATCGCTGGCACCGGCATCGAGCTTGCGCGCGGCGGTGTGCACCATCTGCCGCGCGGCCACCAGTTGGGTGACCATGTCGGCCAGCTTGAACTGCAGCGCCTGGAACTCGGCCAGCGCCTTGCCGAACTGGCGGCGCTCGCCCATGTAGCGGCGCGCGGCATCCAGCGCGCCCTGCGCGGCACCCAGCGAGCAGGCGGCAATGTTGATGCGGCCACCATCAAGCCCCTTCATCGCCAGCTTGAAGCCGCCGCCTTCCTCTCCCAGAAGGTGGCTGACCGGCACGCGGACGTTTTCGAAGGTGATGCCACGGGTGGGCTGGCTGTTCCAGCCCATCTTCTCTTCCTTGCGGCCGAAGCTGATGCCCGGCAGGTCCGACGGCACTGCAATGGCGCTGACGCCGCCGGCACCGGCACCGCCGGTACGTGCCATCACAACCAGCAGTTCGGTGGCACCGGCGCCGGAGATGAAGGCCTTCGAGCCGTTCAGCACGTAATGATCGCCGTCGCGCACGGCGGTGGTCTTCAGCGAGGCCGCATCGGAGCCGGCACCCGGTTCGGTCAGGCAGTACGAGGCCAGCTTGTTGCCCGAGGACAGGTCAGTGCCCCACGCATCGCGCAGTGCTGGCTGGCCCCACGTGGACACCATCCACGAGGCCATGTTGTGGATGCTGATGTAGGCCGCAGTCGACGGATCGACGTTGGCGAGCTCCTCGATGACGACGGCGGCGTCCAGCCGGCTCAGGCCGCTGCCGCCCACTTCCGGGTCCATGTACAGACCGCAGAAGCCCAGTTCACCGGCCTTGGCGATCGCCTCGCGCGGAAAGATGCCCTCCGCATCCCATCGCGCGGCGTGTGGCGCCAGTTCGGCCTGTGCGAAGTCGCGCGCTGCCTCGCGGTACGCCTGCTGCGCTTCTTCCAGTTCCGTCGTCATCGAGTGGCTCATGGCTGCTCCTGCCGTTACTTCAGGCTGATCGTGGTGTTGACGCCGTGGCTCAGCGTTTCGTCATCGAACCAGCGCGCGGTGACCGTCTTGGTCTGGGTGTAGAACAGCACCACCTGCTTGCCGTATGGGCCCAGGTCGCCCAGCTTGGAGGCGCGCGAACCGGTGAACGAGAACAGCGGCACCGGCACCGGGATCGGCACGTTGATGCCGACCTGGCCGACGTCGATGTCTTCCTGGAACTTGCGCGCGGCCGCGCCGGACTGGGTGAACAGTGCGGTGCCGTTGCCGTTCGGGTTGCTGTTGACCATCGCGATGGCGTCTTCCAGCGTCTCCGCTTCGAGGATGACCAGCACCGGCCCGAAGATTTCTTCCTGGTAGATGCGCATGTCGGTGGTGACACCGGCAAAGATGGTCGGGCCGACGAAGTTGCCCTTCTCGAAGCCATCCACCTGCGGGTTGCGGCCATCGAGCACCAGCGAGGCGCCCTGCTCCACACCCGAGGCGATCAAGCCTTCCACGCGCTCGCGGGCACTGCAGGAAATGACCGGACCGACGTCGGTGCCGGATACGGTGCCGGCGCTGACCTTCAGGGTCTTGGCCTTTTCGACCAGATCCTGCACCCAGTTGCGCGCTTCACCGACCAGCACCAGGGTGGAGGCGGCCATGCAGCGCTGGCCCGCGGCGCCGAAGGCCGCACCGACCATCGCGTTGAGGGTCTGTTCCTTGTTGGCGTCCGGCAGCACCACGGCGTGGTTCTTGGCGCCCATCATGCACTGCACGCGCTTGCCGGCCAGCGAGGCACGGTTGTACACGTGGGTGCCGACGCGGGTGGAACCGACGAACGACACGGCCTTGATGTCCGGGTGGTCGCAGATCGCGTTGACCACTTCTTCGCCGCCGTGGACGACGTTCAGCACGCCCTTCGGAATGCCGGCTTCCAGGGCAAGCTCGACCAGGCGCATGGTGACCATCGGGTCCTGCTCGGACGGCTTGAGGATGAAGGTGTTGCCCGTTGCAATCGCCATCGGGAACATCCACAGCGGGATCATCGCCGGGAAGTTGAACGGGGTGATGCCGGCGCACACGCCCAGCGGCTGCATGATCGTGTAGGTGTCCACGCCATTGGCCACGTTGTTGGCCAGCTCGCCCAGCTGCAGGTTGCCGATGGCGGCGGCGTGCTCGACCACTTCCAGGCCGCGGAACACATCGCCTTCGGCGTCCGGCAGGGTCTTGCCCTGTTCGGCGGTGAGGATGTGGGCCAGCTCGCTCATGTTTTCGCGGATCAGCTGCTGGTACTTCAGGAAGATGCGCGCACGGGTGCCGATCGGGGTCTTGCGCCAGGTCTTGAAGGCTTCCTTGGCGGCTGCGACGGCGGCGTCCACTTCACCGGTGGTGGCGAAGGGCACCTTGGCCAGCACGTCCTGGGTGGCCGGATTGATCACGTCCTGCCAGTGGGAGGTGGCCGATTCAACGAACTGGCCATCGATCAGCATGCGGATACGGGGCGCTGCAACAGTCATGACGACAATCCCACAGGGTGCGAAAGATGCTTGGCATTATTCACAGCACGCACCTCGATTTCCGGGCTGAATCCGCTTAATCTGGCCAACACACCCCACGATTCCTGTTAATTTTGTGAATACCTCAGCTCCCCAGCGGCAACTCGGCCTGCGCGTGCTGCGCCTGCGCGAACAGCGCGGCTACAGCCAGGTTGACCTGGCGCGGGCGCTGGGGCTGTCGGCCAGCTACCTGAACCAGATCGAGCGCAACAAGCGCCCCCTCACACCAAAGGTGCAGAAGAAGCTGGGCGAGGTATTGGGCGATGTTTCCGCGCTGTTCGACGAAGATGAGCCCGCCGCGCTGCAGGAAGCGCTGGGCGAGACCCTGCGCGACCTGGGCCTGGCCGAAGTCAGTGCCACCGAGCTGCGCGCCCTGGCGGGCAACCTGCCGCAGGTCAGCCGTGCGCTGCTGGACCTGCACCGCCGCCACCTGGCACTGCGCGAGCATGCCGCCGCGCTGGAATTCCAGCTGGGCGAGCCCGGCGCCGGCAGCACCCTGCCGGCCGGCGACCAGGTACGCGAGTTCTTCAACCGCATGCACAACCACATTCCCGAGCTGGACGAACTGGCCGAGCGCCTGTTCGCCGAGTGGGGGCTCTCGCCCGGGCATGTGGCGCCGCGCTTGCGCCAGCTGCTGGCCGACCGTCACGGCGTGCTGGTGGAAGTGGCCGCACTGCAGGCCGGGCGCGAGAAGCGCCAGTACGATGCGGGTACGCGGCGGCTGTGGCTGCCGGACTACCTGGAGCCGGGCCAGCAGGCGTTCCAGATGGCCGCCGAACTGGCCCTGCACGGCTACCTGCCGCAGATCGATGCGGTGGTGGCGCGTGCCGGCTTCACCGATGACGCACGCATCGCACAGGCGCGGGTGGGTCTTTCGAACTACTTCGCCGGCGCGCTGGTCATGCCCTACATGCGCTTCCTGCGTGCGGCCGAGGCCAGCAGCTACGACATCGAACTGCTGGCGCACCAGTTCGGCGTCGGTTTCGAGGCGGTCTGCCACCGGCTGAGCACGCTGGCACGGCGCAGTGCGCCCGGCCTGCCGTTCTTCTTCATCCGCGTAGACCGTGCCGGCAATGTATCCAAGCGCCATTCGGCCACCGACTTCCATTTCTCGCAGGTGGGCGGCTCGTGCCCGCTGTGGATCGTCTACGAGGCGTTCAACCAGCCCGGGCGCATCCTTACCCAGACCGCGCGCATGCCCGACGGGCGCCGCCATTTCTGGCTGGCGCGGCAGGTCAGCAGTGGCCCGGTGGGCCATGGCCAGCCGCGCAAGACCTTCGCGGTGGCGCTGGGCTGCGATCTACAGCATGCCGAACGCCTGGTGTATTCGCTGGGGCTGGATGTGCAGAGCCCAGGGAACTCGGTTTCGATCGGACCGGGTTGCCGGGTGTGCCCGCGCGAGGACTGCATGCAGCGCGCGTTCGCGCAATTGCCGGGGCGGTAGGGTTGGTTCGGCAGGGCTGCGCCCTGCACCTGCCAAAGCCGAAGCCGAAGCCGAAGCCGAAGCAACAGCAACAGCAACAGCAAAAGCTGGCATTCCGTGGGATTGCGGGGCGGTGTTGGATTGCGGGGACGCCGTGAACCCGTCCCTGAAGTGACCCCCGGGAGTTGAACATCAGATCCAACCCCGAGGGATACATGAACAGATACGACGCGCGTTTCAAACTGCAGGTCGCCAAAGAGGCCTGCAAGACCTCCACATCGGTCAAAGCCGCTGCTCGTCGCTACGGCCTGGAGTTCTCCACGGTCAGGCGCTGGGTGGCGACCTATCG
>NZ_JAXBRE020000018.1:0-95856 GCF_047520985.2 Stenotrophomonas sp. BR163
CCCCCCCGGGGCCGGGCCCAGCCGCCAGCGGCTGGGCCGGACCCCGGAGGGGGGTTACGGCGTGTCCTGCCAGCCCACACCGCCCCACCAAACCAGCAGAAAACCAGAGCCGCTTTGGCCTTGGCTTTGGCTTTTGCTGTTGCCGGCCAGCGGCCGGCACTACCCGCAGGTGCAGGGCGCAGCCCTGCCGGCCCCTTTCCCCTGCGCACGAAAACGATTTCACTGTTTTCAGCAAACCGTCATCCCTTCGCCACGCCAGTACCATATTGCGGAGCAGCATGCGCCCAAGGGCGACCCATGCTAAAAATCGCCCGCCCATCGCTTAGATCGATCCAAGAACGACACTGCGATGGCCGGGAGTTGGGGGAGCAGCAACAGGACGTACCAGGCCACACGCGCGGTGCTCTGCCACCCACATGGCGACACCCGTAATGTCACTTCAAATTAGATCGATTCAAGTTGTCCGTGCCACGTCACCGGATCAATCCAGGAGAGAGGGAGAGATGGGAATGAAGCATTCAACACGTACGCACGGCCACGACGCATTGTCGCTGGCCATCGCGCTGGCCTTGGCCGCCGCCGTCATTCCGGCTGGCGCCGCCGCGCAACAGGCCACGTCCACCGGCGCGCAGGACGCCACCACCCTGGACAGCGTCCAGGTCACCGGCTACCGCTACGCCATTGAAAAGAGCCTCGAGCAGAAGCGCGACGCCAACGCGGTGGTCGAGGTGATCACCGCCGAGGACGTCGGCAAGTTCCCCGACAAGAACGTGGCCGACGCACTGCAGCGCGTGCCCGGCGTGGTCATCACCCGCAGCGGTGGCGAAGGCAAGAGTGTCAGTGTGCGCGGCCTTGCGCCGGACCTGACCCTGACCCAGTTGAACGGCAACTTCGTCGCCTCGTCGGAGACCAACAACGAAGCGACGCGCTCCTTCAACTACACCCTGCTGCCATCGAACATGTTGTCCAGCGCGGAGCTGTTCAAGTCGCCGGAAGCACGCATCGACGAAGGCGGCATCGGCGGCACGGTCATCCTGCATACCCGCCGCCCGCTGGACATGGAATCCAACTCCGGCTACGTGAACCTGGAGGGCACCACCTCCGATACCAGCCACGATGTCGATCCGCAGGCGTCCGCGCTGTACTCGTGGCACAGCAAGGATGAGCGCTTCGGCGTCCTCGTCGGCGTGACCCAGCAGAAGCGCACCACCCGCACCATGGAAGCCAGCACCGAGGACTACCAGTGGTACGGCAATGGCACCACGGCCCGCGATGCCAACGGCAACCTGCTGGAGCAGGATGGCATCCACTACTGGTGGGGCCAGTCCGGCTTCAACAACCAGGCTGGCAAGAACTACAGCGAATTCTTCATGCCGACCTCGGTGAACTTCGCGGTGAAGGAAGAGAAGCGCGAGCGCAAGGGCGGCCAGCTGACCTTCCAGTTCAAGCCGGTCGACAACGTCACGATGACCGCGAACTACTTCCGCTTCGAGCTGCAGGGTGACTACACCCAGAACATGCTGAAGGTGCCGGAGTGGAACCTGGCCCGCTACAACCAGGACGGCAACTGGGCCGGCGGCCGCCTGCTCAACGGCCTGGATTTCGACCCGAGTGGCAGCATCGTCACGGGTGCGCAGTACCAGAAGCTGGCCGGAAAGACCTATTACTGCAGTGAGGAAGAAGCAGCGGCAGCCGGCCTGGAACCCGGTGGCTGGGGCCCGGACGACTGCACCATCCCCACTCCGCAGCTCACCGGTGGATACAGCAAGGAAAAGGCACTGTCGCAGACCGCCGACCTGACCATCGACTGGGATATCAGCCCGCTGTGGAAGGCCTCGTTCACTGGCGGCCGCACCTGGTCCGAAGGTGGTCCGTCGATGAATTTCCGCATGTCGGCCAAGCCGCGCCGCAAGGTGGGCAACCAGTGGCAGTCCGGCAACCAGTACACCGCCTGGGACCTGACCGGCACGCCGTCGGTGCAGTTCTCGCCGGACCTGCAGCAGCAGTTGATGGCGGGCGTGGCCGAAGTCGATACCGGCTCGACCGATTCGTCGTGGATGCAGACCGAGGTCAAGCAGAACTACTTCCAGGCCGACGTCACCAAGCTGTTCGAGGCCGGCTGGCTGGATTCGATCCAGTTCGGCGCCAAGTACCGCGATGGCAAGGTCCACCGCAACACCGGCAACACCTATTGGGTGTGCCCGGGCCTGGATCCGTCCGACTATGACAACAATCGCTACCAGGCCGGCTGCGATCCGACCGCAGGCGATGCGCAACCGGGCTTCTTCCTGTCCAACCCGATCAGCAACATCACCGGCGCGTTCAACGCCAACGTGTTCCCGGGCATCAACTACCCGGCCTACATCGACTACCTGAACAAGACCTACGGTGGCTCGCACAACCGCACCGAAGAAGACTTCGTCTACGACGTCAACGAGAAGATCCATTCCGGCTACTTCCAGGCCAACTTCCGCACTGAGCGGGTACGCGGCAACATCGGCGTGCGCGTGGTGCGGACCAAGCAGTTCGCCCAGTCCAGCGATTCGGTCGAGCGCTTCAACGACTATTTCGTCGACAACGCCAGCGGCGCGCCGATGAGCTGCGATGATCCGGCCGCCGACCCGAACCTGCGCTGCCAGGGTGGCTTCGTCCGCCTGCCCGATCCGCAGGTGCGCGACAAGGTGTATGCCCTGTCGTCGCTGGAAAAGACCTATACCGACGTGCTGCCCAGCTTCAACATTGCCTGGGACATCACCGACAACCTGGTGCTGCGTGGCGCGGCATCGAAGGTGGTCGCGCGCCCGAGCTACACCAGCATCGCCTATCCCGGTGGCCTGCGTTACATCAGCGAAGAGTACGCCAACGACCGCCGCGTCACCGGCGGCACCGACACGCCCGGCTGGTACGGCTCGGGCAGCAACAAGGCGCTGGAACCGTTCAAGGCGGTCCAGTTCGACCTGGGCCTGGAGTGGTACTTCAAGCCGGGCGCGGTCGCAGGTGTTTCGCTGTTCCGCAAGAACGTGGACAACTTCACTGTGCCGGTGGTGCGCGACCAGCAGATGAACGTCGGCGGGCAGTCGGTCACCGTGCAGAAGTACGAGACTCAGGCCAACGGCCGCGATGGCGTGTCGCAGGGCGTGGAACTGTATGGCCAGTACACGTTCGACTTCGGACTGGGTGTGCAGACCAACTACACCTACAACGACACCAACCTGGCCTCGATCGTGCTGGATGGCGAGGAAATCGGCTCCTCGCCGCTGGTCGGCAGTGCCAAGAACCAGGCCAACGTTACGGTGTTCTACGAGAACGACAAGTTCCTGGCGCGCGCCTCGTACAACCGTCGTGGTGAAGTGGTCGGCGGCCTGAACAATGGCATGACCACCTACACCAAGCCTTACAGCCAGCTTGACCTGAACGTGGCCTACAACCTCACCCCGGACTGGACGGTGACCGCCGCCGTGCTGAATGCCACCAAGTCCGAGCTGCGCAGCTACATCGGCAACGACAGCCAGGCCCGCCTGCTGTCCAACCTGTACGCCGGCCGCCAGCTGTACTTCGGCGTGAACTGGAAGTTCTGAGGCGGCGCCGGGCCTGCCCGGCGCGCTCTCGCCCCGTTCCGGCGGGGAGGGTCCTCCACGGCAGCCACGCTGGTAAAGGTGGCTGCCGTTTTTCATGGATGCATGTTCATGGGCCCCTGGCCGCCGTTCAGTCCGGCGCTTGACCCTGCCATCGTTGGAAGGTGCACACTGGCCCTATCCCAAGAGCATCGAAGGAGCCACAGATGGAATTCCATGTCGACGGCATGACCTGCGGCGGCTGCGCACGCAGCGTGACCCGCGCGATCCAGCAGATCGATCCGAACGCCCGCGTAGTCGCTGACCCGCCGAGCGGCCTGGTCAAGGTGCAGACCACCGCATCACAGGAGCAGGTGTTCGCCGCGCTGAACGATGCGGGTTTCCCGCCACGCACTGCCTGATCCCCTGTCCTCTGCCACAGCGAAGCCCGCCCCGTGCACTGTCACCGGGCGGGCTTTTTTGTACGCGACATGGAAACTCAGCGCTTGCGCGCGCGCCGCCGCACCGCGCCGGTCTTCGCTGCATCGACCGACAGCGGAGCCTCATCGTCTTCACCCAGCCGCTCCAGGATCGGGCACTCAGGGCGCTCGTCGCCTGCACAGCAACGGATCAGCGATTTCAACGTGTCGGCCATCTGCCGCATGCTCTGGATGCGTTGTTCCAGGTCGGCAATGTGCTGCTCGGCCAGGTGCTTGACGTCGGCACTGTGCCGCGCGGTGTCGTTCCACAGGCCCAGCAGGTCACTGATTTCGGCCACCTGGAAGCCGAGATCGCGCGCGCGGCGGATGAAGCGCAGGCGATGGATGTCCGCCCGCGAATACGCCCGGTAGCCCGATTCGGTGCGATCGGCCGCGGGGATCAGGCCGATCTGTTCGTAGTAGCGGATCATCTTCGCCGACACGCTGGAGGCCTTGGCGGCGTCACCGATGTTCATGCGGTTCTCCTTCAATGGGTCGTGGCGTGGGCATCCGCCATCGGCGGCTGGAAGCGGCGCAGGCGCAGCGCGTTGCCCAGCACGAACACACTGGACAGCGCCATCGCACCGGCCGCGAACACCGGCGACAGCAGCACGCCCCAGGCCGGGTACAGCACGCCGGCAGCGACGGGAATCAATGCGGTGTTGTAGGCGAACGCCCAGAACAGGTTCTGCCGGATGTTGCCCAGCGTCGCCTTGGACAGCGCAATGGCATTGGGCACGCCCTGCAGGTTACCCGACATCAGCACCACGTCGGCCGACTCCACCGCGATATCGGTGCCGGTACCAATGGCCAGGCCGACATCGGCTTCAGCCAACGCAGGGGCATCGTTGATGCCGTCGCCGACGAAGGCGACGTGCCCATGCGTGGCCTTCAGCCGACGCACTGCCTCGACCTTGCCTTCCGGCAGCACCTCGGCCACCACCTCATCGATGCCGAGCTGGCGCGCGATCGCCTGCGCGGTCCCGGCGTTGTCACCGGTGATCATCGCCACCTTCAGGCCGAGCTGGTGCAGTGCCGCGATCGCGGCCGGCGTGCTCGGCTTGATCGGATCGGATACCGCAATGATCGCGGCCAGGCGACCGTCGATGGCGGCATACAGCGGCGACTTGCCTTGGGTACCCAGCTCTGCTGCCAGCGTCGCAAACAGGGCCGTGTCCACGCCCAGGTCGCGCATGAAGCGATCGGCACCGACCTCCACGCGTGCACCCTCGACACTGGCCCGAACGCCCATGCCGGTGACCGATTCGAAGTCGACCATGCCCGGCAACGCGATGCCCTGCCCGGTCGCGGCATCAACAATCGCGCGGGCGATGGGATGCTCCGAGCGCGACTCCACTGCGGCCACTGCCGCCAGAACCCTGTTGTGATCGAAGCCAGCGGCAATCTCCAGATCGGTCAGGCGCGGGCGGCCTTCGGTCAGCGTGCCGGTCTTGTCCACCGCCACCACCTGCGCGTCCTTCAGCAGCTGCAGGGCTTCGCCCTTGCGGAACAGCACGCCCATTTCGGCGCCACGACCGGTTCCGACCATGATCGAGGTCGGCGTGGCCAGGCCCATCGCGCACGGGCAGGCAATGATCAGCACCGCCACCGCATTGACCAGTGCGAAGCTCAGTGCCGGCGATGGACCGAAGATCAACCAGACCGCGAAGGTCGCCAGCGCGGCCAGCATCACCGCCGGCACAAACCACAACGTGACCTTGTCGACCACCGCCTGGATCGGCAGCTTCGAGCCCTGCGCCTGTTCGACCATGCGGATGATCTGCGCCAGCATCGTCTGCGCACCCACCGCCGTGGCGCGCACCGTCAGTGCGCCCTTCTGGTTGACCGTGCCACCGACCACGCTGCTTCCCGGCTGCTTCTCGACCGGAATCGGCTCGCCGCTGATCATCGACTCGTCGATGTAGCTGCGACCCTCGACCACCTCGCCGTCCACCGGCACGCGCTCGCCCGGACGCACTTCCACCACGTCGCCGCTCTGTACTTCATTGACCGGGATGTCGACGGTGCGGCCGTCACGGATCACATGGGCGACCTTGGCCTGCAGGTTGACCAGACGCTTGATCGCCTCGGAGGTACGGCCCTTGGCCCGAGCTTCAAGGAAGCGGCCGAGCAGGATCAGCGCGACGATCACCGCCGCCGCTTCGTAGTAGACGTTCACCGTGCCCGGCGGCAACAGCCGCGGTGCAAAGGTTGCCACCACCGAATAACCGAACGCCGCGGCGGTGCCCACCGCCACCAGCGAGTTCATGTCCGGCGCCAGCCGCAGCAGTGCAGGGAAGCCCTTCTGGTAGAAACGGCGGCCGGGGATGGCCAGCACCAGGAGGGTCAGTACGAACTGCAGGTACCAGCCGGTCTGCATGCCGATGGTGGCCATCATCCATTCGTGCATGCCGGGAATCAGGTGCGAACCCATCTCCAGCACGAACACCGGCAGTGCCAGCGCGGTGGCCACGATCAGGTCGCGCTTCAATTCGGCGCGCTCGGCATCCTTCTTTTCCGCAGTCTGATCATCGGACTGCACACCCGCCTCGATCACACGTGCGTCATAGCCGGCCTTGTCGATCGCGGCGACCAGCGCAGCCACGTCCGCCATGCCACGCACCGTGGCGCGCTCGGTGGCCAGGTTGACGCTGGCCTGGCTGACGCCCGGCACGGCCAACAGCGCGCGTTCGACACGGCCCACGCAGGAAGCGCAGGTCATGCCTTCGACCGCCAGTTCGGTGGTCGCCGCGGGCACGTCATAGCCCACCCGCTCCACTGCCTGGACAAGCGCCGCGCGGTCCACCGGGCCCGACGGACGAATGTCCGCCCGCTCGGTGGCCAGGTTCACCGAGACACTGCCCACGCCCTCGACCTTGGACAGTGCTGCCTCGACCCGGCCCACGCAGCTGGCGCAGGTCATGCCCTCGATGGGCAGGCTGATGGTGGAGGGGCTGGCGGGGGCGGCAGCGGCGCGCGGCGTGCTCATGATCGGATTCCCGGGTTTCCTTCTGGATGCGGACAGGCTAAACCTTGCCATCGTGGGAAGGTCAAATCCAGCCTGTCCGCATGCCTGAAGGGAGCGCCGCCCCCGGCGTCCCGTTTCCGCATCCACGCATGGCGTGGATCTAGCGGCGGAGGTCGGTCTCCTCAGAAGGTGAACACATACTCCAATGCGAACTCGCGGCCGACCGCGCTCAGCAACCGGGTCGGCGCGAAGTCATAGTCCAGCTTGTACGGGTCCTTGTGGTTCCAGCTGGCCGAATTGAACACGTTGTTGACGTAGACATTGACCTTGGCGTGCTCGGTCACCTGGTAACCGACGTTGACGTTCCAGGTGATGAACGGCCCGACCCGGCCGAAGTAGCGCGAGGTCTGCTGGCCCGCGTTAGGGTTCGGGTTCACCGAGCCATCCGGCAGCTGTGCCGGTTCCAGGCAGTTCAGCGACGGGCTGTCACTGGGCACGTAGCCGTCGGCGAACGGCAGGCAGCCACCGGGGTTGTCCAGGCGATCGGTGCCCCAGTGGTAGCGCACGCCCGGCACCGAGCCCACGCGGTCGGCATAGACGTTGGCGTTCCAGTTGCCGCGCTGCCAGGCCAGGCTCGCGCGCAGCTTGCTGCGCAGGTCCCGGTCGCGGCGTTCCGGGTTCGGGTCGTTGGCGTAGCGCTGTTCCTTGGTCGAGATCTGGTTGGTGTAGTTCAGGCCCAGCTGGAAGCTGCCCCACTGCGCGGTTTCCAGGCGATAGCGTGCAGTCAGGTCGATGCCGCGCACTTCCCGGCTGGCCAGGTTGAACGGGCCGCGCTCGATCGATACCAGGCGGCCGCTGCTGTCACGGTTCACGCGGGCCAGGATGCCGGCGCAATAATCGCCACCGGCCGGATTGGCCCACGGCGTGCCATCGATGTTCTTGCCGGTCAGGCAGCCGGCCTCGCTGGCCAGCACCTCGTCGGCGCCGACGTCGACGATCATGTCTTCCAGCTTGATCGCCCAGTAGTCGGCACTGACCGACAGGCTCGGCATCACGTCCCAGACGAAGCCGACCGTCCACGAATCGCCGGTCTCCGAACGCAGCAGCGGCGTGCCACGCCGGTTCACGTCGAAGGTGTACCAGACATCGGTGTTGCCCACGCCACAGTTGTTGACCAGGTAGGCACCGCTCTGGATGCAGCGCAGGCGGTCATAGGTCTGCACTTCGGAACTGCTCGGCTGGCCCAGCAGGTAGTGCATGTCCGGCGCGTGGAAACTGGTGGCGTACGAGCCACGCACCAGCAGTGATTCGACCGGGCGCCATTCCAGGCCGACGTTCCAGGTGGTCTCCTTCTGGCTGCCGATATCCAGCGCTTCACTGCTGTCATCGGCCTTGTAGTTGCCATAGCGGTCGTAGCGGGCGGCGGCGGTGGCCGTCACGCTCTCCAGCAGCGGGATCTTGAACTCGACGCCGGCCGAGTAACGGGTGCGCTCGCCGCCACCGCGATCGACGTTCTGCAGATCGAAGTCGATGCCGGCGCGCGGGTCCGGGCTGAGGTGATAGCCCTGCTGCGCGACTTCGGCCACGGCGGCGAACGAGATCGGGCCGGCCCAGCCCTGGAACAGCTCACCGGTGATGTCCGCCGAGGCCTGGTTGACCCACGATGACGCGCGGTTCCTGGCGACCGTGCCCATCTGCCAGTACTGGTCCGGCGTGAGCGGATTCCACCAGCGCGATTCGTTCAACGCGTAGATCGCCTCGCCATCGGCGGTGGTACCCAGGCGCGGGCCGAGGAAGTAGTCGTACGATTTCTGCTCGTCGACAACGTTCTGCCGCTCTTCCACGCGGTAATAGGAACGCCCCACCGTGGCGCTCCAGTCAAAGCGTTCGGCAAGACGTCCACGCAGGCCTGCGCTCCAGTCCCAGGACAGCTCGCGGTTGGTGTTGCGCAGGGTATCCAGGCCACCGACTTCGTTCGGAGTGAACTGGCGCACGCCCAGGATCGGACGGTTGCGATTGGCATCCCAGTAATAGCCGTTGTCGTCGTCGATCAGCGAGACGCTGGGCGGGTTGGTGCCCCAGATCGCTTCGGAGTGGTACACCGCCAGGTTGGTCCAGGCCTGCAGGTCGCTGCTGAAATCGAAGGTGGCATACAGGTTGCCGGACACGTTCTCGGCACCACCGGTCAGCAGCCAGTTGGCGTAGTCGGCGCTCATGCCGCACAGGCGGCCGGTGTTGGTGATGCGGTTGGCGGCGTAGTTGTAGACCAGTCGATCGGCCGTGTAGTACTCACCGTCGAACTTCTCGCAGGTGCCGGCGGGTGGCGCCAGGCGCTGGCCCGTCGTCGGATCGATCAACGCCAGGCCCGAGGTGGGGCGGAAGCCGACCTTGCGCTGCTCCATGTTCCAGGACGCATACGGCGCATCATCGGCATCGTCCATCTGCGGGCGGTCGCGGCCGAACAGGGGATCGCGCTTGGTGTACTGCAGCGCGTAGGTCACGCTCCAGTTGTCACCGGTCCTGCCGCCGGCCCAGGACAGGTCCCAGGTGTCGCGCCCGCCTTCGGTGGAGGTACCGCCACGCACGCGCACTTCGTCGCCGTCGTAGTTGGTCTTGAGGATGACGTTGACCACGCCGGCGATCGCATCCGAACCGTAGATGGCCGAGGCGCCGCCGGTCAGTACTTCGATGCGCTCGACCGCGGCAGAGGGAATGTTGCCGTAGTTGGAGAAGTTGGTTTCACCGCCATATGGCAGCGGGTAATCGGCCACGCGACGGCCGTTGACCAACAGCAGAGAACGGTTCGGGCCCATCCCGCGCAGGTTCAGGCCACTGGCGTTGGGCGTGTGCGAGCCCCATTGCGAGGCGGCTTCAACGGTGCCGGTCGCTTCGGTGAGCGTCTTCAGCGCGTCATACACGCTGACGAAGCCCTCTTTCTGGATCTGCTGCGCGGTAATCACGTTGACCGGGGCCGGGCCTTCGACCGCGGCGCGCTTGATGCGCGAACCGGTAACGGTGACCGCATCCAAGTCCTTGGTGGACGAACTGGCCGCTTCCTGTGCACCCGCGGCCAGGGGCAACAGGGCCAGGACCAGTGCCTGGGACAGCAGGTGACGACGCTTGCGAACGGACTGAGCCATGGGTGGTTGCTCTTGGAAAGTGTGGACGCACGGACAGGTGGTGGCGTAGCACGACGGCTGATCCGGGTGCCGGGATCGGTTCACGACCGTCCCAGCTCCCTCCCCTGTGGATCGATCCAAACTAAAGCACAGCTGAACCACGCCGGGCATGCGGCGATGCAGCAACACCCTACGCAATGCCGCTATCAGCCGCAGGTATCAAGAATAATCAAAGGGTTGCGAAACATCGCTGAGAGAACAGCGCACACGTCAATGACACGATCGCGACAATCGCGCGCGGAACGGTTTTGTCCGCGTCGTCGCGTGCGACTGTAGAGCCGAGCCCGTGCTCGGCTGATGTCGTTTGCCGCAAAGCGCAGCCGAGCGTTGGCTCGGCTCTACAGCAGAAGCGGGCTACCTTGCGCCGTCCAGCGCCTGCCGCAGCGCGGCCACGGTCGCGGTGGCGGTCTGGCTCCAGTCCGGGTCCAGGCCGCGCAAAGCCGGGTTCTGGAACTGCATCGCCGAGCGGCGCAGGCCCTTGGCCGAGGCGTGCAGTTCGGTGCAGCCGGTCCGTCGCGCAACGGCGGCGATGTTGGCCGGGCCCAGCCCGGCGCCGGCCATCACCGTGATACGTCCCGCCGCCTGGGTGACCAGACCCGCCAGCACATCGGCGCCGGCCTCGGCGCTGACCTGGCCGCCCGAGGTCAGCACGCGCTGGCAACCCAGTCCGATCACCTGCTCCAGCGTCGCCGACCGGTCGCGGGCCGCGTCGAAGGCACGATGGAAAGTCACCTGCAGCGGCCCGGCGGCCTGCACCAGTTCACGGCACAACGCCAGGTCGATACCGCCGTGCACATCCAGCGCACCGATCACAACGCCATCGCAGCCCAGCGCGCGGCACTGCGCGATGTCACGCAGCATCAGTTCGGTTTCCAATGCGTCGTAGTGGAAATCACCCGGGCGCGGGCGCACCAGCACGAACAGCGGAATCGACAGGCGTTCGCGGGCAATCGCGATGGTGGCAAACGACGGCGTGGTGCCACCCTCGGCCAGGTTGTCGAACAGTTCGATGCGGTCGGCGCCGCCGGCCTGGGCGGCCAGCGCCGAGGCCAGCGAGTTGCTGGCGATCTCCAGGGTCAGCCGTGTGCTCACGCCTGGGTGCTCGTGTAGATCGACGGCGAATCACGCAGGTCATCCTGGCGCTGCGCATCGCACACCGCGTAGACGAAGCCGCGATGCAGCGCGTAAGCGCCCACCTCGCCCTGCTTGTTCATGGCCAGGAAGCACACCTGCAGCGTCTTGCTCGCTTCGGGGCGCTTGCGCACCACGCGATCGATCGCTTCGCGGCAGGCCCGCGCCGGCGAGCGTCCCTGGCGCATCAGCTCCACCACCAGGAACGAGGCCGCATTGCGGATCATCTCCTCGCCCACGCCCGAGGCAGTGGCCGCGCCCACTTCGTTGTCGACATACAGGCCGGCACCGATGATCGGGCTGTCGCCGACCCGGCCGTGCAGCTTCCAGGCCATGCCGCTGGTGGTGCAGGCACCTGCAAGATGGCCCTTGGCATCCAGCGCCAGCATGCCGATGGTGTCGTGGTTGTCGCTGTTGCCGGGAATACCACGGCGCTCGGCATTGATCTGCGGCTGGTACTTCTCGGTCTTCAGCCACTCGCGCCAGGCCGCTTCGGCCTGCGGCGTGAGCAGGTGCCTGCGCTCGAAACCCTGCTGCACCGCGAACTGCTGCGCACCCTCGCCCACCAGCAGCACGTGCGGGCTGTTTTCCATCACTTTGCGGGCCACCGACACCGGATGCAGGATGTCGACCAGCGCGGCCACTGCGCCACAACGGCCATCGCCATCCATGATGCTCGCATCCAGGCTCAGCACGCCGTCGCGATCCGGGTTGCCGCAATGGCCGACGGTGGGGTTGCACAGCTCGCTCTCAGCCCAGCGTGCGCCCGCTTCCACCGCATCCAGTGCGCTGCCACCCTGCGCCAGCACCTTCCACGCGGCCTGGTTGGCCGGCACGCCGAAGTCCCAGGTCGAAACCACCCTGGCCCCACCCTGCGTGCGCGCCTGCACGCCCGGCAAGGCCACCATGCCTGCGGCCAGTGCGCCGGCCTGCAGGAACTGCCTGCGATCCACCATCTTCCCCTCCCAGTCTGCAATGCGCGGCCGGCCCGATGCCGGCCACGCCGATCAGTCGTGCGTGGGCTGCCGTGCGGCGTACCAGACCGCTGCGCCGAGAACGCCCAGCTGGCCATGCTCCACGCGCCATACCGGCACCTGGCGCAGCACCTCGGTCAGCACGCCCTTGTTGAGGAAGCGCTCACGGAAGCGACCATCGGCCAGGAAATCCTGCACATGCGCGGAAATGCCCCCGGCCAGGTACACCGAACGCGCACCCACCGCGATCGCTGCGTCGCCGGCCAGGCTGCCCAGCCAGGCACAGAACACCTGCAGCGTTTCCACCGCCAGCGCATCCTCACCGCTGCGCGCGGCGCCGATCAGTGCCTCGGTGCTGCCCCACACCGGGGTGACACCGCGCAGTTCGCACAGGCACGGATACAGGTTCATCAGGCCACTGCCGGACAGCACGCGCTCATTGTCCACGTGCGTCCAGCGCTGCAGCAGCTTGCCCAGCACCTGCAGTTCCAGCGCGTTGCCGGCGCCGAGCGCGGCATGGCCGATCTCGCTGGCCAGCACCGGACGCTCGCCCTCGGCAAAGCGCAATGCTGCACCCAGGCCAGTACCGGCGCCCAGCACCAGCGCCGGGAACGCCTGCGCCGGGTCAGCATCGCCATTGAGCGGCACCAAGGTGTCAGGCTGCAGGTAAGGAATGGCCAACGCCACCGCTTCAAAATCATTGATCAGCTGCAGCTCATGCAGCCCGGACTGCACCCGCGTGGCCGACAGCGAGACCGTCCATGGCAGGTTGGAATTGATCAGCACATCGCCATCGAGCAGGCCGGCGATGGCGACCACGGCGGCCTCTACCGGCTGGCCGAGGCCTGCGGTGAAATCAGCAAGGATCGCTGACAGGCTCGGATGCTCGGCGCAGGCATAGGTGCGATGGCTGCCCAGCAGTGGTGCCTGGCCGGGTTGCGTTTCAGCCAGCGCCAAACGGGCGAAGGTGCCGCCGACATCGGCGACAACGAGACTGCGCGGAAGACCGCCGCGGGCGGAGTCGGTGGAAACCGGGGACGCTGCTGCGATGGTCACGCTGGCCTGCTTGGATCGATTGAATCGCACCGATTCTCAGGCATCGGAGCGGCTTTGCCTAGCGCGCCGGCGGTTCAGGTTGGCCTACATGCCTTCCTGTTCGGCTACCTGCACGCCATCCACCAGCACGCGCAGGCGCTGCGGGCGGAAGCCGGCGAACAACAGCGGCCGGGTGCGCTCGACCAGCACCTCATGGCCGGCGATGTGGCGCAGCCACGACTGTACCAGCAAGAACGAGAAGTGGGTGCCCGGATGCAGCGGATGCTGCACCCAGACCGTCTCGGTGGCGCTCTGCAGCAGCATCGCGCCGGTGAACCAGTGGCGGCTGAGGGTCACCGGCGTGGTGCCGGCCATGAAGCGGATATCCATGCGGGGTCCTTTCGCTGGAGAGGCCTTGCGGCGTGTCAGGGCTGGGCAGTCTGCAGGCTGTAGCGGGTGGTGGCGGTGAATACTGCACCATCAGGCTGGGTAGAGCGTACTTCGACCTTGTGACTGCCCACTGCCAGGTCGGTCGGCAGCGCGCCACGCCACAGGTGCGGCGACGCGGTGGCCTCCGGCGAGCGGTCGTAGCCACGCAGGCTGTCAGCCAGATCGTCGGCCACGTTCTCTACCATCAGGCGCGGGTCGGGCTGGCTGACCTGCTTCATCGGCTGCCATGCGCCGCCATCAACGCGGTACTCGACCACGCTGGCGTCCTCGCCCATGTAGACGTTGGCGTACACACCCCACGCCGGATAGGCCCCCTGGCGCAGCACCTTCGGCGCATGCAGGCCGATCTGCTCGCTGGCCGGCTTGCCGGCCACCCGGTACTGCAGTCTGTAGCTGCCATTGGCGGCGATGTCCAGCAACGCGTAGCCCTTTGGCGTGCCATCACTCATGGTGCTGTCCGGCACGCCGGCGGCATCCTTCACCCCCGACCAGAACGCGCCGCAGTTGGCACCGACGTTGTATTCGTGCAGCGGCTTGTCACCGTTCCAGCCGTCGGCCTTGCCGTGGTAGACGTGCTGCTGGGTGTGGCTGTGGCCACTGAGCACCAGCACGTTGCGGAAGTCCTTCAGCAGGTCGAACAGGCGCTGGCGGTCAGCATGACGGAAGGTCTCGCGCCCCGGCGCGGCGTCGAACAGCGGGATGTGCATGCCCAGCACCAGCAGGCGGTCCTTGTGCAGGCCCTTCAGGTAGCTGGCAAGGAAAGCGAACTGGTCTTCGCGCAGGCCACCGACATACGTCGGCCTTGCGTTGGGGTCATACACCACGTCGTCGAGGAACACGAAACTGGCACCGCCCTCTTCCACCGCGTAGGTGTCCGGGCCGTAGATGTTGCGCCAGCTGTCCAGCGAATGCTCGTCGCTGGCTGCATCGAAATCGAGGTCGTGATTGCCCGGCACATGGAACCACGGCACGCCCATCGACGTAGTGACCTTGTTGATTGCCGGATACAGGGTCAGATCGTCGTTGACGATGTCACCCAGGGTGGTGCCCATGCGCGCCTTGGTCTGGCCGACCAGCGGCGACACGATCGACTGCTGGTAGTAGCCGATGTCCTTCAGGCTGGCGGTCTGGGAGTCGGTGAAGACCAGCATCTGGAAGCCGCGACGGCTGTCATGGCGATCCGGCTGCAGCGCGAAATCCCAGTTGCGGGTGACATCGCTGGTGGCGGCGATGCCGCCGTACTTCAGCGCCGGCGAGCCGTTCGGGCGGAAGTGGCGCCAGAACGAAGGCAGGCCGTCTGCCGCCTTCGGGAACGAATACGCATCGGGCTTGATCACGAACACGGTCTGGCCGTCACGCACCGGCAGGCTGTAGCTGCCGTCGGCGGCGGTCTTGACGATGGCCTCGCCGTTGGAAACCTGCACCCCGGCCAGGCCCGGATCGGTCGCACCGCGGCCCGGCTTGCCGTCACGCTCCAGATAGACCTTGCCGGTGACCACGGTGTCCGCAGCCCAGGCCGGCGAGGTCAGCAACAGGCAGCACAGCCAGGCGGCAGGCAGTTTCATGGGAGGCATCCGGAGAAAGGGATCCGGTATTGTAGAGCCGAGCCACGCCCGGCTGCATTTCCAGCGGGTAGTGCCGGCCGCTGGCCGGCAGCCCCTCGATGCCCGAAGATGATGAGGTTGCCGGCCAGCGGCCGGCACTACCACGCTTCAACGATGGCGTTTTTCCAGCACCGCCCGCGCATCGTCCAGCGACAGACCGCGCGCGCGCAGCAGTACCAGCAGGTGGTACAGCAGGTCCGAAGCCTCACCGAGCAGTGCCTCGTCATCCTGCGCCACCGCCGCCAGTGCGGTCTCCACCCCCTCCTCACCCACCTTCTGTGCGATGCGGCGGATGCCGCCCTCGAACAGGCGGGTCGTATAGCTGCCCGGCGGGCGCTGCGCCTCACGCATCGCGACCAACTGGCCCAGCCCGCCCAGGAAGTCCTTCGGCGCCTGGTCGAAACAGCTCTCCGCACCCGTGTGGCACGTCGGCCCCGCCGGGCGTGCCATCACCAGCAGCGTGTCGGCGTCGCAGTCGACGCTGATCGATTGCACCACCAGCACGTTGCCGGACCGCTCGCCCTTGGTCCACAACCGCTGCTTGCTGCGGCTGAAGAAAGTCATGTGGCCGATGGCCAGCGTGGCCGCCAGCGATTCTGCGCTGACATAACCCAGCATCAGCACCTGCAGGGTATCGGCATCCTGCACCACGGCCGGCAGCAGGCCATCACCCTTGCCCCAGTCCAGTGCCTGCAATGCGTCCAACGAAGGCCTGACTTCAATAGACATCCCGCACCTCGATCTGCTGTCCGCGCAGGTAGCGCTTCAATTCTGGAATGGCGATGGCGCCGCTGTGGAACACGCTCGCCGCCAGCGCACCATCGACGTCGGCCTGGTCAAAGGCTTCGGCGAAGTGCTCCATCGCACCGGCGCCACCGGAGGCGATCAGTGGCACCTGGCACAGTGCCCGCGCCTGCTGCAACTGTGCGACATCGTAGCCGCGGCGCACGCCATCGCAGTCCATGCAGTTCAGCACGATCTCACCGGCGCCCCGACGTTGCGCCTCGACAATCCAGTCCAGGGTGCGCAGTGGCACCGCCTGGGTCTTGTCCGGGTCTCCGCTGAAGCGGCGCACCCGCCATTGGCCATCCGCTTCGCGCACCGAATCGACACCGACCACCACGCATTGCACGCCGAACTCGTCGGCCAGTTCAGTGATCAGTTCCGGGCGGCCCAGCGCGGGGGAGTTGATCGACACCTTGTCGGCACCGGCGAACAACACGCGACGCGCGGTTTCCACGCTGTCGATGCCACCGGCCACGCAGAACGGAATGTCGATCAGCCGCGCGATGCGCTCGATCCAGGCAACGTCCACCGAACGCGCCTCGGGGCTGGCGCCGATGTCATAGAACACCAGCTCGTCCGCCCCTTGGTCGCGATAGCGCTGCGCCAACTCAGCGATGTCGCCCATGTCGACGTGGTCGCGGAAGCGCACGCCCTTGACCACGCGGCCATCGCGCACGTCGAGGCAGGGAATGATGCGGCGGCTCAACATGCCAACGCCTCCGCCAGGTCCATGCGCTGCTCCAGCAGGGCCTTGCCGAGAATCGCACCACCGCAGCCAGCGGCACGCGCCTCGGCCACATCGGCCACGTCACGGATGCCGCCGGACGCCTGCACCGCCACCCCTGGCAGCAATGCCGACAAGTGCTGGTAGAGGCCGATATTGGGCCCGGCCAGCATGCCGTCGCGGGCGATGTCGGTGCACAAGAGATGGCGCATGCCGGCGCGCGCGTAGCGCTGGGCCAGGTCATCCAGAGTCACCCCGGCGTTCTCGGTCCAGCCGTGCACAGGTAGCTGCCACTGCCCCTGTGCGTCCTGGCGCGCGTCCAGCGCAATCGTGATGCGCTCGGCGCCAAATTCCTCCAGCCAGCCGACCACTTCATCGGGACGACGCACCGCCAGCGAACCGACCACCACGCGGCCGGCACCAGCATCAAGGATGCGCGCCACATCGTCGCGGCCACGCACGCCACCACCGGTCTGCACCTGCAGCGGCGCCTGCGCGCGGATCGCCGCCAGCAGCGGCGCCAGCGTATAGCCCCCGGCGCGTGCAGCATCCAGGTCGACCAGATGCATCCACTGCGCCCCCTGCGCGGCGAACGCCTGCGCGCGCGGCAGCGGATCGTCGCCGTAGGAGGTTTCCTGCGCGTAGTCGCCCTGGCGCAGCCGCACCACGCGGCCATCGCGGATATCCAGCGCGGGGTAGACGATGAAACTCATGCAGCAGTGCCCTCGAGAAAATTGCGCAGCATCAGCGAGCCGGTTTCGCCGGAACGTTCGGGATGGAACTGCGCGCCGTAGTAACGCCCCTGCTCCACCACGGCGGTGAACAGCCCGCCGTGGTCGCAGGCAGCGACGGTGTGGGTATTCAAGGGTGCCGCATAGCTGTGTACGAAGTAGGCGCTGGCGCGTTCCGGCACACCCTGCAACAGCAGCGACTCACGTAGCGGCAGCAGGCGGTTCCAGCCCATGTGCGGCACGCGGATGCCACAGGCCGGCACCAGCTTGCGCACCACGCCCGGAATCAGTCCCAGTGTTTCTACGCCCGCTTCCTCGGAGCGTTCGAACAGCAACTGCATGCCAAGACAGATGCCCATCAGCGGCACCTCCAGCCGCTGCAACGGCTCCACCAGGCCCTGCGCGTGCAATCGCTGCATGCCGGGACTGGCGGCGCCGACGCCGGGCAGGATCACCCGCCGAGCCCCCACCAGGCCGTCCGCATCGCGCACCAGCCGCACTGTCGCGCCCAGGCGCTCCAGTGCGTAGCGCACCGAGCCCAGGTTGGCACCACCGGCATCGATCAGCGCGACGTCGCTCACAATGCCCCCTTGGTGCTCGGCAGTGCCGTGCCCTGCCGGGCCAGCGCCGGGCGCAGTGCGCGCGCCAGCGCCTTGAAGCAGGCCTCCACCTTGTGGTGATCGTTGTCGCCGCGTACCTGCAGGTTGAGGTTCAGGCCACTGGCATCGCACAGCGAACGGAAGAAGTGCGGCACCAGCTCAGTCGGCATGTCGCCCACCCGCTCGCGCTTGAACTCGCCCTCGAACACGAAGTACGGGCGGCCGCTGAAGTCCAGCGCGGCGCTGGCCAGGGTCTCGTCCATCGGCAGGGTGAAACCGTAGCGGCCGATGCCGCGCTTGTCGCCCAGCGCCTCGCGCAGGGCCTGGCCCAGGGCCAGCCCGGTGTCCTCGATGGTGTGGTGCTCATCGATGTGCAGGTCACCCTCGGCTTGGATGTCGAGGGCGAAGCCGCCGTGCTTGCCGATCTGTTCGAGCATGTGGTCGAAGAACGGCAGGCCGGTGGAGATGCGCGCATCACCGGCGCGATCCAGGTCCAGCTCAACGCGGATTTTCGTTTCTTTGGTGTTGCGCTGGACCACGGCGGTGCGCGGCACGTCGGCCAGCGCGTGCGCGATGCCCGGCCAGTCCCACTCGCCACCGAACTGTTCGGTACGCAACTGGAAGCCCCGGATGTTGAGGTTGTCGGCGAACTGCAGGTCGGTGATGCGGTCGCCAACCATGGCCGAGCGTGCCCAGTCGATGCTGCGGTCCTGCAGGTAGCCAGTCATCAGGCCGATGCCCGGCTTGCGGGTCGGCGCATTGTCCTGCGGCCAGCTGCAGTCGATCAGCACGTCACGGAAGGTGATGCCCTGGCTCTCGAAGATCTGCAGCATCAGGTCGTTGGGGCCATCGAAGCTGGCGCGCGGGTAGCTTTCGCTGCCCAGGCCATCCTGGTTGGTGACGATCACGAACTGGTAGCCGGCATCGCGCAGCTTCAGCAGGGCCGGGATCACCTGCGGCACGAAGCGCAGCTTTTCGTAGGCGTCGATCTGGAAATCGGCCGGCTCCTCGATGAGGGTGCCGTCGCGATCGATGAACAGGATCGGGGTCATGCTGCGGCCCTCCGCGCCGACAGGGCCGCAAGCACGCGGTCGTTTTCTTCGGGGCTGCCGATGCTGATGCGCAGGGCATCGCCCAGCTGCGGCGCGGCGCGCTGGTCACGCACCACCACGCCAGCCGCCAGCAGCGCATCGAATGCGGCCTGGGCATCGGCGAAGCGGACCAGCAGGTAGTTGCCGGATGAGCGGTAGACGCGACGCACGCCGGGCAGGCCCAGCAGCGCCGCGCGCAGGCGTTCGCGCTCGGCAATCACCGTGGCTACGCGTTCGGCGGTCCTGGCCAGCGTGGCGGGTTGCAGCGCCTGTACCGCCAGTTCCGCGCACGGCGTCGGCACCGGGTACGGCGCCTGGCAGCGGCGCAGCACAGCAATCAGCTCCGGGGCGGCCATCAGGGTGCCGATACGGGCAGCAGCCAGCGCGTGCGCCTTGGACAAGGTGCGCAGTACCGCCAGGTTGGCGTGTGCGGCCAGAAGCGTGGTGGTCGATGCGCGCCCTGCGTACTCCACATAGGCCTCGTCCACCACCACCAGCGCCTGCCCGCGCAGCGCAACCGCCACACGCTCGACCTCTTCCAAGGCGATGTCACTGCCGGCCGGGTTCGACGGTGCGCACAGGAACACCAGCTTGGCACCCTGCGCCTTGGCCGCATCGATCACCGCATCCAGATCGGCGCGCAGGCCATCCTCGCTGTCCACCAGCGGCACTTCAATCAATGCGGCACCCTGCAGGCGCGCGCAGACGGCGTACATGCCGAACACCGGCGGCGTGACCAGCACGCCATCGCGACCCGGCACGCACAGCGCGCGTACCAGCAGATCAATGGCCTCGTCGCTGCCGCGGCCGACCAGCAGCTGCTGCGGCGTCACGCCGTACAGCGCCGCCAAGCCTTCGCGCAACGCCAACGGTTGCGGCTCCGGATAGCGCCGGCTGCTGCCAGCCGCATCGGCCGGATTGGCCCAGGCCGACTCGTTGGCGTTCAACCAGACCTCGCCCTGCACCGCCGCACTGCGTGCCGAGCTGTAGCCGGCGAACGCCTGCAGATCCGGGCGTACCAGCGCCAGCACATCCTCGATAGCCGCGCTCATGCCGCCACCTCCATGCGCAATGCCACCGCACGCTCGTGGGCATCCAGGCCTTCGGCGCTGGCGATGATGCGCGCGCAGCCGCCGATCGCGGCCAGGCCGGCGGCACTGGCGCTCTGCACGCTGATCAGGTTCTGGAAGCTGGCAACACTCACGCCGCTGTAGGCACGTGCGGCACCGGCGGTGGGCAGTACGTGGTTGGTGCCGCTGCAGTAGTCACCCAGTGCTTCGGGGGTGTAATCACCCAGGAACACCGAGCCGGCCGCCTGCACCTTGTCCAGCCACGCACGCGGATCACGCAGCGCCAGGATCAGGTGCTCCGGCGCATAGCGGTTGCTGATCGCGAAGGCCTCGTCCAACGAATCAACCTGGATCAGGCGCGACGCTGACAGCGCCTGGTGCGCAATCTGCTGGCGCGGCAGCAGGGCCACCTGGCGCTCGACCTCAGCCTCGACCGCCGCCAGCATCCCGGCATCGTCGGTCAGCAGCAGCACCTGCGAATCCGGGCCGTGTTCGGCCTGCGACAGCAGGTCGGCGGCCACGAACGCCGGATTGGCACCGGCATCGGCAATCACCAGCACCTCCGAAGGACCGGCCGGCATGTCGATGGCGGCGGCGCCCTCCTGTGCGACCTGCTGCTTCGCTTCGGTCACGAAGCTGTTGCCCGGCCCGAACAGCTTGTCGCAGGCGGGAATGCTTGCGGTGCCATAGGCCATGGCAGCGATCGCCTGCGCGCCGCCCAGCTTGAACACGCGCTGCACGCCGGTCAGCCGCGCCGCCACCAGTACGGCCGGGTCTGCGCTGCCATCGGCTCGCGGCGGCGTGCACAGCACCACCTGCGGGCAGCCGGCCAGCTGTGCCGGAACGCCCAGCATCAGCGCGGTAGACGGCAGCGGCGCGCTGCCGGCCGGCACGTACAGGCCCACCCGACCGATCGGGCGCAGCATGCGTTCGCAGACTACGCCCGGCGCGGTTTCAACCGCGTACCCCTTGCCCATGCCGGCGGCGTGGAAGCGGGCGATGCGCTCGGCGGCGTCCACCATGGCCTGGCGCAGTTGGGCGGGGACAGCGGCTTCGGCCGCCGCGAACTCGGCTTCGCTCACTTCAAAGGACGACAGTTCGACACCATCGAAGCGTGCGGTGATCGCACGCAGCGCATCGTCGCCCTGCGCGCGCACCTGTGCGATCAGCGTCGCCACCGCGTCGCGGGTCTGCTGGGCCACGGTCTGAACCGGGCGGGTCAATGCCGCGCTGCGCGCGGCCTCATCAAGTCGGGACCAGATCAGACGGTTCATGCCAGCGACCGCTCCACGCTCAGTACCATCAGGCCCTGCGCACCCGCGCGCTCGAGTTCCTCCATGCGCTGCCAGCTCAGCGGGCCAGGGCACATGGTCTGCAGGCGCAGCGCACCGCCATCGGCGGGCAACCGCACCAGCGGCTCGGCATCGGCCAGCAACTGCGCCAGCGCGTCGACGCGATCCTCGCTGGCGCGGAACATCAGCAGCTTGCGGTCCTGGCGCTGCACCACGCCATCGAGGCGGCGCAGCAGCATCGCGCGCAGCGAAGCGCGTGCATCATCCGGCACCCGTACTGCACCGGCCAGCACCGCCTCGCTGTCGAGCAGGTTGTGTACCGGGGTCAACTGGTTGGCGCGCAGCGTGGCACCGCTGGAGACCAGATCACAGATCAGGTCGGCGGTACCCAGGCGCGGGGCGATTTCCACCGAACCGGACAATTCGACCACCTGCGCGTCCACGCCCTGCTCCGCCAGCCACTGCGTGAGGATGGCCGGGTAGCTGGTGGCGATGCGGGTACCGGCCAGCTGCGCCGGACCCTGCCACTGCCATTCCTCCGGCACCGCCAGCATCAGCCGGCACTGGCCGAAGCCCAGCCCGCGCAGCGCCTGATAGGCGTCAGGCAGGCCGATCTGGCGGCGTGCCGCGGCCTGCTCGTCCAGTTCATTGCGGCCGACGATGCCGAGGTCGCAGACGCCGTCAGCGATCAGGCCGGGGATGTCGTCGTCGCGCACCAGCAGCAGGTCTACCGGCAGCGATTCACCGTAGCAGAACAACTTGTCACGGCTTTCGCGCCAGCTCAGGCCACAGGCGCTGAGCAGGTTGCGGGCGGGCTCGGCCAGCCGGCCACTCTTCTGGATGGCGATACGCAGCCGGTCTCGTGCCGGCGCTGCCTGGGTTGCACTCATGGGAGAGGTCTCGAAGTTCGGAACGGGGCGCGGATCAGCGCGTAGCAAGGCGGTCGATGGCAGCGGCATAGCCTCGATGGCCATGCTCGAGCGTGCGCGCCACCCGTCCGGTGGTGGTCACGCTCACGCCGGTGCGCTCGTGGATCTCGCGATACGGCACGCCCTGCTGCAGCAACGGCACCACTTTCCAGCGGTCGGCCATGGCTTCCAGTTCGGCCGGCGTGCACAGATCGCGCAGGAAGGCTTCCACCTGCTCCGGCTCGCGCAGGGCGGCAAAGGCCAGGGCCAGGGCTTCCAGGTCGGCCTTCGGGTCTTTGGCGGCAATCTCGGGGCGGGCTTTCACGGGGCTGTTTCCATGCATCAATGTAATAGCGCGTTAGTACATTAGCGTATTCTTGCGCAGTGCGTCAAATCTGGGGGGATTTGTGGGCAGGGCTGCGCCCTGCACCCGCTAGATGCCGAAGCGACGTCAAATGCTGGATGGCTGAGGGTTGGCGGGGTGGGTCCGGTGGCAGGGGACGCCGTAAACCCGTCCATGGGGGCTTGGCCGCGGCATCCATGCCGCGGACACCCCTGCCTCCGGACCCACCCCGCCGTCGACAGTTTCCTGCGAGCTGTTGGAACAGCAAGGGGTCGGATCCGTTTTCTGAAGGAAAACGGCTCTGACCCCGGAACGCGGCCCGGAAACGAAAACGCCCACCGGGTGGTGGGCGTTTCGTGGCGTGTCGGCGTGCGGCCAACCGGCCGTTACATCACTTTGGACTGCTCCAGCTCGACCTGCAGGGTGCTGGCCAGCTCGTCGCGGGAGACTTCGAACTGCTGCTCGCGCACCAGGTCCTTCACCGCCACCACGCCGCGCGCCAGCTCGTCCTCACCGGCCAGCACCACGAAGCGGATGCCCGCCTTTGCGGCGTACTGGAACTGCTTGCCGATCTTCTTCGGCTCCATCTGCACTTCGGTGTTGATGCCACCGGCGCGCAGGCGGCGGGCGATGTCCAGCGACTGCGCCATGCCCTGCTCGTCCATCAGTGCCACCAGTGCCTGCACGCTGCTGGCCTCGATGCCATCGATCAGGCCGGCTTCGCGCAGCTGCCAGAACAGGCGCGACAGGCCGATGGAAATGCCCACGCCCGGCAACTTGGACTTGCTGTAGTGGCTGGCCAGGTCTTCGTAGCGGCCGCCCGAACAGATCGAGCCGATCTGCGGATGGTCGGTCAACGTGGTCTCGTAGACGGTGCCGGTGTAATAGTCCAGGCCGCGCGCGATGGAGAAATTCAGGCAGTACGCGCTCTCCGGCACACCCAGCGCCTGCACCAGCTGCAGCACTTCGCGCAGCTCGGCCACGCCGGTGCGCAGGATTTCCGAAGAGCCGCCGTCGGCTTCAAGCGTGGCCAGCTGCGCCAGCGCATCGGCATGGCCCTGCGAACGCACGGCCACAAAGGCCAGGATCTTCTCGACCTGCTCGCCCGGGATGTTGAAGCCCTCGCCCACCAGCGTCTCGCGCACGTAATCGGCGCCGCGCTTGTCCAGCTTGTCCACTTCACGCAGCACCGCCAGCTGGCGCTCGCCTTCGGCCACGCCCAGGCTCTCGAAGAAGCCGCGCATGAGCTTGCGGTTGTTCAGCTGGATGCTGAAGTCACCGATGCGCAGTTCCGAGAACACGGCGTGGATGACCGCCAGCACTTCGGCATCATAGCGAACGCTCAGGCTGTCCTTGCCGATCACGTCGATGTCGCACTGGTAGAACTCGCGGAAACGGCCGCGCTGGGCACGCTCGCCGCGGTAAACGCGCTGCATCTGGTAGCGACGGAACGGGAAGGTGAGTTCGTGTTCGTGCTCGGCCACGTAGCGTGCCAGCGGCACGGTCAGGTCGAAGCGCAGCGCCATCTCCGGCAGCGAACGGTCGCCCGATTCGGCCGCATTGGCCAGCGCACCGGTGGACTGCACGAAGTACACCTGGCGCTCGGTCTCGCCGCCGGACTTGGTCAGCAGCACGTCGGACAGCTCGAACACCGGCGTCTCCACCGGCAGGAACCCGAAGCGCTCGTAGTTGCGGCGGATCACGTCCAGCATGCGCTGGAACGCAATCTGCTCGCGCGGCAGCAGTTCAAGGGTGCCGGGCGGGGTACGGGGCTTGATCACGGGCGGAACTCCTGCTGGAACGGGACGTGGGAGGGGGCGACATTCTAGCGCCCCCGCCTCGGGCAGGGTCGAACGGCCGCTTGAAGTATCATAAGGCCCTCCCCCGCCCGCGATACGCCCCCGCAACATGTCACGGCCTTCCGGCGCTCCGCCCGCCACCAACGATCCCGCCTCGCCGTCCTGCACCACGCTGGACTGCCTGCACTGCTCGGTTCGCCACCTTGCGGTGTGCTCGGCGCTGTCGCCCGATGAAGTGCAGGCGCTGGAACAGGTCACCGTTTCGCAGCAGGTCAGCATGGGCAGCACGCTGGCCCGCACGGGTGAAGAACGCGACCATGTCTATACATTGACTGCCGGCGCACTGCGCCTGGTACGCACCCTGGCCGACGGCCGCCGCCAGATCAATGGCTTCGTGCTGCCCGGCGACTACCTGGGCCTGAGCGGCAGCGACCATCACCGCTACGACATCGAAGCCATCGCCGACAGCCGTGTCTGCCGCGTCGCGCTGCCACAGATGAAGGCGCTCCGCAGCCGCTTCCCGCACCTGGAGCGCAAGCTGCTGCAGCGTGCCTGCCAGGAACTGGATGCCGCGCAGGACGCTGCACTGGCGCTGGCACGCCTGCAGCCGGCCGAGAAGCTGGCTGATTTCCTGCTGCGCCTGGCCGCGCGTGAAGCCAGGCTGGGCGGCGACGGCCTGCGCGTGTCGCTGCCGATGGGCCGAGGCGACATCGCCGACCATCTGGGCCTGACCATGGAAACGGTCAGCCGCACCTTCACCAAGCTGCGCCAGCAAGGGCTGATTGCCCTGCCCCACCTGAACGTAGTGGAGATCCTCGACGAGGACGGGCTGCGCACGCTGGCCGGTGAAGGGTTGATCTGACCGCACTGCGGTTGCTGGGATTGCCGGCCAGCGGCCGGCAATCCCATCCATCTCCGATCAACGCAACAACACCTCGCGCAACGCCGCGTAATCGGCGGCCAACGGTTCGGCGTGCGCCGGCCGTTGCAACAACGCATCCAATGCCGGCGGCACGGCCACAGGTTCGCCGATCAACGGCTCGACCACGGCCTCGAACTTGGCCGGATGCGCGGTGGCCACCACCGCCCAGTCGCCCTTGGCACCACGGGCGCGCAGGTCCTGCAGCACCTTCACCGCCGTAGCCGTATGCGGGCAGAACAGCTCGCCCCTGCTGGCATGCGCGGCGGCAATGGTGGCCCGGATGGTCACGTCATCCACCGCAAACGCCCGGAAGGCAGCACGCAGTTCGGCATCGTCGCCCTGGTAGAGCCAGCGCAGGCGCTCGAAGTTGCTGGGCGCCCCCACATCCATGGCATTGGCCACGGTCGCCACGCTGGCCTGCGGGTGGTACTCGCCACCGTTGAAGTACGCCGGCAATACGGCGTTGGCATTGGTGGCCAGCACGATCTGTCCGATCGGCACGCCCAGCGCGCGCGCCAGCACTGCGGCCATTGCGTTGCCCAGGTTGCCGGTCGGCACCACCAGGTTGAGCCGGCGACGATGCAACGCGTAGTGGCTCAGTGCCGTATGTGCGTAGTAACTCATCTGCGGCAGAAGGCGACCGAGGCTGATGCTGTTGGCCGAGCTCAGCGGCACCTGTGCCTGCAGTTCGCGGTCGGCCAGCGCCTGCTTGACCATGGCCTGGCAGTCGTCGAAGGCACCGGCCACGCGCAGCGCCTGGATGTTGTCACCGAAGCAGCCGAGCTGGTGCGCCTGGCGCGGTGACACGCGGCCATCCGGATACAGCACCACCACGCGTACGCCTGGCTGGCGATGGAAGGCCGCGGCAACGGCGGCGCCGGTATCGCCGGAAGTGGCGACGACGATGGTCAGATCGCGGTCCCTGCCGGCCTGCAGCCGCGACAGCGTACCGGCCAGGAAACGCGCACCAATGTCCTTGAACGCCGCCGTCTGCCCATGGAACAGTTCCAGCACGTGGTCACCGTCGCCGAGCGCACGCAGCGGCACCGGAAAGTCGAACGCCTCGCGGCAGATCGACGGTAATCCGGCCTCCAGCGCATCCCCCGCGAAGAACGGTGCCAGCAGGTCTGCAGCGGTATCGGCCAGGGTCGCACCGGCTTCCAGCTCATGTGGCGCCGGCAGTGCCTGGGGCACGTACAGGCCACCATCGGGCGCCAAGCCTGCAGCAATGGCCGCGCTGAGGCCAACGGCCGGGGACCGGCCGCGGGTCGAAACGAATTGCATGGGTTCAGTATCCAAAGAGGGAGAAGGATTCAGCACAGCCGGGCTCCCGGCGTATCCAGAGGCGACACCCAGGCATCGCTGTCAAAGCCGGCAGCAGCGAATGCGGCCTGCACCGGCGCCGCGGCAGCGTGGGCCTGGTCGGCATCTTCGAACCAGGCGAACACGCTGGGGCCGGCACCGGAGATGCCTGCGCCCATTGCACGGGCTGACAACGCCGCATCGCGAGCCGCCTCGAAGCCGCCGATCAGTCCCGCCCGTCGCGGCTCCACCAGCACATCGCGCAGGCCAGCGCACACCAGCGCCGCGTCGCTGCGATGGCAGCCGCTGAGCACCAGCGCAAGATTCGCACTCTGCGCCACGAATTCACCCAGCGCATAGCTGCCTTGCAGCGCCTGGCGTGCCAGACGGGTTTCCAGCACCGCGTGCGGGTGCACCAGCAGGCTGTGCCAACTGGCTGGCACAGGGATCGGCAGCAGGCGGTCAGCCGTGCACAGCGCCAGCCCGCCGAGCAGCAGCGGCCCCACGTTGTCACCATGGCGGCCCCCACTGGCCACGGCCTCGCCATCTAGGGCAAACGGGTACAGCGCCTCGCGCGAGAGCGGCGCATCCAGCAATGCATTGGCAGCAACCAGCGCAGCGACGCACGAGGCTGCCGAGCCCCCCATGCCGGAGCCGAATGGAATGCCCTTGTCGATCTCCACCGCGAAGCCGAAGTGCAGGCCCAGCCCTGCGCGCAGCGACATCAACGCCGCACCTGCCGTGTTTCCGGCCGCCTCCAGCGGCAGTTCGACCGCACTGCCACGGATCGCCTCGATGCGCACCACCGGCTCATCGATACGCCGCACGCTCACCGTATCGCCAACGCCTGCAATGGCATGCCCCAGAATGTCGAAGCCCACCGCCACATTGGCCACCGAGGCGGGCGCAAATGCACGTGCGATCACAGGCGTGCTCCCTCGCCAGCGGCTACCCGCAGCAGGTCGGCGAACACGCCCGCCGCCGTCACTTCCGGTCCAGCGCCCGGTCCCTGCACCACCAGCGGGTTGTCGCAGTAGCGGCGGGTACGGAACTGCACCACGTTGTCGGTCAGCCGCAGGTTGGCGAAGGCATGGTCGGCCGGCAGTTCCTGCAGGCCCACCGAGGCGCCGTCGGTGCCCAGCCGTGCCACGTAGCGCAGCACCGCGCCACGCGCCCGTGCATCCTGCAGGCGCTGCAGCAGGCTGGCGTCGGACTCGCCCAGCCGTGCCATGAAGTCATCCACGCTGCCGTCGCGCAGCAGTGCCGGCACCAGGCTTTCCACCTGTACCTGTTCCAGGCTGAGCGCGTGGCCGGCCTCGCGTGCAAGGATTACCAGCTTGCGTGCCACGTCCACACCGGACAGATCATCGCGCGGATCCGGCTCGGTATAGCCCATCGACCGCGCCTGCGCGACCAGCTGCGAGAACGGCTGGCTGCCATCGAAGCGGTTGAACAGCCAGGCCAGCGTGCCGGAGAAGATGCCCTCGATGGCCAGCACCTCGTCACCGGTATCGACCAGATCGCGCAGCGTGGTGATCACCGGCAGGCCCGCGCCCACCGTGGCCTCGTAGCGGAAGCGCGCACCACTGGCCGCTGCGGCGGCGCGGATGCGCTGGTAGCGCGGCAGCGGCCCGGCACCCGCCTGTTTGTTCGGGGTGACCACATGGATGCCCGCCGCCAGCCAGCCCTCGTAGCGCTCGGCCACCTCGGCACTGCCACTGCAGTCAATCACCACCGCATGCGGCAGGTGCGCAGCCAGCAGGTGCTCGGTGAAACGATCAAGGTCGCTGGATTCACCCGCGTCCCGCAGGGCCTCACGCCAGTCCGCATGCAGGCCGTCCACTTCGAGGCGCATGCGCGAACGCGAGGCCAGCGCACGCAGGCGAAGATCCACATTGGCCTTGGCCAGCAGCTGCGGGCGCGCGGCCAGCAACTGGTCCAGCAGTGCGGCGCCAACGTTGCCGGGCCCGATCACACCGACCGCGAAGGTCTGCGGCGACAGCCAGAAGCCTGCATGCGCCGCGCGCAACGCACGGGTGGCATCGGCACTATCCACTGCGACCGAGATGTTGCGCTCGGACGAGCCCTGCGCAATCGCCAGGATGTTCACCTGCGCACGCCCCAGTGCCTCGAACAGGCGCGCCGCCACACCTGGCTGCCCGGCCATGCCGTCACCGACCGCAGCCAGTACGCTGACACCCTCACTGACCTGCACGCGCTGCACCTGTCCCGCTGACAACTCGTGCGCAAATGCGTGCAGCAGTGCATCGCGGCCACGGCCGGCTTCGGCAGCACGCACCACGCAGCAGATTGAATGTTCCGAGGAACCCTGCGAGATCATCACCACAGAGACCTGCGCCTGGCGCAGGGCGGCAAACACACGCTCGGCGGTACCCGGCACGCCGATCAGGCCGGTGCCTTCCAGGTTCAGCAGGGCCAACCCGGGACTCAGGGTCAGGCCCTTCACCGGCCCGCGCGGCGAGCGCTCGGCGCTGATCCGCGTACCCGGATGCGCCGGCTGGAACGTATTGCGGATGAAGATCGGCAGGCCGAGGCGGATCGCCGGCGACATGGTCTGCGGGTGCACCACCTTGGCGCCGAAGTACGCCAGTTCGCAGGCCTCGTCGTAGCTCAGCGCTTCCAGCTGCACCGCCTCGGGCACCAGCCGTGGGTCCGCCGACAGCACGCCATCGACATCGGTCCAGATGTGCAGCTCGTCAGCGTTGAACAGCGCGGCAAAGATCGCACCGGAATAGTCGCTGCCGTTGCGGCCGAGGGTGGTGATGCGGTCATCGCGATCGCGTGCGACGAATCCGGTGGCAACCAGGCGCGACTGCGGATGCTGCAGGCGCCACTTGGCCAGGCGGTCGGCACTGGCTTCCCAGTCGACATCCACGCCGAGTTCGCCATGCCCGACCACCAGCACATCGCGCGCGTCGAGTACCGCGCAGTCTTCGCCCAGCGCACGCAGATGCGCGCCGAGCAGCTGTGCGGAGAACACTTCGCCCAAGCCCTGCACACGGTCCAGCACCTCGCGCGGCAGCTCGCCGATCACCGCCAGCGCGGCCAGCACTTCGGCCAGCTGATCGAAGCGGGCGTCGATCCATTCGACCGTCTCGCCCACCTGCTCGCCCAGCAGCGCCACGGCAGCGCCGCGATGGCGTGCGCGCAGGGCATGCCAGGCCTCACGCCAGCCTCCATCGCCCTTGGCCGCCAGCTGGGCCAGTTCGATCAGCGCGTCGGTGACGCCCTTCATCGCCGAGACGACAGTGACCTGCAGCGATTCGGGACGGGCCAGCAACAGGCCGCCCACATGGCGATAGCGTTCGGCATCGGCCACCGAGGTGCCGCCGAACTTGTGCACGACGGTGAACGCGGCAGCCAGGTCGGCCGGGGCAACGGAATGAGCGGGGGCGTGGGGAGACATGCAGACCTCGGTAGGAGGCCCCGTCGCATGCAGATGTCGAGTTTCCCCGCCACCTGTAGGGTGCGGGGCCGTGGTTTTCGGGAGTTACACGAAGACGACGGGCCGCACCAGGGCAGTGGTGACGGTGGTGGTGGTAATGGTGGTGATGGTCGCGACCGGCGCAGTCGAACGGCCCGCAATGGCGGGGGCGATCAGGCTGGCGTGGGCGGCATCAAGGACCATGGCGTACAGAAAACACTGCGCGCCGGGTGGCTGTCAAGTGCTGCGATGCAGAAATCCGCTGCGGCGATCATCGGCCAACGTGCCGGCATTTGGTTGCATCTGAGACCAAGCCGGCATCAGCACGCTTGACGAGCGTATTCAACCGGCATGTCCGGCGATCGCCCGCGGCGTGCGGTGGGCATGCGCGCACAGCATCACGCCAGCCACCAGGAACACGATTGCCAGCACTTCCAGCAGCGAGGGCCAGCGCTGCTGCCATGCAAAGGCGTACAGCAGCGCGAACAGGGTCTCGAACACGATCATCTGGCCGGTCAGGGTCAGTGGCAGCAGGCGGCTGGCGCGGTTCCAGAATGCGCTGCCGAGGATCGAGGCCACCACTGCCACGCCGGCGCTGATCGCCCAGAACCCGCTCCATTGCGCCGCGGTATGGCTGCCGGTGTGCCCGATGAAGGCCATCGGCACCAGCAGCAGGGCCAGGCCGCCGGTGGTGACGCCGGTCAGCAGCGACCAGTCATGGCTGGACAGGTCCGGCCTGCGCGCCAGCCAGCGGCTGTTGCCGATCGAATACAGCGCCCACGAGAACAGCGCACCGAACGCGCACAGCAGCCCGATCAGGCGCTGCCGCCACGGGGTGGCCAGGTGCTCGGACATCAGCGCTTCCCAACCCACCAGGGCGACCCCCAGCACGCACAGCCCCAGTGCCGGCAGCAGCTGTTTCAGTGGTACAGCGCCCGGCTCGCGCACGCCAACGAGGGTGACCACCACCGGAATCAGGCCAACGATCAGCGATGCCGCAGCGCCACCGGCCCACTGCACGGCGGTGGCCAGCAGCAGGAAATACACCAGGTTGCCTGCCAGGCTCAGCCACAGCAGGCCGATCCATTCGGCACGGCCCAGCCGCGGTGCCAGCCGCTTCCATCGCGGCAGCAGCAGGGCGACTGCCATCAGGCCATAGACCAGGTAGCGGCCGGCGGACAGTTGCAACGCATTGAACGACTGAAGCACGGCAGGCGCAAGAAAGACCACGCCCCACAGTGCGCCAGCGGCCACGCCATTGGCGATGCCCACGGCCATCGGGTTGTTGCGCATTCGGGTTGTCCGGGGGGATGGAACGGGCCGCGCAGTGTAAGCGCTGGCCGGTGGGCACTCTTGACCGAGGCTACTGCCTTGTCACCTCTGTAGAGTCGAGCCCATGCTCGGCTGCGATTCACCGTCGTGCAGATAAGGGCAGCCGAGCATCGGCTCGGCTCTACAACTCAGCCGGCACGCCTGCGCCACGCAGCGGGGGTCTGGCCACATTCGCGGCGCAGCGCACGGGTCAGTGCGCTCTGCTCGGAATAACCTGCAGCCAGTGCGATATCGCTGATCGGCGCGGCAGTGGTGCGCAGCTGATGCTTGGCCCAGCGTAAGCGGCACGCGCTGAGCCAGGCCTGCGGGCTCAGCCCGAACTCGCGCTGGAACAATGCGTGCAACCGGCTCTCGCTGACACCGACAAATCCGGCCATCCGGGCAACCGGCCAGGCCCGGCCGGGATCGGCCTGCACCGCCGCGCACAGGCCCTGCATGCGCGCCCCACTGCCCGCCGGTGCAAATACCTGCAGCAACTGCGGCAGCAACGCCGGCATCGGCTGCCCTGCCTGCACCTCGGCCAGGCGCCGACGCAATGCCAGCGGCAGATGCAGCCAGCGCTGGCGGCACAGATGCTCCTGCGTGCCGTCATCCAGCACGCCTGGAGGACAATCAACGATCACGAAACCATTGGGGCCGTCCGCCATCTGGTCATGTGCTTCGCCGGCGGCGACAAATGCCCCCTGCAGCAGGTCCAGCCGGCCGCCGCGCCCTTCCATCTCGAACTGCAGTTCGCCCTGCAGCGGCAGCACCCACTGCGCGTAGTCATGGCGGTCCAGGCCGGTGGCCTGCCCGTAGTGCCGCAGATGGAAGATGGCGCCCATCCGGGCAGTGTGCGCGTGTAACAACGGCCGTGCAAACCGCTGCTATAGTCGATCCGTCATCCAACGCAGGGAGTGCAGGTCATGACCCATCAGCGGCTGTCCCTGGTGCTTGCCACCAGCCTCGGCCTGGCGCTCACCGCCTCGGCCTCCGCGCAGGAACGTACGCCACCGGCCCCGCACTGCATGGACGCGGTCGGCGTCCAGGAAGTGGAGCAGGCGTCATCGCGTTCAATCGCCCTGCGAGCCGCCTCGGGCCAGGCCTATCGGATCGACTTCAGCGAAGAGTGCCCCGGCGTCCGCGGTGCCACCACGCTGAAACTTGAAGCACCCGCCGGCTGGGCCTGCGGTCGCCCCAGCGAGCGTGTGGTGGTCGATGGCCGCAGCTGCGCGATCAGCGCGGTGACCCCCGTGCAGGATCGCGACTACGCCAGCGTGGCCCGCGACAGCGACCGCCTGCGCATGGCCACCCTGCCCGCCCTGACCATCCGCGAGCGCAGGGACATCCGACGCAGTTTCGGTGGTTCGCCGTCGTACTGCTTTGCCACGCGCAACGTGCGCGCGTGGTCGTCCGACCCGCAGGGCATGCTGGTGGAGACCAATCCGCATCGGAATGGGGGTCACCGCTACTATCGCGTGGAGCTTGGCAGCCACTGCCGCCAGCTCGACCGTGCGCCACAGCTGAGCTTCCACTCCGGCATGCAGAACGGCCTGATCTGTGGCAATCCGGGCGATCGCATCCTCACCGCCGGATTCGAGAATGGTGACCTGCGCAACGACGCGCTGGCGCCGCTGCCGCAGTACACCCGCGGCGGCTGCACGATCCAGGCGGTCTATCCGGCTTCCAGCCAGGCGTCGAACTAACCGTCGACGCCGAGGAACGCAAACGGTGCGCTGGGCACGAAGTGGCCCAGCGCGTCGCCGGAAAAGGTATTGCGCTGGTCCGGACCGAGATCGAGCTTGAGCACCTTGCCGCCGAAATCGACCTTGTTCAGGTCGACCCAGAAGGTGTTCGGTGTCAGTGCCGATTCGAAGAAGTACAACCGCCGCTTGTGGTCGGCCACGGTGCGCCAGCGCGTGGATGAAATATTCGGTTCGCCCGGGGTGGTGATGCCATACGGTACCGAGGCGTTGCGGATCACGCTGAACACACTGGCCAGCGCCACCACCGGGTCTTCCGCCTTGGGAATGGCGTTGATGTAGAACGAGGCGCGCGCGAAACGGTCGGCTGAGCGGTTGGTGCCCGGCAGCATCACCGTGCCGCCGATCTGCTGCCAGTAACTGTTGAGTGCCAGCTGCTGCTCGAAGATCGGTGAATTGGTCATCACCTGGTAGCGCCGGTCATGGTGGATCACCTGGCGACCGCCGATGTATTCGACGATGGCGCTGTCGCCACTGGCATCTGACAGCGACAGGTGCAGCGTGGCCTGGCGGTCTTCGCCCGGTACCTTGTCGGTGACGATCGAGTACGGCTCGCGCTGCAGCGCCGCGACCGCCTCGTCTACGGTGGCGAAGTTGTCCAGCACGTACTGCGCCCATAGTGAGATGGCCAGGCCCGGCTTGTTGCCGCGCTGCTTCGGATACTCCGATTCGACCAGCCACAGCAGGTTGGCCACCAAGCCTTTCTCGTTCATGCCATCGGTGGTCGATACGTCATAACCGGTGGCCACCACCGAGCCGTAGCGCGCCGTCCAGGCCAGCGACTTCGGCCCGGCCTGGCCGGTGCGCGCGATGCCGCGCGGCAGCACGTAGAGGTTGGTCGCCACATCAACCTTCCAGTCCATGGAGCGCGCGGTGATCACATCACCGTTGTCGCCCAGGTAGACCGCGCGCGTGCAGGCCAGCGCCGGTGCCACTGCGGCAGCCAGCGCGACCGCCAGCAGTGCCCTTTCCTTCCACTTCATCCGTGCCATGTCGTTGCGCTCCTTTCCCCGTGATCCGTGGATATGACCCGATTCAGGGTGACACAGCGGTGAAGCCCCGGCGAACCAGGCGATCGTGCAGCCAGAAACCTGCAAGCATCGCCGGCACGAACCAAAGCGCTTCGCGCGATCCCACCGCCAGCCCGGCGATGGCAGGGCCCGGGCAATAGCCTGCCCATCCCCAACCCATTCCGAACAATGCCGCGCCCAGCACGAGGCGTACATCGACACCGCGCGCAGCGGGCAGTTGGAAGCCCGTTGCGCATGACGGCCGCGGGCGCCGCAGCACCCAGCGCTGGCCGACCGCGCTGACCAGCAGTGCCGAGGCCAGCACCCAGGCCAAGGTGGAATCGAAATCGCCGGCGATGTCGAGGAAACCGAGGACGCGGCGCGGATCGGTCATGCCGGCCAGCGCCAGGCCCGCGCCGAACAGCGCCCCTGCCGCGCCGGCGGCCACCATCACGCGGCTCATGCGAAGCCCCCGCCATGACGGATGAGGAATGTGGTCAACATTGCGCAGGCCATGAACACCACCACCGCCAGCAGTGACCGCATTGAGCCGCGGGCCAAGCCGCACACCCCATGACCACTGGTGCAGCCGTTGCCCAACCGCGTACCGAATCCGACCAGCAGGCCGGCGCCAACCAGCTGCCACGCCGGCAAGGCGTCACGCAACAGGTCGCGGGGCGCTTGGCCTGGCACGGCCTGCCAGTACAGCACACCCCCGCCAGCGGCAAGCAGGCCGAGCAGGAATGCCCAGCGCCAGCCGCGATCGCCCGGCGTTGCGCGCACGCTGCCAGCGGCGATGCCGCTGATGCCGGCTACCCGGCCCGTGGTTGCCAGCAACACCACCGCCGCCGCACCGATCAATGCGCCCCCCGCGACGGCGGCCCATGGCACGGTCATGACCTGCCTCCGCTTGTTCCGTTCATTTCATTCGCTTGCCTTTTGAATTAGCTTTTTCTAAATTAGCTTTATCTAAACCAAAAGGTCAACCATGGCCCGCATCGAGTTCGACAGTGCCGCGATGGCCGGGCATGCCGCCCAGGCCGCTGCGCTGCTCAAAAGCCTGGCCCATCCTGCACGGCTGCGCGTGCTGTGCCGGCTGGTCGAAGGCGAGGCGCCAGTACCGGAACTGCAGGCACTGACCGGGCTCAGCGCATCAGCGCTGTCCCAACATCTGGCGGTGCTGCGCGGACTTGGCATCGTCGCGACCCGGCGCGAAGCGCAGGCGATCCACTACCGGGTGGTGGAAGGGCCGGCGCTGGGCGTATTGCAGGCGTTGCACGCCGCCTACTGCGGAAATGCAGCGCGCTGAACCTTCCACGCGGGTTCAACCTGCGTGCAGCACCGGTTGCACGACCTGATCGAGCAGATCCACCGGGGTCGGCGCCGACAGGTCACCATGCAACGCGCGGGTGAAACCTGACCAGTCACTGGAAGACAGTTGCCGCAGCAGCGCCTCCTCCACCGGCAACGCGCGCATCGACCAGTACGGAAACTGGCGCTGGCCGAGGCGGCCACGCGCCAGTTCGATGATGTCGATATGGCTACCGGCCTGCAGGATGCGTTCGTACACCGAATCGATACCATCCGGCGGCCCTTCGATGTACTGCAGGAATCGCCCGCCGTCATGCAGCAGCACACCGGTCACGCCCGCCATCTTGTTGAAACGGGCTGCATCATCGACCAGCGCCCGCAGCCGTTCAGCGGAAAGATCCGGTAGCGCCTGGCTGACGTAGGCGATGGCACGCAGTGGCATGGCGCTTCCTTGACAAGATGTACACCCACGGTAGCAGCTGCGGACGAGTCCGTCTCAGTGCCCGCAGGTTTTTCCTGAAGAATTCAGGTAGCGGCCGCCGGCAGCCCCTCTACGCGCCTCGGCAACCGGGCTTCGAACACCACCTGACCGGCTTCATTTCGCGCTGCGATGTGCCCGCCGTGCGCGCGCACGAACTGATCGACGATATACAGGCCCAACCCCAGGCCATTGCTGGGATGGAAGCTGGCCTTGAACGGCTCGAACAGGCGCGGCAGCAGCGCGTCGTCGATCCGTCCCGCGTTGCTCACCCGCAGCAGCACCCTGCGCGGATCACGGCCGTCCACCTCCACCCTCGCCTCACCGCCATGGGTGAGCGCATTGCCGATCAGGTTGGCGGCAACCTGACCCAGCCGATCCAGATCACCCTGCAGGCGGGTATCGCCCAGCATATCCAGATGCACCCGTGCGTGGCTGTGGGCGCTGCCCGCTTCGGCCACCACCGCACGCGTGACCTCGGCAAGATCACAGGCGCTGGCCTGCAGACGCAGCCCGCCGCTGCGGATCCGCGAAAAGTCCAGCAGCTGCTCGACCATGCGCGCCATGCGCAGCGTGCTGGCCTCCAGGTGCTTCAGGGTCTGCTGCGCGCCGTCATTGCCCGCAGGAAGCTCCAGCGCCAGCTTGTCGGCACACAGCAGGATCGCCGACAGCGGCGTGCGCAGATCATGGGTGAGCACCGCCGCCATCGTCTCGTTGAGCTTGAGCGAGCGCTCCAGCGCCTCGTTGCGCGCCTTCAGCAGCTGCCGCTGCTGGTACAGCTCGATGAAGACATTGACCTTGCTCAGGATCACCTGCGGCGCCACCGGCTTGTGCAGGAAGTCGACCGCGCCGGTTTCGTAGCCCTTGAACGCGCGCAGCGGGTCGTCCGGCGAGGCGGTCAGGAAGATGATCGGCACATCCCGGCTGCGGTGTGAACCGCGCATCAGCTCGGCCAGGGTGAAGCCATCGATCTCCGGCATGTGCACGTCCAGCAGGGCCAGCGCCACCTCATGCTCGAGCAGCAGTTCCAGCGCCTGTGCGCCCGAGCCGGCCAGCAGCAGGTTCACGCCTTCGCGCTGCAGCAGCGCCTGCATGGCCACCAGGTTCTGCGGCACGTCATCGACGATCAGCAGGTTGACCGGGGTCTGCGACTGCGCAGGGTCCGGCGGCAACAGGTTCATGCAAACAGCTCCTTCAGGCGACGGCACATCAGTTCGAGGGGCAGCACGGCATCGGCGCCGGCGTGCTGCAGGGCGGAGGCCGGCATCATCGACGCCTCGGCCTCCTCGGGACATTGCAGCCAGGCGCGGCCGCCGGCGGCGCGCACCGCGGCCACCCCTTCACTACCATCGCTGCTGGCACCGGTCAGCAGCAGGGCCAGCACCTGCGCGCCGAACACGGCCGCAGCCGACTCGAACAATGGATCGATGGCCGGGCGGGAAAACAGCACCGGTGCGTCCACCGACAACGCCAGCGAACCGGCGTCTTCCACCAGCAGGTGATAGTCCGGTGGCGCAAAGGTCACCGTGCCAGGCTGCAGCGGCTGCTTGTCTTCGGCCTCGCGCACTGGCAGCGCGCAGTACGGCGCCAGCACGTCGGCGATGCGGCTGCTGCGGTCGCGCGGAAGGTGCAGCACCGCCAGCACCGGCGCCGGCAGAGCCGCGGGCAGCGCGCCGAGCACCGCCTGCAGCGCCGCGACCCCACCCGCCGAGGCCCCGATCACCAGCACCGCCGGTCGTGTCGGCAGTGCCATCAGGCAACCTTCCGGTACAGGCGATGCTCCCGCGAGCAGGTCTCGAACGCGCCGTGGTGGCGCCCGAACTGCAGCGACTCCTTGCTGCCCAGGCCAAGGAAGCCGCGATGCACCAGCGCTTCACGGAACAGGCCTACCGCGCGGTCCTGCAGATCGCGGTTGAAATAGATCAGCACATTGCGGCACGACACCAGGTGCACCTCGGAGAACACGGTGTCGGTGGCCAGGCTGTGGTCGGCGAACACCACGTTGCGGCGCAGCTGGCGATCGAACACCGCGCCATCGTAGGCCGTGGCGTAGTAGTCGGACAGCGAGGCGCTGCCACCGGCCGCCAGGTAGTTCCGGCTGAACTGGGCCATCCGGTCGATGCCATAGGCGCCGGCCTCGGCGGTGGCCAGGGCTGCCGGATTGATGTCGGTGGCGTAGACGATGCTGCGCTCCAGCAGGCCTTCCTCGTGCAACAGGATCGCCAGCGACCACACTTCCTCGCCGGTACTGCAACCGGCCACCCACAGCTTCACCGACGGGTAGGTGCGCAGCACCGGCACCACCTGCTCGCGCAGCTCGCGGAAATAGGCCGGGTCACGGAACATCTCCGAGACCTGCACGGTGAAGAACTGCATCGCCTGCGCGAACAGGTCCGGCTCGTGCAGCAGGCGGTGCTGCAGGTCGGCCAGCCGCTCGCACTCATAGCGCTGCATGGCCTGGCGGATCCGCCGGCGCAGCGACGACACCGCATAACTGCGGAAATCGTAGTGGTAGCGCTGGTAAAGCGCTTCCAGCAGCACCTTCAGCTCGAGGTCGAACAGGGCCTGCTCGTTCATTGCCGCGAGCACCAGACCCGGCACAGCGAGACCAGCTTGTCGACGTCGATGGGTTTGGCGATGTAGTCGTTGGCGCCGGCCTGCAGGCAGCGCTCACGGTCGTCCGGCATGGCCTTGGCGGTCAGCGCGATGATCGGCAGGTCCCGCAGGTGGCGCTGCGCGCGGATTTCGCGCATCGCAGCAAGGCCATCCTTCTCCGGCATCATGATGTCCATCAGCACCAGGTCGACCTCGCGCTCGGCCAGGCGATCCACCGCTTCCTGGCCATTGCGCGCGATCTCCAGCGTGACGCCGAGGGGTTCGAGCACGCTGGACAGTGCGAAGATGTTGCGCACGTCGTCCTCGGCCAGCAGCACCGTCCGACCGTCGAGCACGGTGTCGCGACGGCGGGCCTCGCGCAGCAGGCGCTGCTGGTCGCTGGGCAGGTTGGCCTCCACGCTGTGCAGGAACAGGGTCACCTCGTCCAGCAGGCGCTCGGGCGAACGCGCGCCCTTGATGATGATGCTCTTGGAATAGCGGCGCAGTCGCTGCTCTTCCTCGCGGCTGAGTGCGCGGCCGGTATAGACGATCACCGGCGGGAAACCGACATCGTCGTTGCCGGCCATGTGCTCGAGCAGGTCGTAGCCACTGCCGTCGGGCAGCGACAGGTCCATCACCATGCAGTCGAACGTGACCGTACTGAGCTGTTCCAGTGCGCCGGCCAGAGTGCCTACGGCGACGATCTGCAGCTGGTCGCGGCCCAGCAACAGTTCCAGGTTGTGGCGCAGCTCGTTGTCGTCCTCCACGATCAGCAGCCGCCGCATGTCGCGCTGGCTGGTCTGTTCCAGCTGTTCGATGGCCGTCACCAGCCGCTCGCGCGTGGTCGGCTTGATCGCAAAACCGATCGCGCCCAGCTCACGCGCCACCTGGCTGCGGTCCGTGGCCGAGACCACATGCACCGGGATGTGGCGGGTGTCCGGGTTGCGCTTCAGGCGTTCCAGCACGCTCAGGCCCGACACGTCCGGCAGGCCGATATCGAGCAGGATGCCGTTCGGGCGCAGTTCGCTGGCCAGGGCCAGCGCCTCTTCCGCCGTGCCCGCCACCACGCAGTCGAACTCCAGTTCATGGGCCAGCGCCACCAGCGCTTCGGCGAACGTGGCATCGTCCTCGACCGCCAGGATCAGGCGCCCGGCGCGCTGGCGGCGACCGCGGTCGTCGGCTACGCCGGCCATCGCAGTAACCGGCGCTGCCGCGCTCGCAGCGCGTACGGGCGCGGCCGGCAGCACGGCCGGCGCCGTCGGCGGCGCTGCCACGAGGACCTCGGCAGCGTCGGCTGCGCTCGCCGCGGGCGCACCCTGCAACGGCAGCTCCAGGATGAAGCAGCTGCCGCGCCCGGGCTCACTGTCGACCTGGATGCCGCCGCCCATGCGCTCGGCCAGATCGCGCGAGATCGACAGGCCCAGGCCGGTACCGCCGTAGCGACGGCGGGTGCTGCCATCGGCCTGGCGGAACGCTTCGAAGATGACATCCAGCTGCTCGCGGGCAATGCCGATGCCGGTGTCACAGACCTCGAACCGGATGCGGCCGTTGCCGCCGGCACGCACGTGCAGGCTGACCTTGCCATGCTCGGTGAACTTCACCGCGTTGGCCAGCAGGTTCTTCAGGATCTGCTGCAGCCGCTGGCTGTCAACCACCATCTGGGTCGGTGCCACGGCGTCGGCTTCGATCTGCAGGGCCAGGCCCTTCTGCCGCGCCATCGGCTCGAACGTCTCGCGCAGGCGCTGCAGCGCGCTCTCGACCACCACCACTTCATCGGACAGTTCGACATGGCCGGCCTCGATGCGCGACAGGTCGAGGATGTCGTTGATCAGCGCCAGCAGGTCGTTGTTGGACGACAGGATCGCACGCGCGTACTTCACCTGTTCCTCGGTCAGCGTGCCGTCCTTGTTGTCGGCCAGCAGCTTGGCCAGGATCAGCGAGCTGTTCAGCGGCGTGCGCAGCTCATGCGACATGTTGGCCAGGAATTCGGACTTGTAGCGCGAGGTCGCCGCCAGCTCGTTGCTGTTGCGCACCAGCTGGCTCTGCGCAACCAGCAGTGCCTGCTTCTGCGCCTCCAGCTCGTGGGTGCGCTCTTCCAGCTGCACGTTGCTCTGTTCCAGCTCAGCCTGCTGTTCTTCCAGGTGGCTCTGCGACTGCAACAGGCTGCGGCTCTGCTCTTCCAGTTCCTCGTTGGCCACACGCAGCTCTTCCTGCTGGGCCTGCAGCTCCTCGCCCTGGCGCTGCGACTCTTCCAGCAACACCACCAGCTGCGCACGCAGCAGCGATGCGCGCAGTGCCATGCCGATGGTGTCGGCGCAGCGCTCCAGCAGCTCGCGATCCAGATCACGCTGTTCACCCGCCCGCGCGCGGCCCAGCTCGATCACACCGACCACCGCACCATCGCTGCTGATCGGCGCCAGGATGCGCTCGCGCACCGGCAGCCGGCCCAGGCTGGTCTGCAGTTCGAGCACGGCAGCATCTTTGCCGTGCAGGTGGCGGATGCGTTCGTCCCGCGCAACCTGCCCGGCAAGTCCTTCGTGCAGGGCCAGGGAGGCCGGCGTCCCAGAGGGCAGCGCCACGCCACCGGTCAGCTGCAGGCGGCCGCCGTCCAGGCGATAGACCGCACCGACCTCTGCATCCAGCTGCCCGGCCAGGCTTACTGCTGCCGCCTCGGCGATCTGCTCCGGCCCGAGGTCACCGCGCAGGCTCATCGCCACCGCGTTCTCGGCCTCCTGCAGCCAGAGCGCGCGCATCGCCTGGCGCCGGGCCTGGATCGCGCGCGAGACGATCAGTGCGATCATCAGGAAGGCGCAGCCACCGACGGTTCGGTTGACAAGCGAGAACGACGAATTGTTGCTGGCTGGCGCAACGTTGAAGCCGATCACCAGCAGGACACAGGCGATCACCGCGACCACGAACGGCGCGCGTGCACTGCGCTGGAACACCGTCACGCCGACCGCGAGGAAGTAGGCCAGCCATACCGCGTAGCCGAGCGGGACGACCAGTTCCAACGCGATGGTCGCGGTCAGCAGCACGGCGGACGTCATCCAGATCCAGCGGTCACGCGTAGTCGCACCAGGACGCATGCAGGTCGGTTCCAGAAGGCAAAGGGTGGAAGATGGTACTCCGTGTCGCATTCAGCCGCACAGGACAAATGGCACGTGTCAGGTGTGCACGCATCCTTCACACTTGAGTGCCTAGCTTCACGTCCCTCACAGGGGTAACACTATTTACACGTGGACGCAGCCGCCTCTACGACGTCCGTGCTGACGGACCCTTCCCGACAACTGCGACTGCTGATCGACAGCGTGCGCGACCATGCGCTGTACCTGCTTGATCCTGAAGGCATCGTGTGCAGCTGGAACCCGGGCGCCGAACGTATCAAAGGCTATTCAGCCGATGAAGTGGTGGGAACGCACTTCAGCCGCTTCTACCTGGCCGCCGACCGCGAGGCCGGTGAACCCCAGCGCCTGCTTCGCGTCGCAGCGCAGCAGGGGCATGTCGCCAGTGAGGGCTGGCGCGTTCGCCGCGATGGCTCGTCGTTCCGCGCCAGCGTGGTCATCGAACCGGTCGTGGAAGCCGGCGAACTGCTCGGCTTCGTCAAGATCACCCGTGACATCACCGAGCAGTGGCAAGCGCAGCGGCTGCTGCGCGATGCCCAGCGTGCGCTGCGCAATACCCAGCAGTTCGAGACGGTTGGCCGGCTCAGCCGCGGCCTCTCACATGAGTTCAACAACCTGCTGACCACCATCGGCAACGCCCTGGACCTGCTGTCGCTGCGTGTCAGCAGTGACGATGCACGCGCAGCCGAGCTGCTGGATGCCGCGCAGGCAGCCACCGACCGCGGCGCGCTGCTGACCCGCCAGCTGCTGGCCTTCAGCACCGGCCAGACCCTGATCCGGGAATCGGTGGACATCAATGCGCTGGTACGGCAGTGGCTGCCGGACCTGCAACGCGCCTGCCCGCCCACGGTGGTACTGGAAGCCCATCTCACCCCGGGCCTGCCGCAGGTGAGCACCGATGCGATGCAGCTCCAGACCGCCCTGGCGAACCTGGTGGCCAATGCCGTGGAGGCCACCGCCGATGGCGGCCGCATCCTGATCGGCACCGCGTTGGAACACCGCCTCGACCCGGATGCGGACACCACGCTGCAACGCGGCTATGTCACCCTCAGCGTCTGCGACGAAGGCCACGGCATGGCCGCCGACATCGCCGAGCGGGCCAGCGAGCCCTTCTTCACCACCAAGGACATCGGCAAGGGCAGCGGACTGGGCCTGAGCCAGGTGTTCGGATTCACTACCCAGAGCGGCGGCTTCGTCGACGTGTCCACCACGCCCGGTGTCGGCACCACGGTCAGCCTGCTGCTCCCCGCAACCGAGGAATTTACCCATGACCGATGACCCGATCCGCGTACTGATGGTGGAGGACCAGAACGATCTGCGCGAGATGATCGGCATGGCCCTGCGCGATTTCGGCATCGAGGTGTCCACCACCGCCGACGGGCATGAAGCCGCTGCGTTGCTGAAGGGCGACGCACGTTTCGACGTGGTGTTCAGCGATGTCAGCATGCCCAATGGCATGTCCGGCATTGAACTCAGCGAGCACGTCGCGCGTGAGCAGCCGCATGCACGCATGATCCTGTCCTCCGGCTATGCGCGTTCGCAACTGCCGCCGCTTCCGGAGCAGGTGGAGTTCCTGCCCAAGCCCTATCGCCTGCGCCAGCTGGTTGAACTGCTCAGGCAGGACTGAAGGCGTACCGGCCTGCGTGGCCATGCTCAGCGCCGGGCCCGCTGCATGAACAGCAGCGCCGGCGTTGATGCAGCGTCCACCGGCTCGAAACCGAGGGTCCGGTACAACGCAACTGCGGCGGCATTGTCCCGATAGACCCGCAAGGTCAGCCGTTCAACGGCATCAGACTGGAACGCCTGCTCGATCAGCGCGTGTACCAACCTCCGCCCGAGACCGCAGCCCCGCGCCTGCGGGGCAACCAGCAGACGGCCCAGATGCATCGTATCCGGCTGGGTGCGCCAGGCCTGGCCGAAACCCACGCGCATGCCGTTTTCTGCCAACAGCAGCCATCCCGGGCGTTCGCGCAGCTGCAATACGTTCTCGAACTGATCGGGTGGCAGTGGATAGGGCACGCCCGGCCCGGCCCAGCGCAACGTGGCTGCGGCCGAATCCAGCCACCCGGCGATGAGCGCGTAGTCGTGGGGTTGCACGGGCTGCAGGCGGTGGTCCATGGCGGCCGGATCGCGGGGTGAGGCGCCAGCATATCCGAGTGACCTCGCGGGCAGCGCGCGGACGTGGCGCCGCGAACATGGTGACCCCGGCCCGATTCGAACGGGCGACCTTCCCCTTAGGAGGGGGACGCTCTATCCAGCTGAGCTACGGGGCCATGCAGCCGGGAAGTTTACAGCCAACGTGCCCTGCCCTCCAAGCATTCATGTTCCACCCGGTTCCCCTGGCGCGTTGCACCATGGCCGGTCGGGGCGCTCTGCTACCATCGGCGATTCAGTTCATCGCGTCCCCCACCTGCCCGCGATGGCGCCAAACAACGTAACGAAACACAGGAGTCTGCATGTCTTCCGAGCTGCTCAAGTCCCTTGGCCTGGACGCGATCAACGCTGGCACGTACCTGGGCAACGGGGAGTGGTCGAGCGCGACCAGCGGTGAGCTGATCACCCCGGTCAACCCGACCACTGGCGAGCCGATTGCGCAGGTCCGCGCCACCACTGAGGCCGAGTACGAGACCGTCGTCGCCCGCGCGCAGGAAGCCTTCAAGGTCTGGCGTACCACGCCGGCGCCGCGCCGCGGTGAAGCCGTGCGCCTGTGCGGTGAAGCACTGCGCAGGCACAAGGACGCCCTGGGTTCGCTGGTTGCCCTGGAAATGGGCAAGAGCAAGCCGGAAGGCGATGGCGAGGTGCAGGAGATGATCGACATCGCCGATTTCGCCGTGGGCCAGAGCCGCATGCTGTACGGCTACACCATGCATTCCGAGCGCCCCGGCCACCGCATGTACGAGCAGTACCATCCGCTGGGCCTGGTCGGCATCATCTCGGCCTTCAACTTCCCGGTTGCGGTGTGGAGCTGGAACTCGTTCCTGGCGGCAATCTGTGGCGACGTGTGCATCTGGAAGCCGTCCAACAAGACGCCGCTGACCGCCATCGCCTCGCTGAAGATCTGCAACGACGCCCTGCGCGAAGCGGGCTTCCCGGACATCTTCTTCCTGATCAACGATGCCGGCACCGCGCTGTCGGAAAAGATGGTCGATGACCGCCGCGTGCCGCTGATCAGCTTCACCGGCTCGACCCAGGTCGGCCGCACCGTCAACGAAAAGGTCGCACGCCGCCTCGGCCGCTGCCTGCTGGAACTGGGCGGCAACAACGCGATCATCCTGGACGAAACCGCCGACCTGAAGCTGGCGGTGCCGGGCATCGTGTTCGGCGCGGTCGGCACTGCCGGCCAGCGTTGCACCACCACCCGCCGCCTGATCGTGCACCGCTCGATCTACGCCGACGTGCTGGCCACCCTGGTCAAGGCCTACAAGCAGGTGGAAGGCAAGATCGGCGACCCGACCGATGCCGCCAACCTGATGGGCCCGCTGAACAGCGAAGGCGCCGTGCAGCAGTTCCTCGATGCCATCGCCCAGGCCAAGGCGGCCGGCGGCACCATCGAGACCGGCGGCACCCGCATCGACCGCGCCGGCAACTTCGTGCTGCCTGCAATCGTCACGGGCCTGAAGAACAGCGACGCCGTGGTCCAGCACGAGACCTTCGCACCGATCCTGTACGTGATGCCCTACGACACCCTCGACGAAGCCATCGACATGCAGAACGGCGTGCCGCAGGGCCTGTCGTCCTCGATCTTCACCCAGAACCTGAAGACCGCCGAGAAGTTCCTGTCGGCCGCCGGCAGCGACTGCGGCATCGCCAACATCAACATCGGCACGTCCGGTGCGGAGATCGGCGGCGCCTTCGGTGGCGAGAAGGACACCGGCGGTGGCCGCGAGTCCGGTTCGGATGCGTGGAAGGTCTACATGCGCCGCCAGACCAACACCATCAACTATTCGGATTCGCTGCCGCTGGCGCAGGGCATCAAGTTCGACCTGTGATGGCAAACGACGCGGACACGTCTGTGGGTCAGAGTCCCTCCGGGGATCTGACCCATGCCCAGGGTCGGATCCCCGCAGGGGCTCCGATCCTCGATTTCAGCGGCCGCCGCGTGCTCATTGCCGGCGGCAGCAAGGGCATTGGTCGTGAAATGGCACTGGCCTTTGCTGGTGCCGGTGCGCAGGTCTCGGTCTGCGCGCGCGGCCAGGCCGGCCTGGAGGCCCTGTGCGCCGATGCACAGGCGCAGGGCACGCCATTGCATGCGTTTTCCACCGATCTGGCCGATCCTGGCCAGATCCAGGCCTGGCTGCAGGCCGCCGCCGATGCCCTCGGCGGCATCGATGTGCTCGTCAACAATGCCACCGGCTACGGCATGGCCGACAATGAGGAGGGCTGGGCCGCCAGCCTGCAGATCGACCTGATGGCGGCCGTGCGTGCCTCGCGCCTGGCCCTGCCCTGGCTGCGTGCGTCCGGCGATGCCTGCATCCTCAATCTGTCGTCGATTGCCGCGCAGCAGCCGCGTCCCGGCGGCGCACCCTACGCCGCTGCCAAGGCCGCGCTTTCGCACTACACCACCTCGCAGGCGCTGGCACTGGCCAAGGACCGGATCCGGGTCAACGCCATCGCACCGGGCTCGATCGAGTTCGATGACGGGCTCTGGGACCGTCGCCGCATCGAGGATCCAGCGCTGTACCACGGCACCCTGGCGAAGATCCCGTTCGGCCGCTTCGGCCATCCGCGCGAGATTGCCGACGCGGCCCTGTTCCTGTGCTCGCCACTGGCGCGCTGGGTTACCGGCAGTGTGCTCAACGTGGATGGCGGCCAGGTGTTGATGGGCTGAATTTGTAAAGCCGAGCCCATGCTCGGCTTGCACACAAGACGCGGTCGATCCCGCATCAGCCCAAGGGGGCAGCCGAGCATGGGCTCGGCTCTACAGGGCACTGCCCATGGGATTGCCCGGGCAGAGGCACTATCATGTGCACACTGCCAAGGAGGACCCGATGAGCGTGGCACCCCGACAGACAAGCGCCCTGGCCGTGGTCAGCCTGGTCATGGGCATCGCCAGCTGGACCATCCTGCCCTTCGTGGCCAGCATCGTCGCCATCATCACCGGCCACATGGCCCGCGCCGAGATCCGCCGCCGCCCGCATGAACTGGAAGGCGACGGCCTGGCCGTTACCGGCCTGGTGCTGGGCTGGGTCATGGTCGGCGCCGTGCTTGCCGCCATCCTGGTCTTCATCCTGTTCTTCGGCGGCCTGGCATGGCTGGCGGCAGTGTCGAACTGACGCCATGACCGCCTCCGACAGCACTGAACGCTTCAGCAGCCGCGTCGCCGACTACGTCCGCTACCGGCCCGATTATCCGCCCGCCCTGTTGGAGTGGCTGCATGGCCCGATGGGCGTCAGCCGCGAGGCCGTGGTCGCCGATATCGGCGCCGGCACCGGTATTTCCAGTCGCCTGTTCCTGGCCAGCGGCCATCCAGTAGTCGCGGTTGAACCCAACGCCGCCATGCGGGGCGCGGCCGAGGAATGGCTGGCACCGCAGTACCCGCAGTTCCGTGCGGTGGACGGCCGCGCCGAGGCCACCACACTGGACGATGCCAGCATCGATCTGGTCAGCGTCGCGCAGGCCTTCCACTGGTTCGACACCGTGGCGGTGCGCGCCGAGTGGCAGCGCATCCTGCGCCCCGGTGGCCAGGCACTGATCTACTGGAATTCGCGCCTGCTCGATGCCAGCCCGTTCCTGATCGGCTACGAACAGTTGCTGCTGGACTACGGCACCGACTACACCGCTGTGGCCGAGCGCTACCAGGACGATGCCACCATGCAGGCCTGGTTCGGCCCCGGCCTACGCGGCAGGGTAGAGCTGCCGAACGTGCAGCATCTGGACTTCGACGCCCTGCGCGGGCGCCTGCTGTCCTCCTCCTACGCACCCCAATCCGGTCATCCCCGCCACGCGCCGATGATCGACGCTTTGCAGGACCTGTTCGCCGCCCATGCGGTGGACGGCCAGGTCGCTTTTGAATATCGAACCCGAGCCTTCCTCGGCACGCTGGACTGAACCGACGCATGTATTCGCTTGCCCGCCCCTTCCTGTTCTCGCTCGACGCCGAACGCGCCCACGGCCTCGGCCTGTCCGCACTGGACCTGGCCTATCGCACCGGCACCACGCCGCTGCTGGCCGCACGCATCGCGCCGATGCCCAGCACGGTGTTCGGGCTGACCTTCCCCAATCCGGTCGGCCTGGCCGCCGGCCTGGACAAGAACGGCGAGCACATCGATGCACTGTTCGCGCTCGGTTTCGGCTTCGTCGAAATCGGCACCATCACCCCGCGTCCGCAGGCCGGCAATCCGCAGCCGCGCCTGTTCCGCCTGCCGGCGCACAACGCAATCATCAACCGCATGGGCTTCAACAATGCGGGCGTGGACGCGCTGGTGCGCAATGTCGAGCGCGCGCGCAACCGCCGCGGCCTGCTCGGCATCAACATCGGCAAGAACAAGGACACGCCCAACGAACAGGCCGTGGACGATTACATCGCCTGCCTGGACAAGGTCTATCCGCTGGCCGACTACATCACCGTCAACATCTCCTCGCCCAACACCGCCGGCCTGCGTGAGCTGCAGGAAGAGACCGCGCTGCGCCAGCTGGTCAGCCAGCTGCGCGACCGCCAGGAAGACCTTGCTGCCCGCCACGGCCGACGCGTGCCGATGCTGGTGAAGGTGGCGCCGGACCTCAGCGAACGCGATATCGACGCCGCCGCCCGCGTGCTGGGCGAACTGCAGGTGGACGGCGTGATCGCCACCAACACCACCATCGACCACAGCAAGGTGGCCGGCGATCCGCTGGCCAATGAGGCTGGCGGCCTGTCCGGTGCACCGGTGCTGGAGCAGTCCACGCTGGTGCTGCGCCGCCTGCGCGCGCGCCTGCCCGAATCGGTGCCGCTGGTCGGCGTCGGCGGCATCCTGTCCGGCGCCGATGCGGTAGCCAAGATGGCGGCCGGTGCCGCACTGGTGCAGTGCTACAGCGGCCTGATCTTCCGTGGACCGGCGCTGGTTTCCGAATGCGTGGAGGCGATCCGTCGCCGCCGTGAAGCGCCGAGCCGCGGCGCGGTGGCCCCACTGTGAGCGCGCCCATGGATACCATCGCCGGCAACGCCCCGCTGCGCTGGACGCTCACCCGCAATGCGCCGCTGCAGGCGCTGAATACCTTTCATGTGCAGGCCAGCGCCGCGCAGCTGCTGGAACTGCACGATGCCGCGCTGCTGCCGGACGTGCTGGCATTGCCTGAGGTGGCCAGCGGCCCGCTGCTGGTGCTGGGCAGCGGCAGCAACGTTCTGATCGCCGAGGACCTGCCCGGCACCGTGCTGGTGTTCGGCAACCGTGACATCAGTTTCCTTGAACACCGCGCCGACCATGCGGTGATCCGTGCCGGTGCCGGCGTGCCGTGGCATGGCCTGGTGATGTGGTCGCTGCAGGAAGGCCTGTCTGGCCTCGAAAACCTGGCCCTGATTCCCGGCACGGCCGGTGCCGCGCCGATCCAGAACATCGGTGCCTATGGCGCGCAGGTCGGCGAGTTCATCCAGGCGGTCGAAGCGTGGGACTGCCAGGAGCAGGCCTGGGTGCGGCTGGACAACGAACAGTGTGGCTTCGCCTACCGCGACAGCGTGTTCAAGCAGCAACCCGATCGCTATCTGATCTCCGCCATCGAACTGAAGCTGCCACTGCTGCATGATCTGCGCATGGACTACGCCGGCATCCGCGAGGAACTGCAGGCACAGGGCGTGGAGCTGCCGAGCGCAGTGGACGTGGCCAATGCCGTGATCGCGATCCGCCGCCGCAAGCTGCCCGACCCGGATGTACTGGGCAACGCCGGCAGCTTCTTCAAGAACCCGGTGCTGCCGCTGGAACAGGTCGACGTGCTGCTGCAGCATTTCCCCGACCTGCCGGTGTTCCCGGCCGAGCAGGATGACAAGCGCAAGGTCTCGGCGGCATGGATGATCGAGTCCTGCGGCTGGAAGGGCTTCCGCGAAGGTGATGCCGGCGTGGCGCCAAGCCACGCGCTGGTGCTGGTCAACCACGGCAATGCCAGCGGCGCTGAACTGCTGGCGCTGGCGCGCCGCATTTCGGCCTCGGTGCTGGAGAAGTTCGGTGTGCCGATCGAACCGGAGCCCCGCCTGCTCGGCGCACAGTGGTGAATACCCCCGCCCTTTCCCCAAGCGCCCCGATGCGGGCGGCGCTGCTGATGCTTGGCAGCACGATGGCATTCGGCCTGATGGCGGTCGCGATCCGCTACGCCACCCGGTACGTGCCAACCCAGGAAGTGGCGTTCTTCCGCAATGCCTTCGGCTTGCTGGCGTTGCTGCCGATGCTGCTGCGGCCGGGCCGTGCTCCGCTGAAGACACAACAGCTGCCGCGCTATTTCGTGCGCAGTGCGATTGGCCTGGGCTCGATGCTGTGCGCGTTCTGGGCACTGGGCCACCTGCCGTTGGCGCAGGCGGTGTCGCTGTCGTACTCCACGCCGCTGTTCGTCACGATTGCCGCCGTGCTGTGGCTGGGTGAAACCGTGCGCGTGCGCCGCTGGGCCGCGGTCGTGGTCGGCTTCATCGGTGTGCTGGTGATCGTGCGACCCGGTACCGCCGGCTTCACCGCGGGCAGCCTGGTCGCCGTGGCCGCAGCGGTGCTCAGTTCGCTGGTGGCGATCCAGATCAAGCAGCTCACCCGCGTCGACAGCGCCGATACCGTGGTGCTCTACACCTACGTGTTCTGGGTGCCGCTGTCGCTGGTTCCGGCGCTGTTCGTCTGGGTCTGGCCGAGCGGCATGGCCTGGCTGTGGCTGCTGGCCACCGGCGTGCTCGGCACCATCGGCCAGCTGTTGTGGACGCGGGCGCTGCGCCTGGGTGAAGTCTCGGCGCTGACCCCGATCAGCTTCCTGCAGCTGCCGCTGGTAACGCTGTTCGGCTGGCTGCTTTTCAACGAAAGCGTGGACCGCTGGACGATCATCGGCGCCGGCATCATCCTCGCCGCCAACGCCTACATTGCCCACCGCGAGGCCGTACTTTCGCGCCGCGCCGCCAGCGCAGCCGCCTCATCAGCGGCGAAGCCCGCCGAGTAGATCCGCGCCACGCGTGGATGACGCTGCACTCCTCTGTAGAGCCGAGCCTACGCTCGGCTGCTCTTCGCGCCTCCACCGTTGACTGAGCGCGCAGGGTTCATCCACGCACGGCGTGGATCTACAGCGCGCGATACACCCGCTCGGCCGCGTCGAACACATTGCCCGGTGCGAACTGTTCGCTGAGGAAATGCAGCGACTGCCGGCGCAGCTGCGGCGACCGGTCCTCTCCATCGCTGCCCAGCAGGACCTGCTGGAACTCGATCAGGTCCTGCAGGATGCGCCAGTGACGGTACCAGGCAATCCAGCGAGGGTCGCCGCGGTCGCTGCCATAGCCCTCCTCGAATCCCAACGGGTTCTCGCGGCCCCAGCGCCCGCCGACAGCGCCACCGATGAACATCAGGTCGCGCTCGCGCGGTGCCAGCGAGAGGCCATCCCAGTCGATCAGGTGCAGGCCGCCGTCATTGCCCATCAGCAGATTGCCGGCATGAAGGTCGGTGTGGCACAGGTGCAGCCGCACCGGCACATCCTGCAACGCTGCGTGCAGCTGCAGTGCCTGCGCGTGCAGCGCCGCGATGCGCGCGTGCTGCTGCTCCCAGACGGAAACGAAGGCACGGCCCAGCCCATCCTTGGCAGCCGCCAGGCCTTCGCCGGCCAGCCACTGCCCGACGGTATCAAGCGCCGCGGTTTCCATCCGGATGCTTGGCAGCGCTTCCTGCAGCGCCGGTGGCGGGCACGCCTCGTGCAGGCGCCGCAGCACCTCGCCCAACCGTTGCCATTGCGTGCGGCTCAATGCCGCCTCGAAACCGGACTGGCCTTCCACATACGGGAACAGGGTGAACTGCAGGCCCCAGCGCTGCACCGATGCCCCGCCGGTCAACGCCGGCCAGGGCGCAACGATCTCCTCGATACCCAGCGTGCCGCGCAGCCAATGCAGGGTGTCCCAGACGGCAGGGGCCACCTGATAACTGCGGCATTTCAACCACCACTGCCCGCGCCGTGCATCGATGCGATACACGCTGGCGTTGGCATCGGCGCCAACCGGGCGTGGCACCACGGCGGTCGCGGTGATGCCATAGGATTGCTGGAGGACTTCGCCGAGATGCTGCGCCGAAGCGGATGACATGGATGCAAGCGGAAAGTGTTATCTGCGACAACTATCGCAGATGTGCCCGCCACGACACAGACATGTCCGTCACAACATCGTGCCTGCGCGACCAACGTGCTAGCCGGCGACGCGACGCATCACCGCTTCCAATGGCCCCCGCGTGAACCGCCACGACCACAGCCACGCTGCGCCCGTGGCCAGCATCAGGAACAACAGCGCCCACAGCAGCACGGTCGGTAGCGACGCGCTGCCATCGAGCAGCCCCAACCATTCCAGCGTACCCATGCCCAGCAGGATGTGGCCGACGTAGAGGGTCAGGGTCATTCGCCCTGCTGCAGTCAGCGGTTCCAGCCAATCCCCCGGATACCGGCGGCTGATCCAGAGGCACGCGGCAATCGCGCTGCAGGCTGCGCCCGCACCGGTCAACACGTAGGCCGGTCCCGGCGGCATCGGCTGCGTTCCCAGCCACGGCTGCCAGGGCGTTCCCTGTGCAAGGTGCTGCACGGCCTGGCCTGCGCCGATCAGCAGCAGGCCCACCAGCAGCAACGCACGCTGCGCCCGCGGTTGTGACAACGGCAGGCGCGCCAGCAGCATGCCCAGCAGGAAGAAGCACATCCAAGGCAGCAAGGGATGGAAGCCGTTGAACAGCAGGTTGCGCGCGGCACCCGGCCACTGCCAGAGACCGGCATACTCCAGCGTCTGCCAGTTCCAGCCCTGGCTGTAATTCCAGTGCAGCAGTGCCCAGAACGACCCGGCCGCCAGGCCGGCGATGCTGGCCAGCAGCACCCGTGACGATGCACGCAGCCACAGCACCGCCAGCGCGAAATACACCGCGTAGTAGTGCAGGATGTCGGCCGGGAACAGGGTCAGGTTGAGCAGGCCCAGTACCAGCAGGAACAGCGCGCGCCGCCAGGTCTGCGCGCCGGCCGGCATCCAGCCAAGGCGCTGTGTGGCCAGTACCAGGCCAAGTCCGGCCAGGGTGACGAAGGTCGCAGAGGCCTTGCCTTCCAGCAGACGGAAGAAGCCGGCCAGCCAACCCTGACCCTCTGCCGGCACGGCCATCGCCAGGCGGAAATTGACCAGCACCATGCCGGCCAGCGCCAGATACCGTGCCAGATCGAGGCCGTGCAGTCGCCGCCCAACCGCGCTCATGCGCGTGCACCGAGCAGCAGCGCGAGCAGGCCAGGGTCCAGCGGAGCCTCATCGGTGCCACCGGCTTCGCCCAGCCCGCGACGCAGCGCATCGCTTTCGATGGCATCCAGCAGCACCTGCGCCTGCAGTGCCGGGGCCAGCACGGGACGCCGACGTTCACGCTGTGCCACCTGCTGCAGGGCTTCGGCCAGCACAGCCTGCAACTGCCTGCGATTGGCCGCAAATGCCTCGGCCACGGCCCGATTGCGTGCGCTTTCGGCCAGCACTTCGACGGCGAGCGTCGCCCATTCCGGATGGCTGCACAGCGCGTGGAAGTCCTGCAGGAACGCCAGCACCTGCGTGCGATCACCGTCGGCCACGGCCAGCCGCTGCAGCAACGGCGCCAATTCCTCGCTCTCGGCCACGGCCACTGCAAGGATGATCGCTTCCTTGCCAGGGAAGTGGTTGTAGAGATTGCCCAGGCTGACGTCGGCCGCCTGCGCGATGTCACGCATGCTGGTCTGGTGGAATCCCTTGGCGAGGAAGCACTGCAGGGCGGCCTGCAGGATCTGCGCGTTGCGTTGCGCGTTGCGGTCGGCTCGGCTCATGGCGCCAATAATGAACGAACGTTCGTCCAACTGGAAGATGGCAACCCGGCCAACCAGCGAGTTCCGTTCAGCCGGCCCTTGACCTCAACTGCGGTTGAGGCCCGATGCTGCGCGGCCCGTTCCAAGCCCAACCCGGAGAGACTTCATGCCGCGGATGATCACCGCCCTGCTCGACAGCCGCGTGCTGTGGTTCCTGGCCCGACTGCTGCTGGCCGTGGTGTTCCTGTCATCGGGTCTGGCCAAGCTGCTGGCGTGGGACAACAGCGTCGCCGAAATGCAGGCGGCCGGGCTGCAACCGCCTGTGCTGTTCAACCTCGCCAGCGCCGTGGTGCTGCTGGGTGGCTCACTGTGCCTGCTGCTTGATCGCCTGCTCTGGCTGGGCAGCGGCGCGCTGGCGGTGTTCATGCTGCTGACCATCGCCATCGTGCATGCCTTCTGGACCAAGCACGGCGCGGAACAGCAGCTGGCCCTGTTCTTCGCACTGGAACACCTGAGCGTGGTCGGTGGGCTGATCTGCGCGGCCATCGCCAGCCGCGCGCGAGCTCAGAAGAACTCGTCGAGCAGCCGGTAGAACGCCAACCGGCGCTCGTCGGCCACAGCGCCGTAGCGTTGGAACAACGGCGTGATCCAGCGCGTATCACCGAAGTTGTGGACCAGGCTGCGCGCGGCCAGCGCCAGGTCCTGGTAACGGTCGGCCACGCCCAGTCGCCCACAGTCGATGAACCCGCTGAAACGCCCCTCGGCCACCATCAGATTCGGAAGGCAGGCATCGCCATGACTGACCACCAGATCTTCATGATCGGGCCGTGTGCTGCACAGTTGGGCGAAGACCTGCTGTGGACTCTGTCCCAGGCGTTCGTCATCGAAGTCATCGGCATCCACGCGCCCCGCCTCGACCCGTGCCTGCGCGGCCGGCAGGCGCGAGGCCAGCCGCTGATCGAACGGACAGGCTGCTACCGGCAACGCATGCAGCCCGCGCAGCGCGTCGGCCAGTATCTCCACCCGTTGCTGCGGCGCGAGTTCCGGCGACGAAGCCAGATCGCGGCCAGGCAGCGCGCTCATCAGCAACCAGTGCCGGCCCGCTTCTTCGGCCGTGGCAATCACCGTTGGCGCCGGTTGTCCCTGTGCCTGCAGCCAGCGCAGGCGCGCGATCTCATCGCCCAGCTCACTGAAGGCGTCGATCAGTTCCGACTTGAGGAAGGCGTCGAGTCTACCTGGCCGCAGCACGCGGGCAACGTCGGCCCGCGAAACACCCATCGACTGCCGCTCGATGCGCGCGTCGGCCAACGCTTTCTGCCACGCCAACGGCAGCGGCATGCCATCAGGGGTGGCGTTGTGCTCGTCCAGGCCAGGAGATTCCTGTTGCCGGTGACCCTACGCATTCTCGCTCATCCTGGCGCACATCGCCCCCCGTGCGGGAGGCAGCCTGAGCGAGCTGACCGGGCCGTCGGCGGCCACTGCGTCCCAGCGCCTGCAGCAGCGACGGCTGCTGCCACGGTATCGGTGCCAGTTCGACGACACGGCCTGGCCCCTACCGCCGAACGCGGCGGCCTGCGCGCGTTCGCCAAGTGGGCACCGTTCTGGCAGCCGATCGTGGCTGCCGCAGTACAACGAGGAAGCAACATGAAATTGATGGTCATCGGCGCCAGCAAGGGCCTGGGACGCGCGTTCGTGGAAGGCCTCTGTGCCAAGGGTGACACTGTGATTGGTGTCTCGCGCAACCGCCCGTGCGGCATCGCCTGCGCTGACGGCGTCACCCTGCAATGGATCGAAGCAGACCTGTCCCGGCCGACCGTGGCTGCCGACCACATCGCAGCGCAGGCACCGGCCGATATCGATGTACTGATCCACAACCTGGGTATCTGGGAAGACAAGGCCTTCAGCGGCGAGTACGCCTTCCTCGATGAAAGCGACGCTGCACTCACGAAGCTGGTCGACGTCAACATCACCGCGACCCTTGTACTGCTGCAACGCCTGCTGCCCCGCGTACTGAGCGCAGCGCGCCCGCAGCTGGTGCTGACCGGTTCGACCTCGGCCCTGCCTCGCAGTGGCCGCCCGGAAGTGGCGTTCGGCGCCTCGAAGTTCGCCCTCAACGGCATCGCCGATGCGCTGCGCGAGGGCTTCCGCGATCGCCGGCTGGCGGTGACCAGCCTGCAGTTGGGCTACCTCAACACCGACGACGCCTTGTCGGTGCCGATGGCCGAGGCCGCAGCGCGCGGCGACGGTGAGCAGGTGCCGGTCCACGATGTCGTGGCCATGGTAAGCGCCCTGTTGCAGCTGTCATCCTCCGGCTTCGTGCGCGAACTGGTGCTGCCCGCCATCGCCGACCCGCGCTACTGACCTTGCCGGCCGCCGCAGAGCACCCTCAGTGGCCGCGCGCGCGGTCGTGGTTTACCCTGCTCGTCACTGGCCGTCGGTCACAGGCGGGAACCTGCTATGGATGCGCTTTCACGGGTCTCGGCCCAGGTCCTGGACAGCGCCCTGCCCAGCCTGCCGCTGTATCTGCTGCAGGCCACGGCAGTGATCGGCATGATCGGCGTGCTGCTGATCGCCACCCGTCGCGCCGGGCACGCCATAGAAGGCCGTCGCCTGTATGTCGGCGTAGCGCTGGGCCTGATCTACCTGTTCAATTCCTGGTTCGTGGCCCGTTATTCCCAGGGTGTCGTCAAACTGCACCTGGGCTTCGACATCCTGCTGGTCAGTGGCCTGCTGGGCGGCTGGCGCGGCGGCTTGGCCTGCCTGGCTGCCGCCCTGCTGGCCCGCTACCAGTTCGTCGGTATCCCGTTCTTCCTGCCTGCCAGCCTTGAGGCCGTGTTGCAGATGGTGGCGGGCGTCTGGCTGCGCAGGCACCTGTACCCGCGCATGCTCAACGAACTCTCGCCGCGCATGATCCTGCAGGCATGGTCCGTGCGTATCGGGGTAACCGCTCTGGGTCTGGCGCTGGGTGTGGCGATCATTGGCGCCGATCAACTGCCGGTGGCCGAGCTGGCGATCCAGCGCGTGCTGGCACTGCCGGTCTCGCTGCTCGTGCTCGGCGCCGTGTTCGCGCTGGTCTACAACGATGCCCAGATCGATGCGCAACGCCAGCGCGAACAGGCCTGGCTACGCATCGATCCGATCAGCGGGCTGCCCAACATGCGTGCGCTCGGTGAACGCCTGCAGCAGTACTGGCGGGATAACGACGGCACCGGCAAGGCCTGCCTGATCGTGGCCGAGATGGGCAACCTGCGCGATCTGCGCCTGCGCTACGGGCCGTTGCAGGACAACGGCCTGTGGCAGCGCGACAGCACCGAAGAGGTGCATCGGTTGTTGCCCTCGCTGCCGGCTGCGCAGCTGGAGATCCACCAGTTCGGTGATGCCGCGCTGGCGATCCTGGTGCGCGGCCTGACCTTGTCCACACTGCGCACGCAACCGCAGATCACCGAGCTGGCCAGCAACCTGGCCGATCGGGTCGGCCGCGATTGGCCGGGCTTCCGGCCGCTGTTCCGCTGTGCAGTGGTTGAATTGAAGCCCCCTGCTGATGCCGACGAAGGACATCTTCCGTTCCGCGCCATCACCGTGGCACTGAGCGCAATCGAGTCGGGCGTGGTGTTCTTCGATGACCCGATCCAGCGCGACAGCGAGATCGACGCCCTGATCGAGGTTGCCCTTGAGCACTGGCTGCAGCAGGGCAATGCGCCGCTGTGCTACCAGCCCAAGCATCGCCTGCAGGATCGCCAACTGGTCGGCGCCGAAGCACTGCTGCGCATGCGCGACGGCGAAGGCCGGCCGATTGCCCCGATGCGGGTGATCTCGCTGCTGCGCCGCCAGGGGCGGCTGGCAGACCTGGAATGGGCCACGCTGCGGTCGGCGGTGCACTTCCTGCAGCACTGCCGGCGGGACGGCGCGGCGCTGACCATTGCAGTCAATGTTTCAGCCGAATCGCTGCGCCTGCCCGACTTCGGCCTGCGCCTGCAGGAGCTGCTTCAGCTGCATGACATCCCCGGTGCGATGCTGCGCCTGGAGATCGTCGAATGGACCGAAATCGTCGAGCGCGACGTGGTCGATGCCAACATCGCACAGCTGCTGGCAGCCGGGGTCACCCTGTCGCTGGATGATTTCGGCGCCGGCTATTCAACCCTGATCCTGCTCTCGCAGCTGGCCATCGCCGAGGTCAAGATCGAGCAGGCGCTGATCGCCACGCTGTCCGACGCCAAGTCGCAGTCGATCGTGCGCTTCATCGTCGAGGTCGCGCACCGCTGCGGCGCGATCGTGGTGGCCGAGGGTACCGAGACCCTGGCCCAGGAACAGAAGCTGCGCGCACTCGGGGTGGATGTCGGCCAGGGCTACCTGTACTCGGCGGCGCTGCCGGCCGACGAATTCCGTCGCTTCGCAGCCGGCTAGACCGCGTAGAACCCCAGGAACATCGCCACCGCCGATTCGGCCACGCGCGCACGTTCCTGCGCGGTCAACGGTGGCTGCCCCATCGTGACCTGCGGCCAGAACGCGAAGCTCTTCACCAGCCCATGCAACTGGTGGCCGGCAAAGTCCGGATCCACCTCGCGCAGGCGGCCATCGGCAATTGCTGCGCGGATCCAGGCACTCTCGCCACTTTCCTTCTCGCCCATGCGGCAGACGATGGCCTGCGCGCGCTCCGGTGAATGGATGATCTCGGCCATCGCGACCCGCGCCAGATCGATGAAATTCCCATCGCTGAGCAGGTCCAGCTTCTGGCCCAGCAACTGCAGCAGCTGCGTCTGCAGCGGCTGGTCGGCGCGGTATGGCAGTGCGTCGCTGGCCACGCTGCGCTCCCACAGCTCCTCCAGGATCATCGAGAACAGTGCTTCCTTGCTCGGGAAATGGTTGTAGACGGTGCGCTTGGAGACCCCCGCCGCCTCGGCGATGCGGTCCATGCTGGTCGCCTCGTAGCCCGATGCACGGAACTCCTCCACCGCCGCGCGCACGATGGCGTCACGTTTGCGGTCGGTCAGGCGTTGCAGGGCACGGGACATGGCGGAAACCGGATAACTGAACGGATGCCTCCATTTTACACTCGACAGTGTACTTTTGAAAAACACGAAACTACACTGTGCAGTGTACTCAGCGGACGTCACCCATGAAGCGCCTGCTCCTTGTCCTCCTGCTCGGAATCCTCGCCGTGACCGCCTACACCTTCTGCAAGTCCTGGTCCCTTCCCGACTTCCCCGATTCGCCGCAGTACCGTGATGGCAGGTTCCGCAATGCCCTGCCCCGTCCGGCGATGGGCCTGCGCGACGGCGCGGAGATCTGGTGGACGTTCCTGTTCAACAAGCCCAAGGGCACCGTGCCCGCGCACCCGATTCCGGTGAAGCCGCTGGACCGCGCCACGCTGGACGCCGCACCGGATCGCAGCCTGTTCCGGCTGGGGCACTCCACGATCCTGCTGAAGCTGCGTGGCCAGTACTGGCTGACCGATCCGGTGTTCTCCGAGCGGGCCTCGCCGGTGCAGTGGATGGGGCCCGCACGCTTCCATGCACCGCCGATCAGCATCGACGCGCTGCCGCCGATCGCCGGTGTGATCCTCTCGCACAACCACTATGACCACCTGGACCATGCCGCGGTCATGCAGCTGGCCGGCAAGACCGCGCGCTTCATTGCACCGCTCGGCGTCGGCGACCAGCTGGTCGCGTGGGGGGTGGATGCGCGCAAGGTCGAGCAGCTGGACTGGTGGCAATCCACCGAAGCCAACGGCCTGCGCCTGACCGCGACCCCGGGCCAGCACTTCTCCGGCCGCGGGCTGGGTGACAGCGACCGCAGCCTGTGGGCTTCATGGGTGATCCAGGACGGTGACTTCCGCATTTTCTTCAGCGGCGACACCGGCTACTTCGACGGCTTCAAGGCCATCGGCGAGAAATACGGTCCGTTCGACCTGACCATGATCGAGACCGGCGCCTATGATCCGCGCTGGGCATTCGTGCACATGCAACCGGAACAGACGCTGCAGGCGCACCTGGACCTGCGCGGCAAGTGGCTGCTGCCGATCCACAACGGCACCTTCGATCTGGCACTGCATGCATGGCAGCAGCCGTTCGAGCGCATCACGGCGCTGGCCGCTGCAAACAATGTTCCAGTGGCTACGCCGATGATGGGCGAAGCACTGGACATGCAGGCGCCGCAGGCGGGTACGCGCTGGTGGGAGACGGTGGAGCTGTAATGCGGTCGGCTCCGATTCTGGCCGCCGCTACGTCTTCGGATGAAGCCTGCGCCCTTCCCGGGCCAGATTGATCTGTAGCGCAGCGGCGGCGAGCTCGGTCATTTCCGTCGTGACTTTCCCGCTGCCGCGCGCTCGCAGCCAACCGAGAATGTCGACGAGATGCCAGATCGAGGTCGAGCCGTCATGCACGGGGGACGGAAACGACTGCGGGTTGGCCAGCATGAGCTTCCGCATGTTCTGGCGCGACATTCCGAGCAGGTCTGCGACGTCAGTGAGCCCAACCAGATCGGGGCTCACTTCAACCAGTTCGGCACCGGGCACGGCCCGCTGCACATCGTCCAGCGCCGAACGCAGGGCAGCCCCTGCGCTATCTGCTTCGCGGCAGAACGCCAAGGCCAGCCGTCCCGGCAGCCCAAGGCCCACAAGCGCGTCGTCACAGCCGCCTTCGGCCAGGCGCTGCTCGAGGACGCCGATTTCAATACCTGTGTCCGGCAAGCGGTACTTCAGGGTGAAGTTGAATTCCATGATTGACCCCCTTCGCTTCTGACGAAGCGTGATCTCATTGCTCACGACTGCAGTTCTCGACCACACGCCGCAAGGCTCTTGCATGATGGCTGCCGCTACGTGGTGTGCTCCAGATGCTCACGATGCAGAACTCCCCGCATCGGCAATCGGTGTCGTTGTAAGGGCAATACATCCGGCCCCACGCATGGCCGCCCGCCATACGGAGCCTCCACCCACGATCCTCCGCGAACTGCAACGCCGCTTCGATGTCCTTGTCTGGATGACGCCCTCGAGACATTCCTTGTTCTCCATAGTCTGCACACGGCTCACATTGGTTGTCAAATGACAACCCACTTAAAAGGACTTTCGACGTGACCCTAACCAATTCGAGCTACACGTCCAGAGCCACATCCGTCAGGCCTCCCGTGGTGGCAGCGGCAGGGTCCAGTGGCGCTGCAGTGCGTCATGTAACCGATTACATCCCTTGCTAGCGTAGCGCTCGCCCGATTCCGGTCGAACCTGCGAGGCTGTCCGTAATGACGTTGCGCCCCGAACGCTCCAAGGTCTCCACACCGTTCTTCCCATTACGCTCTGCCGCGGCCCTGCTGTTGGCCGCCCTGGCCTCCAGCGCACAGGCACAGACCCTTCCCCCGCGCAGCCAATGGCAGGCCAGCAGTTCCTCGCAGCAAGTGCCGGCGATGGCGATCAGCCACCTGATCGACGGCAACCCGAAGACCGTTACCGGCGGTGCATTCAGTCCGGGCCACTGGTTCCAGATCGATCTCGGCGCGCCTGCAATGCTGGCCGGCGCGCGCCTCACCTGGGATGTCTCCAATCCGGAAGGCTATTCGCTGCAGACCTCACTGGACGGCAGGCAGTGGCAGACCGCGTACACGATGGCCGATTCGCTTGGCGACGTGGAAACGCTGTACTTCGCGCCACGGCAGGCGCGCTACCTGCGGCTGGCCAGCCCGCAGCGCACTTCCGATTGGGGCGTGTCGATCTTCGAGATGGAGCCGCTGGACAGCACGCTCAGCGCACGCGTCAGCGGTATCGATGCAGCGCAGGCGGCGGCGCTCTGGCAAGGCGGCGGCACCGTCGCGATGCCGGCCGGGGCAAATGGATCCCATACGTTCGAGATCACGCTGCCGCAGGCCCAATCAACGGCTGGCCTGGTGGTCGACTGGGCCGATGGCGCACGAGGCGCTGCCCGACTACAGGCGCAGGATGCACGGGGCCGTTGGCAGGACCTCGCACACGATGCACAGGCGGCCAGTCACCGGCAAAGCTGGCTGACCGCCACTGCAGCACAACCATTGCGTGCTTTCCGCCTGAGCGTGGACGGCGCTGCGCCGCAGATCGCACGCCTGCGCCTGCTCGGTCCGAAAGCCGTGATGACGCCGATGAAGCAGTATCAGATCGTCGCCAGCGGCGCCCAGCGCGCATTGTTCCCGGCCTCGCTGCAGATGCAGCAGACCTACTGGACGGCCGTGGGTGTGCATGCAGGACGACAGAAGTCGATCTTCGACGAGTACGGCAACCTGGAAGCCTTCAAGGGCGCACCGCTGGTGCAGCCCATCTGGCGCAATGCCGATGGCCAAACCGCGGGCGCCGCCGGGCAGGCCATGCAGCATGCCTTGCGCGACGGCTGGAAGCCGATGCCCTCCGCCACCTGGTCACCGCAACCCGGCCTGCAGTTGCGCAGTGAAGTATTCGCCATCGAGCGCGATGGCCAGCCGGTGACCTTCCTGCGGCATCGCCTGCAGAACACGGGAAGCACGAAGATCGAAGGCACGCTCAGCCTGGTCGTGCGCCCGATGCAGATGAATCCGCCATGGCAGAACGGCGGGCTGTCCCCGATCCGCGAGGTGGCCATCGATAGGCAATCCGTGCGCGTCAATGGCCGCACGCTGCTGCAGTCGCTCACGCCGGTGGCTGCGTCGGGTGCGGCGCCATTCGGCAAGGATGGCGCAACGGAGATCACCGCGACCCTCGCTGCCGGCCAGCTGCCTTCCACGCAACAGGTGCGTGATGATCAGGGGCTTGCCTCGGCTGCATTGAACTACCGCGTCTCGTTGGCGCCGGGAACCAGTGATGCCGTCGTGGTCGCGTTCCCGTTGGGCACCGCCGCCGCCGATGCCAATGGCGTGCTGCCCGAAGCGCCTGCGCTGGATCTGGCCACGCTGCCCCACGATGCCAGTGCGGCGTTTGATTCACTGGCCACGCAGGCGTCTGCGGACTGGCAGGCACGGCTGGGCCAGGTCGGCCTGCGCCTGCCCGATCCGTCGCTGGTGGACATGCTGCGCGCGCAGGCCGCCTACATGCTGATCAACCAGACCGGTCCAGCCATGCAGCCCGGCCCGCGCAACTACAACCGTTCCTTCATCCGCGACGGCATGGCCACCTCGGCGGTGCTGCTGCGGATGGGCGAAGCCCGCGTGGCGCGCGACTACCTGGCCTGGTACAGCGAACACGGCGTGCATGCCAACGGCCTGGTCTCACCGATCCTCAACGACGATGGCAGCGTCAACACCGGCTTTGGATCGGACATCGAGTACGACAGTCAGGGCCAGTACGTCGCGCTGGTGGCCGATGTCGCGCGCCTGGACGGCGGCCCCGAATCTGTGCGTGGCTATCTGCCGAAAGTGAAAGCAGCGCTGCGCTTCCTGCAGGAACTGCGCGAGCGCACGCTGGTGCCCGGTTACAAGGCTGACCAGCCTTCGCCGGAACGGTTCGCGGGCATTCTTGCGCCGTCGATCAGCCATGAGGGCTATCCGTCGCCCACCCACAGCTACTGGGACGACTACTGGGGCCTGAAGGGGTGGCACGACGGCGCCTGGCTGGCCGAATCGCTCGGCGACCACCAGACCGCAGCCTGGGCGCGCGAACAATACAAGCTGCTCTACGACGCACTGCATGCATCGATCCGGGCGACGATGGCGTGGAAGGGCATCGACTTCATTCCCTCCTCGGCCGACCTGGGTGATGGCGATCCCACCGGCGTTTCGATCGCACTGGACCCGACCGGTGCGCAGAGCGTGTTGCCTGCAGATGCGTTGCGGACCACCTTCGCCCGCTATCTGGAGGACGTGCGCGAGCGCAGCCAGCCCGGTGCGCTGTATGCGTACACACCGTACGAGATCCGCAACGTGCTGAGTTACGTACACCTGGGCCAGCCGCACGTCGCCGATGAGCTGCTGCAGGGGCTGCTGCATGACCGGCGCCCGCTTCAGTGGCAGGTGCTGGCCGAGGTCGTGCACTCACGCCTGCGCTTTCCTCGCTACCTGGGCGACATGCCGCATACCTGGATCGGTGCCGAATACGGCCGCACGCTGTTCGGCATGCTGATGCGCGAAGACGATGATGCGCTCTCGCTGCTGCCGGGCACGCCCCCCTCGTGGGTGGCGGGCGATGGATTGGCGGTGGAACGCCTGCCCACCGCGTATGGCACGTTGCAGATGCAGGCACGGCAACGCGACGGCACGCTATCGATCACGCTGGGCAAGGGCCTGCGCAACGGGACGGCGGTGAAGGTCTGGTGGCCGGCGCGGACGATGCCGAAGACCGTGCGTGTGGATGGGCGCGACGTTACCGCGTTCGACGCGGAGGGCGTGCGCCTGGCAAGACCATTCAGAACGCTGGAGGCGCGTTGGTAGAGCAGCCGAGCATGGCTCGGCTCTACAGAAGCAGCGGTAGCGCCGGGCCACGCCCGGTGTCATTGCAGCGTCGGCAACCCCGGCGGATTGGTCTGCGATTGCGGCACCGCCTCCTCGGCCACGTTCCAGCGCTTCAATGCCTGCGCATAGGTGCCGCTGCCGATCTGGGTGTTCAACGCCTGCGTCACCGCATCGGCCAGGCCGCTGCCCTTGCGCGTGGCCACCGAGATCGCCGCAGCGTTCGGCCAGCCACCGGGGAACAGGCCCACGCGCCGCACCTTGCCATCGCGTGCCGAGTAGGCGCCGGTGGCATTGGGCTCGAACGAGACATCGGCGCGGCCAGTGATCACCGCCAAGCGGCCGACCACGGCGTCATCGAAGTACTGGTACTCCACCGGTTTCAGGCCGGCCGCAATGTTCCGCCGGTCCCACTGCCGCAGGATCTGGTCCTGGTTGGTGCTGGCGCCCACCACCACCTTCAGCCCGGCCACATCAGCGGGTTTCTCGATCTTCTGGATGGGCCCATCGCTGCGCGTGTAGATGCCCAGAAGATCGTAGCGGTAGCTGGAGAAGTCGAACTTCTTCTTGCGCTCTTCGGTCACCGTCACGTTCGACAGCACAGCATCGTACTTGCCCGATTCCAGCCCCAGCGGCCAGTCCGCCCACGCGACCGGCACGATCACCAGCTTCAGGCCCAACGCATCGGCAATCAGCCGCGCGATGTCGGGCTCGATGCCGACCACGTCCTTGCTGTCGGCGCCGTAGTCGGCCAGCGGTAGCTGCCCCGGATGGGTGGCTACGGTAAACGCACCAGGGGTGACGAACTGATAGCCGGCGGGGATCAACGCCTGCGCCTTCGGGTCAAACGTGCCCTTCAGCACGGCCGTGTTCGCACCGGCCAGGCTGGTCGCGGCCACAGTGGCAGCCTCCGGGGCCTGGCGCACGCGCGAGTAGACGATGCCGGCGATGCCGATGACCAGCACCGCCACGATCAACAGGGTGCTGCGCGAGGGGCGACGCGGCGCTGCAGGGCTCATGGTGTTCCTTCCGGGGTTACAGGGTCTTGGCCAGGAAATCGGCGGTGCGTTGCTGGCGCGGGCGCTCGAACAGAGCCTCGGGCGTGCCCTGCTCGATCACCCGGCCCTGGTCCATCATCACCACGTGGTCGGCCACGCGGCGGGCGAAGCTCAATTCATGGGTGACAATTACCAGCGTGGTGCCGGAGCGGGCCAGCTCTTCGATCACACTGAGCACTTCGGCCACCAGTTCCGGGTCCAGCGCAGAGGTGGGTTCGTCGAACAGCAGCACCTTCGGTTGCAACGCCAGCGCGCGGGCGATCGCGATGCGCTGCTGCTGGCCACCGGACAGCTGGCGCGGGAAGGCATCGGCCTTGTCGGCCAGGCCGACCCGTTCCAGCAGCGTGCGCGCCTGCTGCTCGGCCTGCGCGCGCGGCACACCGCGTACTGCGATCGGCGCTTCGATGATGTTCTCCAGCGCGGTCAGGTGCGGGAACAGGTTGAAGCCCTGGAACACCATGCCCACTTCGGCGCGCCGGCGGCGGATCTCGCGTTCGGGCAGCTCATACAGGTTGTCGCCATCGCGGCGGTAGCCGATCAGCTGGCCGCCAACGGTCACGTAGCCGCTGTCAGCGCGTTCCAGGTGGTTGATCAGCCGCAGCAGCGTGGACTTGCCGGCGCCGGACGGGCCGATCAGCACCGTCACGCTGCCGGCGCGCAGGTCCAGGTGCACATCCTCCAGCACCGGCTGGTCGCCAAACACCTTGCCTACGCCGTGCAGCGATACCGCCGCGCCCTCGCCCGCTTCGACCTGGGTGGCGATGCGCGGTCGGTGGATCACGCGCGGCGCAGCATCACTCTGCACGCGCAGCAGCGATGACACCCGCGACACCGAGCGCTCGCGCTGCAGCTGGCCGCGCGCGAAGCGCTGCTCCACCCGTCGCTGCAGCAGTGAAAGTACGGTCAGGATCACCAGGTACCAGACCGTGGCCACCATCAGCAGCGGCACCACCTCCAGGTTGCGGCGGTAGATCACCTGCACCGTGTAGAACAGCTCAGGCAGCGCCAGCACGTAGACCACCGAAGTGCTCTTGGCCAGGCCGATCACATCGTTGAACGCGGCCGGCAGGATCGAGCGCATCGCCTGCGGCAGGATGATGCGGCGCACCTGGCGGCCACGTGGCAGGCCCAGCGCGGCCGCGGCCTCGTACTGGCCGTGGTCAACCGACAGAATGCCGCCGCGGATCACTTCGGCCGAGAACGCGGCCTGGTTCAGGGTCAGGCCCAGCACCGCAGCAGTGAACACACCGATCAGCTGCGTGGTCGGGTACGAGAACAGGTTGATGCCGGTGAACGGCACGCCCAGCTCGATGGTGCTGTACAGGTAGCCCAGGTTGTTCAGCAGCAGCAACAGCACCAGCAGCGGGATCGAGCGGAACAGCCACACGTAGCCCCACGACACCGCCGACAGCAGCGGCGAGCCGGAGACGCGGGCCAGCGCAAGCAACGTGCCCAAGGCGAAGCCGAGGCCAGTACCGAGCGCGGTCAGCAGCAGCGTGCGGGCCAGTCCCTCAAGCACTGGGCGCGCGAAGAACCATTCGGCGAAGGTGCCCCAGCCCCAGCGCGGATTGCCCAGCACGGACTGCAGCCCGATCAGGATCAGCGCCAGTGCCAGCACCGTGCCGAAGACCTGCAGCGGATGCCGGGCCGGCACGATCTTCAGCGCCGGCGCTGGCGCCGGCCGGGTTGCAATGCCATCCAGCGCGGTCGAAGGCGTGCTCACGCGTGGGCTCCTTGCAGCTGGGTCTGTGCAGGCACGATGGGGGGCGCCGGTGCCCGCAGGTGCTTTTCGAACGGCAGGTGCGAAATGGTTTCGGGATCCGCGTCCAGATCGAACAGCGCGGTGTAACCATGGCTGAGGTACAGGCCAACAGCTTCAGGCTGGCGGAAGCCCGTCGTCAGGAACACCCGCCGATACCCTTGCCGCGCCGCCTGCTCTTCCAGCTCCTGCAGCACGCGCCGCGCAATGCCCTGGCGACGCAGCCCGGGCAGCGTCCAGACGCGCTTGAATTCGGCGGTATCCGGATCACGGTGCGGCATGAACGCACCGCCGGAAATCGCCATCCCGTCGCGCAGCAGCAGCACGAAGGCGCCCACCGGGGCCGCAAAGGCCTGCGCCGGATAGCGCTGCAGCTCCTCGCGGGCGCTGCCACCGATGCGTCGACGCACGTCGGCGTAGCGGCTGTCGTACTCCTGCTCCAGGCCGTCGAACAGCGGCCGCGCCAGTGGGTCATCCACCGAGGTGTAGAGGAAGCGTTCGTTGCTGCTCATGCCACGTCCTTCACCAGATAGTCTTCGGCCAGCCGTGCCCACAGGCTGGCAGCGGATGCAATGGCGGCGTCGTTGAACACATAGCGTGGGCTGTGCAACGGTGCGCTGTCGCCGTTGCCGACGAACACGAAGCTGCCGGGCCGCGCCTGCAGCAGGAAGGCAAAGTCCTCACTGGCGGTGCGCGGTGCGAAGTCGGGCACCACCTGTCCGGCGCCGAAGCCCTGCACCGCCACCTTGCGGACGTAGGCGGTCTGCTGCGGATGGTTGATCACGCTGGGGAAGCCGCGCGGGAATTCAATCTCGGCGCGCGCGCCGAACGCGGCGGCGGCCTGCTCTGCAAGTTCCGTGACCCGGCGTCGCAGCGTGTCGCGCACCTCGGGCAGGTAGGCGCGCACGGTCAGCTTCAGTTCGACCACGTCCGGAATCACATTGGCAGCCTGGCCGCCGTGGATCGAGCCGACGGTGACCACGCCCATCTGCCGCGGATCGACATTGCGCGACACCACGCTCTGCAGCGCGGTGACGATGTGCGCTGCCGCCAGGATCGGGTCGACGCTGCCCTGCGGTTCGGCACCATGTCCGCCCTTGCCGATCACCTTCAGCCGCGCCCAGTCCACCGATGCCATCGCCGGACCATCGACGAAGCCGAAGTGGCCGACCGGTACGCCGGGCCAGTTGTGCAGCCCATAGATCGCATCCACCGGGAAGCGCTCGAACAGGCCATCGGCCATCATCTTCGATGCACCCGAACCGGTTTCTTCCGCAGGCTGGAACACCAGCTGCAAGGTGCCGTCGATATTGCCGTGATGGGCAAGGTAATGCGCGGCGGACAGCAGGATGGCGGTATGGCCATCGTGACCGCAGGCATGCATCAGCCCGTCGGTCTGGCTGGCGTAAGCCAGCCCGGAGTCTTCGTGGATCGGCAAGGCATCGATGTCCGCACGCAGCCCCAGCCGACGAGTGCCCTGCCCGCGTTGCAGCGTGCCGACCACGCCGGTGCCACCGAGGCCGGTGGTCACCTCATAACCCCATTGCTGCAGAAGTTCGGCCACGCGGGCGCTGGTGCGATGCTCTTCGAAGGCCAGCTCCGGGTGCCGGTGCAGGTCATGGCGGATCGCAATGGCGGCCTCGGCGCGTGCTGCGATTTCGGGCAGTACGCCTGTTGTTGGGGAATTCCGCCGGGCCTGGCCCGGTGCTACTGCGGTTTCTCCGCTCATTGCCCTACCCCACCTTCCGCGCCGGTTCGGCGTCGGTCGCATACCGGCTGGCCTTGTATGGCAGGCCCAGATGCTCGCGCAGCGTCTGCCCTTCCAGCGCGCGCTGGTGGTAGCCCCGCGCCTGCAGGATCGGCAATACCTGGGTCACGAAATCGTCCAGGCCCTCGCGCTGCGCGGCAAAGCCGAGAATGAAGCCATCGCTGGCACCGGCATCGAACCAGCGGATCAGCTCAGCGGCCACCTGCTCGGGTGTACCGATGAAGTTTGGTCGCGGGCTCACTGCCTCCAATGCCACCTGGCGCAGGCTCAGGCCCTTCTCACGCGCATCCTGCTTGATGCGGTCGGTGGTGGAGCGGAACGAGTTGCTGCCGATGTCACCCAGCTCCGGGAACGGTGCATCCGGGTCGTACTGGCTGAAATCGTGGTGATCGAAGAACCGGCCGAGATAGGCCAGCGCATCCTCCAGCGTTGCCAGTGCGGCAATCGCCTGGTACTTGGCTTCAGCCTCCTCGGCAGTACGGCCGACGATGGGGCCGATGCCCGGAAAGATCTTCACGTCATTGCCGCTGCGGCCATGCGCGATCGCCGAATTCTTCACCTTCTGGGTGAACGCGCGGGTTTCCTCCAGCGACGGCGAGTGGGTGAACACCGCGTCGGCGTACTTGCCGGCCAGCGCGATGCCGTCGTCGGACGAACCGGCCTGGAAGATCACCGGCTGGCCCTGCGGCGAACGCTGGATGTTGAGCGGCCCTTCCACCTGGAAGAAGCGGCCCTTGTGGTCGAGGCGGCGGAACTTTTCCGGCGCGAAGAACGTACCGCTGTCACGCTCGCGCACGAAGGCGTCGTCGTCCCAGGAATCCCACAGCCCCTGCACCACCTCCAGATACTCGTCGGCGATCTGGTAGCGCAGCGCATGTTCCGGGTGTGGCCGGCCATAGTTGCGGCCCGAACCCTCCAGTGGCGAGGTCACCACGTTCCAGCCGGCACGACCGCCGCTGAGCAGATCCAGCGAGGCGAACTGGCGGGCCACGGTGAACGGATCGCTGTAGGACGTCGACAGCGTGCCGGCCAGGCCGATCTTCTTCGTTGCCGTGGCCAGCGCCGACAGCAGCGAGATCGGCTCGAAGCGGTTGAGGAAATGTGGGATCGACTTCTCGTTGATATACAACCCGTCGGCCACGAAGCCGAAGGCGATACCGTTGTCCTCGGCCGTGCGTGCGATGTCGATGTAGAACTGCAGGTTGACGCTGGCATCAGCCGGATTGGACGGATGCTTCCAGGCATGCATGTGGCTGCCGGGGCCCTGCAGCATGATGCCGAACGGAATGTGGCGCGGGGTTGTGCTCATTGGGAATCGCTCCTGCAGGTCAGGCCACCGCCGCGCGCGGCGCAGGCGACAGCAGTTCGAGGGATGTCAGGCGTGCGTCGAGGTCGGCCACCGGCGCGTCGAGGATGAACTCGCCCACGCCGAAACGCCGGTGCAGCGCGTCCAGTTCGCCGCGCACATGCTGCGCATCACCGGACAGCACGCTGGGGCGCGTTTCCTCGATGCGGAAGTCGGCCACGCCCACCTGGCGCGCGTACTCGGCAGCCGCCTCGGGGCTGGGCAGGTTCACCGCCTGCCCGGGACCGAGGTGCAGCTTGTAAACGCGCAGCGCGCCGATATGACGCGCTGCTGCTTCGGTCGTCGGTGCGGCGAAGGCCACCGTGGCCAGCAACGGCGGCTGCGTGGAGACACTGCGGTAGGCGTCGAACGCGGCCTCGATATGTTTCGGGTCGCCATCGAAGTGCGCGGCGTAGACGAAGCGCCAGCCCAGTTCGGCTGCCTGCCACGCGCTCTGCAGGCTGGCACCGAGCAGGAAGCGCTCCGGTGCCTGCTGCGGGATCGGGCGTGCCGCCGCCTCGGTGTCGGTGCTGGAAAGATAGTCCTCCAGATCGCGCAGCTGCTGGTCGAAATCGGCAAACCCCGGTCGCCCCGCTGCCAATGCCGCCGTAGCAGCCGGCAGGCCACCGGGCGCCTTGCCCACCCCAAGATCCACGCGCCCCGGCGCCAACGCCGCCAGCAGGTTGAAGCTCTCTGCAACCTTGTACGGCGCATAGTGGCGCAGCATCACCCCGCCACTGCCGATGCGGATGCGCCGGGTCTGCGCCAGCACCCAGGCGGCCAGCACTTCCGGCGCCGGGCTGGCAAGCGCCGGGGCAGCATGGTGCTCGGCGAACCAGTACCGGTGGTAACCCAGCTGCTCGGCACGCTGCGCCAGCTGCAGGCTGTTGCGCAGCGCCTGTTCGGGCGAAGCACCTTCGGCCACCGGGCTCTTGTCCAGCACACTGATGAGATAGCTCACGGTCGCGTCCTCGCTCAGGGGTGGGCTACAGGAATGCCAAGCAATCCGTTCAGCGCGGCCAGGATCGGCTCGGCGCCGGAGATGTACTGGCGGTCCTGGTGGGCGCCACTGGCCAGTTCGCTGCGCACGCCCTGCGGCAGCACCAGCTTGGGCAACGACTGGTCCTGCTCGCCGATCTCGGCGATCACCTCGCGGCGTGGCCGCGCGAAGCCAATGCGACGTACGTCCAGCTGCGCGTCGAGGCCGTCGATGCTCGACAGCGCCCCTTCCAGCAACAGGCTTTGCCGGCAGAAGAAGCGCTGGCCGGGAATCTGGCCATCCTCGAACTCGCGGTCGAGCAGGAACAGGATGGGTTTGCTTGCTGCGTCCAACGCCACGGGAGTGTCCTCATCAGGGCCGGCAATGCGATGCCGCTTCGATTTCGATGCTAGGGATGCCGGTGCTTGCGGTGGCGATACCAGGCGACAATCGGCGGTCAGATCCGGCCATGCAGATGCGCCTTGGCCATAAGCAAAGCGCCGTCGGTTATGCCGTCAGGCAATGCGTCGCAGCGGCGCCGGTACCGCCGGCGCCTGCACGACCAGATGCCCGGCCGCACGCTCGGTCGCCAGCGCGATGCGGGCCTGCAACGCTGCACTGTTGATGTGCTCGCCATCAAAGTCGGCAGGCGTGGCATACACCCCGATCGGAAGCGTGTGCGCCTGCAGGAAACTGAACAACGGCCGCAACTGATGGTCGATCACCAGTGCATGGCGCTCGCTGCCCCCGGTCGCCGCCAGCAGCACCGGTGTATCCACCAGCGCCTCCAGCTCGATGAAGTCGACCAGGTGCTTGAACAGCCCCGGATACGACCCCCGATACACCGGCGCGGCCACCACCAGCAGCTCGGCCGCCTCGATCGTCTGCAACGCCTGCTCCACCGCAGGCTCCGCCTCATCGCGAGACAACGACTGCCCCAGCGAGCGCGCGATCGGCGCCAGCTCCACCACCTCCACGCTGGCGTGTACCCGCTGCTGCAACGACGCCAACAGGTGCCGCACCAGCAGCAACGTGCGCGACGTCGCCGAGCTGGTCGGTGACCCTACCACTGCAACCACCTTCAATGCAGAAGACATGAACTGCTCCTCGATGATGCCGAACCCCGTCCGGCCGCCTTTCGCGTTCTGTAGAGCCGAGCCATGCTCGGCTGCTCCACCTCAGAACCGGTAATTGATCCGCCCGTACCAGAACGTCCCGATCCGGCTCAGCACATCGCCCGAATCCCACGTCGTCTCGATGCTGGCCACATCGGCAGCACTGCGCGCGTACTCCGGCACCCTGCGCGTGCGCTTGTCGAACACGTTGTTGACGCCCAGCGCCGCGCTCCAGCCCGCACCCAGCTCCACCGCACCTGAAAGGTTGGTCACCAGCACCGGCGGCTGCCTGTATTCCACGCCGTTGTTCAGGCGCTTGATCGGGCCGTAGTAGGTGAAGTCGACATTCGAGCGCCAGCGTCCGTTCTGCCAGCCCAAGCCCGCCACCTGGGTGTAGCTGGGCGTGCGGAAGCGCAGTGCGTACTCGCTGGATTTGGTCAGCAGGTTGATATTGGGCAGCCCCTGCAGCGCCGGCGGAATATCACTGATCTTCCGGATCGTGGTGCGGCCGACGTTGGCCGCGTAGCTCCAGCGCAGCTTGCCCCACGCGGTTTCCTGGTTCGCTTCCAGGGTCAGCTCGACGCCACGGGTACGGGTATTGCCCACGTTGGTGAAGTAGCTGGCGTAGAACGCATCACCCGGCAGGATGCTGATGCCGGCCGAACCCAGCAAGGCATCGATGGTGTTCTTCTGCGCCGCACTCAGCACCGTGCCGCTGTTGTCGGTAATGCGCGCTGGATCCTGCGCGTTGTAGCCGATCTGGCTGGACTGGCCGAGCTGGCCGCGGATGTCGATCTGGTAGGCATCCACGGCCAGGTGGAACGCCGGGCTCGGGTCCCAGGTCACGCCCAGGCTGTAGTTGGTGGCCTTTTCCGGCTTCAGCGGTGTGGCACCCAACGCAATCGCCGCCGGCGAAGACACCTGTGCCACCAGCGTGGTGCCGCACGGGCAGCTGCCGGTGGCCTGGTAGAACTGCGCGCCCAGGCTGGGCGCATGGAAGCCATTGCTGACCGTCGCGCGTACACCCAACGCGTCGGTGAAGTCGAAGCGCGTGGTCAGTCGGCCCGTGGACACGCTGCCGAAGTCGGAATGATCTTCCCAGCGTGCAGCGGCATCCAGATACCAGCGCGCGGTGATGGTGCTGGCCGCGCCCACATAGACCGCCTTGCTGTTGCGCGTCGCCTTCACCGCATCGGCGGTGGAGTAGCCGACGAACGCGGCGGCACCGAAGCCGGTGTAGGACTCCCACTGCCCTGCCCCGCGCTCATACTGTTCATGCTGGTACTCGGCGCCGGCGCTCACTTCCAGCGGCGAAGCAAATGCCGCCACCTCGAAGCCACGGCGCAGGTCCAGGTTGGCGATGCCCTGCTGGTAGTCCAGCTTGCCATCATAGAAATCGGTGGGCGAACCGGGGTACGGCAGCGAGTAGTTCACCGAGTTGCGGGTATAGGTGCGTACCGTGCTGCGGTTGCCGGTCAGGCTGGCGTCGTAGTCCCAGCCCGCGATCTGCCCTTTCACACCTGCGGTGCCGGTGTACTGCTTCTCCTTGGTTTCCAGCACTGGCAGGAAGCCATCAGGAAACACACTCAGCACGCCAGGTGCCTTGTAGGTGGTGAAGATGGTCGCCGGCAGGCGGAAGTTCTGGATCGCCTGCGCGGTGCGATCACTGGCGGTGGCATTGGCGTAGAACTGGGCGCTCTCGCCCAGGCCATGGCCCACGTTCACCGCAAGAGCCTTCAGCGCATACGATGGCGAACTGAGGATGGTGTTGGCCTCGGCATCGCGGTCGGCCTCGGCCGGGTTCGGCGATGCACCGGCCGGCAACCGGTTGTTCGGTCGCAGCGCGACCAGATTGCCGTTGGCATCTACCGCCGGATAGCTCAGATAGCCATCGATGTAGCGGCGGGTACGGATCGCGTGGTGCTGCCGCGTGGTCTCACCGGACAGGTTGACGAAGCCATCGGCGCCCCACGGCAGGCCCACATTGGCACGCACGCTGGTGCGCGAGCCATCGCCATCAATGCTCTGCCCGCTTTCCACGGAAAGCTCGCCACCGTGCGCCTGCGACTTCAGGATCACGTTGACCACGCCGGTGATTGCGTCCGAGCCATAGATGGCCGACGCACCATCGCGCAGCACTTCCACATGGTCGATGGCCGACACCGGAATCAGCGCCAGGTCGGCCCAGGCGTGGCCCGGGAAGCCGCCGCCGTTGGCACCGCTCACATAGGCACTGGCATTGCGGCGCTTGCCGTTCACCAGCACCAGCGTGTAACCCGGCGAGAGATTGCGCAGCTGGTAGCCACGGATCAGGCTCTCCTGGTCGCTCTGGTAGCCACCGATCTGGCTCAGCGACGGCAGGCTGCGCTGCAACGCTTCCAGCAGGTTGCCCTGGCCAGTCGCAGCAAGGTCCTCTGCGGAAATCACATCGATCGGTGTGGAACTGTTCTTCACCGTACGCGTGCTGGTGCGCGAACCGGTGACCACCACCGCATCCAGCGTGGACGCTGCCACGTTGGCCGTCGCGGCGGTGGCAGCAGGATCTGCATCGGCTTCAGCCGCATGGCTGGGCGAAGCGGCAAGAATGGCTGTGATCAGAACAGCGAGAGTGCTCAGGACAGGGGCGTGGGCGGCAGGCATGGGGGCTCGTGGGGGTGGGCCGGAAACACGCTTCCATTCAAGGGCCTGTTCACCCACCGCGACAGGCGCGATCGCGTCACCCAGCCGTAACATCCGGCCACCCACATGACCGCTGGTAATGACGTTAGGTGGCCGCAACGGTGCGCTGCTGCCTGTAGAGCCGAGCCCACGCTCGGCTGCTCTTCGCGACGGCGTCAGATGCATCCCCCCTGCCGGTATTGAGCCGAGCGTGGGCTCGGCTCTACAAGAGGGGAGCGACCGCTCCATATGCCTGACAGGCATCACCTCATGCCCGCGCACCACGCAGCGCCACGCATCTGCACCCGTAGCATCAAGCCATGCCCAGCCCACCCGCCGATCCCACCGCACCGCTCGTCGCCATCGTTGCCTGCCACGGCCAGGGGCTGTTCGAGTTCGGTTGTGCGGTTGGCCTGTTCGCACCGGTGCGGCCAGAACTGGGCGTGGCCTGGTACCGCACCCAGCTGTGCGCGGGTGAACCCGGCGCACTGCGCATGCTCGGCAATGTACAGGTGCAGCTGCCCTACGATCTCAGCACTGTTGATGACGCCGACATCATCGTCATTCCCGGATGGCGCGAACCCAGCGAGCGTCCGCCACAGGCACTGCTCGATGCACTCATCCGCGCCCACGCACGTGGCGCACGCATCGCCTCGATCTGCTCTGGCGCCTTCGTGCTGGCCTGGGCCGGGCTGCTCGACGGTCGCCCGGCCACAACCCACTGGCGCCTCACCGAAGCGCTGGCGCGCGACTTCCCACGCATCGATGTGCGCGAAGATGTGCTGTACGTCGATACCGGCAACGTCATCACCTCGGCCGGCTCGGCCACCGGCATGGACATGATGCTGCACATGGTGCGCAAGGACTACGGCGCGCGCGTGGCCAACCTGGTGGCCGAACGGCTGGTGCTGGCGCCATGGCGTGATGCCGAACGCAGCCAGCGTGTCAGCCGGGCCATTCCCAATGGCGAGCCCTCGCGTCTGGCAAAACTGATGGAATGGATGCGCCGCAACCTGCGCGAGCCGCACTCGCTGGGCAGTCTTGCCGAGCAGGCCGCGCTCAGCCAGCGCACGCTGCAGCGGCAGTTCCTGGAAGCCACCGGCCTGTCACCCATCGACTGGCTGATCCGCGAGCGCGTGGCATTCGCCCGCGAGCTGCTGGAAACCACTGACCGGCCGCTGCAGTGGATTGCCGAGCAGGCCGGCTTTGGTTCGCAGGAGTCGTTCCGCCGGCACTTCCGCGGCCAGGTGGACGCCAGTCCTACCGAATACCGCAGCCAGCATCGCGGCGGAATTGGCGCGGACCGGCTGGTGGGCTGCTGATCCAACGCATCACTCCCCGGTGATGCGTGAGGAAAGGCTCACGGCAGGCTACGGCGCCCCACGTATAGTGACGGGCGTCACAAGAAGCCCCTTCCATGCTCCACGCATTTGCCTACTCCAGCCACATGTCGGCTGGGCTTTCCGATGAAATGCTCCGGCAGATCGTCTCCCGCTCTGCCACGTTCAACCGTCGCGTGGACGTCACCGGAGCGCTGCTCGTCGACGGGCAGCGGTTTTTCCAGTACGTCGAAGGTCCGCCCGACGGGCTGGAGATGGTCAAGCGCCGCATCCATGACAGTCGCTCGCATGCTGCCGTCGTGCCGGTACTGGACATGGCCATCAGCGCGCGTGCTGTTCCCTATTGGGCCATGACCCGCATCGAGACCGGGCAGGTCGTGGTGTCCGGCCTGGTCAATGCGCGATGGGACGAATTTGGCCATTCCGTTCCGGGCATGGATCAGCTCGTCGGCCTGCTGCGTCCGCACTTTCCGCGCATCGGCCCGCTCGGTATCCACCATGCGCCCGCCGGATCCAGCTGAACCGCCGCCTTGCGCGCGTAGTCCCACGCGGCCGCGTGCTCCCCTGCACACGTCATCATTCAAGCCGCGTTACCCATCGTTCCTGCCAGATCCACAGCATGCCTGTACCTGCTCAACCTTCAACGGAAACACGTGCCTCGCCCGCCGGGTTGTTCGAGGTTGTCGTCCTGCGCGCAGGCACGGCCCTGTTCGCGATCGACGTACAGGTGGCCGTGGAAATACGCGGCCCCGAGACCTTCGGCCCTGCGGACCAGCATGGCAGGCGGAGCCTGGAGGTACGGGGGCAGCCGTTGCCGGTGGCCGACCTGCGCAGGCTCAGCGGGCAACCGGCATTCGATGGCGGCAGCCCAGCCATGCTGTTGATCAGCGCCGGCACCGCAACCCTGGCGCTGGCAGTAGATGAAGTGCTGGAAATCGAAACACCGGACGCATCTCCAGACGCAGCCTCGCCGGCGCAGGGTCGACCGTTCAACTTCTGCAGCCGGCACGTTCGGGTGGATGCCACACGTTCGGCTGCGCTGATCGAACCGCAGTTGCTGCTGGCCGCGCTCGCGGTGCGGGACTAAGGCGCCTCTGCTCAAGGGCGCCTGCGAACCGGTTGAACCCGCATGCGCCAGCACTGCGCGGCAAAGCCGATCACAAACACCACCGCCAATCCCAGCAACGTGTGCAGCACCACCGGCGCCATCGGCGCCGCAGCAATCGGATGCGCTGCCGGCAACCGTGTCAGCGTTTCATTCACCCCTGGCACCAGCGACAGCAGGAAGCTGAAAGACAGCGCAAATGTCGACACGTAAGGTGCGGCGCCACCCAGCCAGCGCAGCCGCGCCGCCAGCACGCCGCCGAAGGCGACCAGCAGCACGATCACCCCGAATGCGTGGCCCGGGTTGATCCCGCCCGTACTGGAGACGGTGAACGACGTTGCCACCGACAGCACCAGCCCGAGCAGGTACAGCTCGCCGGAGCGTGTCGCGGGGTCGATCGCGCGATGGCGAATGAAGGCATACAGGCCGGCGAACACCGGTACAAGGCTGACGGCCGTGTGGATCACGCCCAGCGTGGACAGCGAGTGCGACATGGAACATCTCCAAGGGTTGATTGAACCTACTAGTAGGTAGACTTCTGAATCAAAGAAAAGGCCTACGTTGCCGCAGGCCCACCACACATCTATCAGGCAGCCGCGCTCACCCGCGCGATGGCCAGCCGTGCCAGCGCAGCAAACGTCGCCGCATCGCCGAAACCGCGCGCGGCCAGCATCGCGCCATGCACCGATGACATGAACGCCCTGGCCTCATCGGCCACCGGACCCTGCAGGCGCAGTTGACCCAGCGCCGCGCCCTTTTCCAACGTGAGCGCCAACCAGCCACTCAAATCCTCGAAATGCCCGCGTACTTCTTCGGCAATCTCCGCAGGGATCATCGGCGCCTCTGCCGCCAGCATCGCGCAGATGCAGAACGAAGACGTGCCACCGGCAATACAGCTCGACCAGTAGTCCACATAGGCGTTGAGCTCCTGCAGCGGGTCGTCCAGCTGCCGGTCCAGCAGCGCCAGGCCTTCGCGCGCCTCGGCCCGGTACAGCTCAACCACCGTGCGCACCAGGTCCGCCTTGCTGGGGAAATGGTGATGGATGCTGGCCTTGCTGATGTTCACCCGCGCCGACACGTCGGCGTAGCTGAAGCCGTTGTAGCCACCGGCCTCCAGCAGCGAACGGGCGTGGGCCAGGATCTCCTGGGCCTTGGGCGAGAGCGACTCTTTCATGGCGTCAACCTACTAGTAGGTTGACGCCCTGTCAACTCCGCGCAGCCGGGTGGACAGCATCTGGTAGTGCCGGCCGCTGGCCGGCAACTGCACGCACCCAACTCCACCGGGATGCCGGCCAGCGGCCGGCACTACCACGCCCGGGCATTCGTGGCGGGATTTGACATGCAGGCATTTGCCTGCATATAGTCCACTCAAGGGCGGCGCCTGCCGGCCCATCGCGAGGAACCTGCAATGGTGGATATCGCACACCGGGTCGGCATCAAGGCCCCCGTAAGCCAGGTGTACCAGGCCCTGGCCACCCCCGAAGGCGTGGCGGCCTGGTGGGCTGAAGACACCCACGGCGACCGCAACGTCGGCGGCACCGTCAAGGTGCGTTTCACCAACAACGGCCAGGAAATCGGCGCCATGGAAATGAAGCTGGAACAGCTCATTCCCGGCGAGCTCGTGCTCTGGCAGTTCCTCGCCGGCCCCGCCGAATGGATCGGCACGCATGCGCGTTTCGCACTGAAACAGGAAGGCGACTACTGCATCGTCCTGTTCACCCATGAAGGCTGGAAAGAGCGCGTCGAGTTCACCTCCCACTGCAGCACCAAGTGGGCGGTGTTCCTGATGAGCCTGAAAGCCCTGCTGGAAACCGGCAAGGGCCAGCCCAACCCCCGCGACGTCAGGATCGACAACTGGAACTGAAGACGCCCCGCATGAATGCAGACAAGGTGTTCAAGGCCTTGGCCGACCCCACGCGCCGGACGCTGCTGGACCTGCTCTGCGAAGACAACGGCCAGACGCTGGGCCAGCTGTGCGAGCACCTGGACATGGCCCGGCAATCGGTCACCCAGCACCTGGGCCTGCTGGAAGACGCCAATTTGATCAGCACCGTGCGCCGTGGCCGCGAGAAGCTGCACTTCATCAACCCAGTGCCGCTGCATGAAGTCTACGAGCGCTGGGTACGCAAGTTCGAGCAGCAGCGCCTGAGCCTGCTGCATGACCTTAAACGCGAACTGGAAGGAGAATGACGATGTCCGCAGAGACCACCCGCTTCATCCACGTGATCTACATCGCGTCCACGCCACAGAAGGTGTTCGAGGCCATCACCCGCCCCGAGATCGCCCGCCGCTACTGGGGCCATGAAAACGTCTCGGACTGGAAACCCGGCTCGCGCTGGCAGCACGTGCGCGCCAACGAAACGCGCTCGGTCGAACTGGTCGGCGAAGTGGTGGAAAGCAACCCGCCCTCGCGGCTGGTCATCACCTGGGCCGCCGCCTCGCAGGCCGACAATCCCGATGCCTACAGCCGGGTCACCTTCGAGATCGTGCCCTACCAGGACATGGTGCGGCTGACCGTCACCCACGACGAATTGGAACCCGGCAGCGGCATGGATACCGGCATCCGCCAGGGCTGGCCGATCGTGCTGTCGAGCCTGAAGTCGCTGCTGGAGACCGGCAAGGGATTGGATGTGTTTGCGAAGCCGAGCTGAGTCGTGCCGCTATCGGCGGCGGAGCGCCATCCGCCGCCTGCGCCACCATCCGCTCAATCGCTCACAGTGCGCGCGCGCCCGTATTGTCCGTGCACATCCTGCTTGATCCAATCCGCCAGCAGGCGCAGATAGCCGTCGGTGATCCGCGTCGACACGCGGTTGCCCTCGGCATCGGTGCGGAACTCGACCATGCCATGGTCGGTGTCGGGGAACAGGTAGGTCTCGATCGGCTGTCCTGACGCGCGCAGGCGCGACAGGATCGAACGCGTGGCGGCAATCGGCGCGGCGCGGTCCTGCTCGGCCAGCACCCATAGCAGCGGCACCTTCAGGCGGCGCAGCGCAGCCTCGGCGTCGTAGTCCCAGATCAGCTCCAGGTTATCGAAGCGCGCGCGACCGATCCGGCGCAGGTCAGCATCACTCATGCGCAGCATGTCACCGCTGTATTCGCCACTGATGGTCTTTGCCCACGGCGCGGCACCCACCTGCGCACGCACCTTCGCCAGCGCCTCGAAACCTTCACTGAAATGCGTGCGCATCAGCTGCGCGGTGGCCTCTGACAGCTGCCCGACCCGCGCCAACGCCGCCGCATCCAGCTGCATGCGCCGTGCCTCATCGAACAGCTGCTCGCGGTCCTCCTCGATGGGCGAGACCACCAGCCCGAAACCGATCGCCACGAAATCCGCCTGCGAACGCGTGGCCGCCAGCGGCGCGATCCAACCGCCCTGGCTGCCACCGAAGTACCCGGCACGGCCGAAGCGACCTTTTGCCAGTTCCCGCGCCTTAGCAAGCGCCGCCGCTGCGTCGTCAGCGAGCAGCTCGAAGTTCTGCGTGTACTCGCCTTCCGAATCGCCGGTGCCACGCTTCTGGTAGGCGAACACCGAGATTCCCTGCGCCACCAGCATGCGTTGGTAGATCGCCGCCACCGCCATCGTGCGTTCCGAGCCATGGACCAGCACCACCAGCGGCCGCTTGGGATCGGCCGGACCGGCGGGTTCGATCAACTGCCCGACCAGCTTGGTTCCTGCACTGGTGAAAGTAGCATCGGTATCGCGGGTCGGCAGTCGCTGCCAGCGCTGCGTGGCCTCCGCAGGCGACCTGAAGCTGACCACATCGCCGCTGCAGCTCACCGGCGCGTTGGCATCGCCGGTGGCGCCACGTCGCCCGTCCAGCATCAGATAACGCTGCCCCGTGGCCGGTGCCGCGGCGGGTACGCCCAGCACCACGATGTTGCCCTGCCCGTCACCGTAGGCACTGACCGTGCACAGCTCGGCGGCTGCAACCGGCAGGCCCGAACACACCAGCACCGCGCTCAACAACGAACGACTCTTCCACCCTGCCATGCCCTTCCCCATTACAGTGAACCCGCGTCGCGCAGGCGCCGGGCGCAGCCTAGCGCGTTCGTTCGCCAGATTCATGCTGCACCCGCTCGCCGTCGCCTTCTGCCATAGCCATACTGGAAGCACGATACGGACTTCAGAACGCCATGCACCCACACTTGGAACACATCGGCACCACCCGCATCCTGCGCGTGGAGCCGCAGGGCCCGATGCTCGATGCCGGCGCCCTACGCAACCTGGTCGGCGATGCCCTCGGGCACCAGGCCGAGTGGATCTCCGTGCCGGTGCAACGCCTTTCGGCGGACTTCTTCGAGCTGCGCTCCGGCATGGCCGGGCAATGGCTGCAGATGCTGGTGAACTACCGCCTGCGCTTCGCCGTACTGGGCGAAGTCAGCGCCTACCGCGCCCAAAGCCCGTCGCTGGATGCATGGATCACCGAGTGCAACCGCGGCCGCGACGGCTGCTTTGTCGCCGATTGGGACGCCCTGCTGGCACGTCTTCCCGTGCCGGCCAGCTAACGCGCGGTCCAGCCCCCATCCACCGGCAGCGCCGTGCCGGTGATCTGGGCAGCGGCATCCGAGGCCAGGAACACCACCATCTCGCCCAGCTGCTCGGGCGTCACGAACTGCAATGACGGCTGCTTTTCAGCCAGCAGCGCACGCGCGGCGGTCTCCTGATCCGTGCCTTCCTTCTCCGCCAACGCAGTGATCTGCTGCTCGACCAGCGCCGTTCGCACCCAGCCCGGGCAGATGGCATTGGCGGTGATGCCGGTGCCCGCATTCTCCAGCGCGGTCACCTTGGTGAAGCCCACCACGCCGTGCTTGGCTGCTACATAGGCGGACTTGTTCACTGAGCCGACCAGCCCGTGCACCGACGCGATGTTGATGATGCGGCCAGCGCCCTGCTGCTTCATGTGCGGCAACGCCGCTGCCGTGGCATGGAACACCGCCGACAGGTTCAGCGCGAGGATCGCATCCCACTTCTCGACCGGGAATTCCTCGATCGACGCGGTGCGCTGGATGCCCGCGTTGTTCACCAGGATATCGATGCGGCCCATCTTTGGCACGGCGCGGTCGATCATCGCGCGCACCGCCTCGCCCTTGGAAAGGTCGGCACCGTCATGCGCCACCCGTACACCGAACTCAGTTTCCAGTTGGGTACGGATGCGCTCGATTTCCGCTGCGTCGCCAAAGCCATTCAGCACGATGTCGGCGCCCTTCCGCGCCAGCGCCGTGGCAATGCCGAGACCGATACCACTGGTGGAGCCGGTGACCACCGCAACCTTTCCAGAGAACATGGGCGAGCTTCCATTGGGCGTAGGTCGCCAGTGTACCTACACGGGCCAACCCCCTTTAACTAGCGCCCGATGTCGGCCCACCATTAGAAGCGGATGCCCGCCCGATCAACGGACGCCAGCGGATTGGCCTTCCGTACCGCCTCCAGGAACAGCAGGAAATCCCGATTGAACAGCGTCAGGTTGTTGGTGAACGTCACGCACTTTCTGCCCGAAGCTTTGCTGAAGCACACCTGCCAGACATAGCGCCCGTAGATCCTGTCGGACGTTCGTGTGACTGAGGTGATCTGCGAAAGCGGAACCGCCGTGGGCACCGGCCCGCGCCGCAGGTAAAAGGACGCCGCATCAAAGAAGTAGTGCTCGCGATCCTCTTTCCCATCCACCATCACCAACGTCATGGACCTGCCGGAAATCCGGCGCGGAGTATGCAAACGCAGCCCCGTCTCTACGGACGAGCGAGCAGTTGCTGCCATTCGCCGAAGCGTGAACCAGAGGATCACCAACGGAAGCGCCGCAAGGACAATGAAACCTACGGTCTTCAAAACAGTTTCCAGCGTGCTGGGCACACAGATCTCCAGGATGAACGTTCAGGCGATGCCCAAGTAGATCCACGCCATGCGTGGATGCTCTTCCTCAGCGCCCCATCACTTCCAATGATCCGGCCCCAGGAACGGCAGGCTCAACACAAACACCGGAACCGCCACAGGGATCAACGCCGCCCCCAGCACCTTGCCCGCCGCCGAACCCACACCCGGCTTGTCCTCCCTCTCCGGCAGGATCCGCTGTGCCCGTGCATTGATCGGCTGTGCCAGCTTCCCCTTCTCTGCCAGCGCCGTAGCATCCGGCAACTTCACCCGCTCGCCGTCGCCCTCGAACAGCGCGCTGTAATAGCTGCCGCCCTTTCTTGAAAGATTGCAGGCGCGATCAAACGCCAGCGCATAACGGGTCCGGTCCATCGGCAGGTAGTAGCGCGCCCGCTCCTCCACGGCCTTGGCCTCACGCGGGGTAACCTCAATCCGCTCCAGCTTGAACTGCGCGGCCTGTTCCGGCGTCACCTGCTCCGGCCGCAGCACCAGCGCATAGCTGCCGTGCACCTTGGCCTTGTTGGCCGGGTCGCGCCAGTCTTCATGGAAGTACATCTGCGCGCAGGCCACCGCCTCGCGCAGCGGGCTGTCCATCAGCGCCCGGTACTCGCGGAACGGTGCGGCATTGAAGCGCATCGGCTCGTCATAGCGCGGCAGCAAGTACAGCTGGCCGTCGTCGGCCACGAACGCACTGGTGATCTCGCGGCTTGAGGCGTGCTCCTCCGGGCCACTGGCACAGCCGGACAGCAAGCCAAGGCACAGGGCGGAGAGGATGAAGAAGGACGTTCGCATGTCGTGTTCGAGGGCTTCCCTGAGAAGACGGCCCCTCCCGAAGGGACGAGGCAAGCCCGTCATGGTGCCATGCCGGCCTTGCCATGCCCAATCAGTGCGACTCCACCACACCCACGACACGGTCAAACCTGCAGTTGCGCAGATCCTCACGACTCAACCAGAACGTGGCCTGGCCACAATCACCAAAGACCAGGTCAATCGCCGGATCACACGCCAACTGCAGCAGGCAGACCGCGTCGCCCTCGCCTTCCACGTCGGGCACGATGCCGTGCAAGCGCGGCACGTGCCCCAGCATCTGGTGCACGCGCGCCTCGGCGCAGCGCTTGCGGCCATCAGGCAACATGCCCAGGCTTTCATCAAACGGTAGATGTTCGTCCTGCAAGTGGCGGTACATCAGTGCAGGAATGCGTGCGGCCGCAACGGGTGACCCTGCCGCGTAGGCAACCGCCGCCAGCAGTCCCTTGGTGAACGCCCGGCCCATGCCCAGGTCGGTCAGCGTCATACGCTCGAAGTCGTCGCTGATCTGTCCGATAATCCATTCACGGAATGCCTCCCGCGTTGCATCATCCGGGGCTTCATCCAGACCAATGGCGGCGGCGCGCTTCACCCACGCGCGTACGTCGGCGTAATCGATTTTCCCGCGCTTGCCTGCACGCCGTTCATTACCGATCACCCGCGAAAGGCGGTCAATGATGATGCCTACCTGGGGAAAATCGGTCTGGTAACGCAGCCATTGCACCGGGAACGTCCACGCAGGTGACTGCGGGCGCTCCCATTCCGTGGCGGCGTCCGCGCGCGGAAACAGGCCCGTGGCCGCCACCACCGCACCCAGCCGCATTTCGTCCCGGCGCGAGGGGTAGATCTCGTAATACGGCCGATCCTCCTCACCCGGCGGCAGCTCCAGCTCATCCGGCCAGGTATCCATGTGCCGCGCCACCAAGGGCCATTGAACATGCACGCACGGCCCATCTTCCTCAGGCAGCAGCCATGCAGGATTGCGGTGCGCATGGTCCGAGGGACCTTCATCCAGAATCGGCCGCATGCCGTCCGGCAGCGCACGCACGTGCTGATCGACCGCGACCTCGGGCGCGTACAGCACACGCACGCGTTGCTGCGGTTCGTCCGTGTCCCATATCTGCTCTTCGTCGTTCATGGCGAAGAAGAACAGCATGCCTTGCGAGGGCATATCGGGATCCACGCGTGGCAGCTCGGCGCAATCGATCTGCGCCAGGAAGTGCATCGGCGCCGCTTCGCCGTAACTCTCGCCAACCGGCCAATCCATCCCATCGGGCAATTGCGGCAGACCGCCTAGACGGCTGCGAACCCTGGGGAATGCCGCCGGCGGGTAGAAACGCTGCAGCACCAGGGCCGGGGTTCGGTGCTTGGCGAAGAAGGCCTCAAGCACGGCTTCGGCATGGTGGTCGCGCTGGTCGGCGTGGTACATTGAATCTGCCTGAGCATCCATTTCAGTGACGTCCTTTTGAGTCTGGATCGAGCACCACAGGTATATCACTACCCGGCCTGCCTGTAGCGCCCGGCGATGATCCACTCACCAGCGCGCCAGATTGCTCCTTGGTTGGCGGAATGAGCCAGCAGCTGCGGGCCGTGCACCTTGCCCAAGGGCCAGGTCAGCCACCCGGCAGGCCTTTGAAGAAGCGCCGCGACATAAGCCGCATTTCCAGCATGCCGATTGCGGCATCCGTGGGTCGCCGCCCCCTTCAGCCGTGCCGGCGCAGTCGGCATCGCGATTGCCGCCACGTCTGTCGCAATCGCCAAACACTTTGCCCCGCTACTGGGGAACCGATGAAGAAGAAAGCCCACTCTTGAGAGGAGAGCGCGTAAATGAACGCTGATGATGTGAAGTCAATACCGATGATGGACCCGCTCGCGAACCAGCACACCGGTGGATCGAGTGCATCCAGACGCACCATCTACGTAGATCTTGATGGCGTAATGGCCGACTTCGACGCGGCATTTCCCGCCCTGTTTGGCCTGGACCACCGCGTGCTTGCCGACGATGAAATGTGGGGGAACATCAACAACCACCCGTCATTCTTCCGCGACCTTCCGCCGATGCAGGGTGCAGTGGAGTTCTTCCACAGCATCCACCACTTGAACCCGGTGATTCTCACGGCCTGCCCGAAATCGAACTATCCACTCGCTGCCATGCAGAAGCGGCAGTGGGTTCGCGAACACCTGTCAGCGACCTGTCTGGTGTTGCCTGTGCTCGGCGGCAGGCACAAGCCTCTCTTCATGCACCAGCCGGGCGATGTTCTGATCGACGATTTCGAAGCGAACTGTGATGCCTGGACAGCGGCCGGAGGCGTGGCGATCAGGCACGCCGGCGATTGGACCGCGACGCGTCACTCCCTTTCCCAGATTGAAGATCTGTCAGGAGCAGCGCTCGCGAAGGGCTGATGCCCTCTCTGCCGACCACGTTGAGACTTCCATAGACAGGCCGAGGCGCTGGCCCCTCGGCCCAGAGCTGGCAACCTGCTGTGCAGCCCTACTTCAACCGCTCCACCAACCGCTGCCCCACCTCCAGCGCCGAAGCCGGGTTCTGCCCGGTAATCAGCTCGCGGTCCACCACCACATGCCCGGTCCACGGCGTGGTGTTACTGCTGAACGTCGCACCCGCCCGCTGCAGCGCGGTCTGCGGGTAGAACTTCATCTCACCGCCGCCCAGCAGCGGCTTGGCCTGTTCTTCTTCCTGGTTGCTGATCACCGTCATCTGGTAGCCGCTGTAGATCCACTTCGGCGTGGCCGGCGTGGCACCCGCCTCCAGCTTCGCCACGAAACCTGCCGCATCCGGCAGCGTGGACAGCAGCGCGATCGGCCCGTGGCAGACCAGCGCGGTAGTCTTGTTGCGCTGGTGGAAGTCGGCCAGCAACCGGCCCAGCGCCGGGCTCTTCAGCAGGTCCTGCATCGGCGCGTGGCCACCGGGAATGTAGACCGCATCGAAACGCGCGTAACCCTGCTGCTCGATGCGCGCCAGGCTGACCACCGGCGAGGCCGTCGGCGAGGTCAGCGCCAGCTTCTCCAGCAGCTCCTTGTGCAGCGTCAGCTGCGCCGCATCGTTGCCGAAGTACGCCGGCGTCACCGAGGACGCATCCACCGTCGGCACCCGCCCCTGCGGCGTGGCGAAGGTCACCTGGTGGCCCGCGTCCAGCAGCAGCTTGACCGGCTGCATCAGCTCGTTGAGATAGAAGCCGGTGGACAGCACCTTGCCGTCCTTCAGGTCCAAGTGGTTTTCGTCGGACAGCACCACCAACACGTTGGCGGCATGCGCGCCGCTGGCGGCCAGGGTGAGGGCCAGCGCAGCGGCCAGCCGGGTCATCAGGTTCATGGGGAGCTCCTATCGGGGAATGGCGGCCACTTTATTCATTGCCCCAGCGGCGATAAATTGGCCCCATCGCAAAACATCTGTTCCCCGGAGAACCAAATGAGCCGCAAGTTCGACTACCTGGGCGATGTGGAGGTGTTCCTGGCGGTGGTCGAGCACGGCTCGTTCACGGCCGGCGCGGTGGCGCTGTCCACCACGCCCTCGGTGCTGAGCCGCGCGGTCACCCGTCTGGAAGCGCGGCTGGGCCGGCAGCTGCTGCAGCGGACCACCCGCCGCGTCGGCCTGACCGACGCCGGGCGGCTCTATCTGGAACAGGTGCGCACCGCCTTCGGCCTGCTGGACGACGCCGAGCGCGACGTACTGGCCCAGGACGGTGCGCTGGCCGGCCGCGTGCGCCTGAGCGTGCCCACCACCTATGGCCACTACCGGCTGCCGCCCGTGCTGGCGCGCTTTGCGCAGCAGTACCCGCAGGTGCAGGTGGAACTGAACATCACCAACCGCAACGTCGACCTGGTGGCCGAAGGCTTCGACCTGGCCATCCGCCTGGGCCAGCTGCCGGACAGCGGGCTGGTGGCGCGAAAGCTGGAAGACGCCCCGCTGCTGCTGGTGGCCGCGCCGGACTATCTGCAGCGCCGCGGCACGCCGCAGACGCTGGACGACCTGCAACAGCACCTGTGCCTGCCGTTCGTGATGCCGCGCACCGGTCGGTTGGCGCCGTGGATCTTCTGCGACGGCGGGCACGACGTGGACTGGCTGCCGCGTTCGTCCATCGAGACCTCCGACGATGTGCTGGGCGTGGTGTCGCTGGCCGAACAGGGCATCGGCATCTGCCAAAGCTATGCGTTCATCGTGCGCGAGCGGCTGCAGCGTGGGCAGCTGGTGGAAGTGCTGCCGCAGCTGCGAGGGCGGTCAAGACCGTTCTCGGTGATCTATGCGCCGCACCGGCGGCAGTCGGCGGCGGCGCGGGCGATGATTGAGTTGCTGGTGGGGAATGCGGCTGAGGATGGTGTCGGTTGAAGCCGGGGGCTTGTTAACGGTGTCGGGTTTGAACCGCTTTTCGGGCTATGCGGCTGATCGCGCGCCGTTGCTTGGCGAGGCGGACTAAGAACTGTTGCAAAGAAGGCTGTCGCGCTATTCGCTTGTGGCGTGGGCGATTGCGCCACTTTGAATCGCCATCAGCAGAGCAGCTGCGCGAATGCGTCCGGCGGTGTCGCGTGCCGCACGAATGGAGCGTGCAATAATAGTTCTTCGCTCTCGGATTCCGCGATTCCTTCGCGAATTTCTATTGGCATTCGAAGCGACTGCGTAAACACCATGGCGCGCCACCGAAAAAGGGTGGCACCGGGTCTGCAAACCCGTGATGAGAGATGCACCTGTAGTTTGCGCTTGCCCGTCGGCACCGTCCTTAACCGGTGCCGGCGGGCAATCCGTCGGCCTTTCTGGCGGGCGGTGCGTGGGGGTCTTCGGACCCACCGGTCTATGGTGCTATCTCATCCCGGTTTGCAGCCACGCATCGTCCGCCACCTCTTCACGGTGGCGCTGTTAAGCACAGCCACGGAAGCCGACGCCATGAACGAATCCGACACCTTCTCTTCGTACACCGTTGTTGAGCCCATCAACGACGACACTCCCCTGCCCGACCTGAACTCCCTCCTCGGCATCCTGAAGCGCATGCGCGGCTGCGAGGGTGCAGATGGGCATCCTTGGCCAGAAACCGATGTGTCACCCGGCCGCCGCGTGAGCCTGGCGAGAACCGAGCGAGCGTTGGTGGGACTGCTGACGGTGTTGGAGGTGCTGCACGCGGCAGACCGCTGCCGGGTGGCAGCGGAGCCGGAGCGGCATTTGGATGAGGGGGTTGTGGATGGGTTGTTTCTGGCTTGCCGGGGGTTGGTTGAGTGGGCTTGCCATGAGGTTAGGCCAGAGTAAATATTCAGTAATCCTATCTTACTGAACAGCATTCACTCGAAGCAGTGCTATGCAGAGGGCACGTGATAGGTGACAACGACTTGTAAGTAGGTCAATACTAATACACAGCGCGCGGCGCCAAATTAGTGCACGACTGTGGGCGCACCCAGCCTAAACGTTCAACTTGTACATCCGCGGCCCAGCCGACCGCCCTATACTTCACCCACCATCAAGCACAACCACTCATGAATTTGAAAGAAATTATTTATCCAGAATCTTCTCAAACCCTACCAAGCTACCTGATTGAGAACCGAGGCCAATAACACTCGCCATTGCAATTACAGCGGTATGGCTGGCACTTACCAACCAGCGAACAATGCCACGATCCTGCGCGATTAGCACTAGCTTTCGGTGGAGCACAATGGTCGGCGCCCCCAAAGGCTCCGACACAACCTCCACATCCGTGAACGCAATACCTCCCCCCCAACCGGTACCGAGCGCCTTAAGTACCGCCTCTTTGATAGCGAATCGCGAAGCAAGTCTTTCGAACCGATTACCCCCATCACTCGCAGCCAAAAGTTCTCCAAGTGTAAAATAGCGATCCATGAATTCTCCCGCGTGCTTATTCATCAAGCGGGTGAAATGCACCACATCCACGATATCCAAGCCGTGCACCACCACATTTGAATAAATACCCGACTGATATTCACTGATCATTCCACAGGCCTCCATTCGCTGCTGACTTATGATTATCGATATGGATTTAATTAAGCGACCACATTACCCCTCGCCTGCGGGCGGGCCGAGAAACTTAAGCGCCCTAGCATCCTGATCCACCAGTATCTTTCCCCCGCCACACTTCAAAACCTGCCGCCATACTTCAAAACCATTCAAGATCGCCCGCTGCCACTCGCCAAGCGACCTCTCCCGCACCTCAAGCAACGATGTCACCCCCTTTACCGTTCGCAGCAACTTATAATCCAAATCGTCAACACCCTCAAGCCAGCGATGTTCCTTCGCATAGTCGAAAACTAGCGCCGCAACACCCTCGTCCAGAACTTGCGCTCTGCCGCCGTCCTGAACCTCATCTATGCGGGCATTGCTTCTCCGCTTCCTGCCCAATAATTTCCGAATGACTGGCGACCATCCTAGGACAGCAACGTAACCCAGGTGGAAGACGTCATGGAATCGATAGCCATCGGGATCGTCTGCGTTGTCGGTCAAATCATCACCGATCTGTTTACCATCCACTTGCATTCGAATTTTCTTGGCCCCATTAACGATGACCTCGCTCAGCTCGACTTCAAATCGTCGCGGCAAACGTTCGTGCTCTTCGAAGTCAGCGTCAAAGACGAGAGAACTGGTATCTTGAGGGCCCCATCGATCGCGCGTCTTCCTGAGATTTTGCTGGGCGATGTCTTCAAGCTTTAGATCGAACTTTTCCGCCAAGTTCCCGACGTACCATAGCAAGTCCCCCAACTCTTCCGACACACGCTCCCGAAAGAGGAGATGGGAATCTCCATCTCTGAGATGCTTCTTATACTCACTAAGAAGCTCGCCCGCCTCACCGGCTAGGCCGAGCAACGGAACCACCACATCGCTTCCTGCACCGCCATTCCTCTGCCGCGAAGGCACACGATCAGTACTCTGCGCTTCTCTCTGGTAGGTGTTCAAATCCATTACTAGCCTCCTAAGTTGAAAGTTTTTTGAGCAACAGCCGTGCGCGTATACGCCCATTCCAGAACTAAATCAGCGGCCGGATAAATCCCTATTGACAATTTCGTTAATCCCCCACTTTGGAGGGTACCACGGAGCCTCTAGAGGCCCGGTCGGCGAGAATTTTTGCTTGATCCGCGTGCGACCTGATATACCAGCTACATCAGGGTGGGCGACTCGCGCATACTTGTCCACCTCGCAAAAGAGGTTCTGACAATCAATAAGCTGCAATCTACGCCCCCAGAGATTTCGAAAGCTCAATCCAAGTCGCTCAAACTCCCGCTCCTGGTTGTCGGCCATCAATCGAATTAGCTCGACCTCGTTCAGCCCCGCACTGTCACTGAAGCACTTTCTTAATCCATCTCGCGCCCCAGGGCCCGGAACAACGAAATCCATCTCGGAAAAATTCGTTATCCCGCTGTAATTTATGTCCGTCACAAACTGATATGCCAAGAAGTCGCCTATCGTCGGGTAGCTACGGAGCAATTCAAAAGCGGATTGCATATTATTTGACCGGGATAATTTATCCGCCAAATTATCCGACATCATCCTCTCGAGCAAACGCAAATGATTCTGATGCTTCACTGAGTATCCGAAGACAGAGCCACCAGGGGGCATTATATAAGCAGCGGAATAGATCCGCCCGCCCGCCCCCATTGCCCGACTAAGAACCCTATCGTACGCCTCGAAACTATAGTTCTTAAACGATATTTCCCCGAGCTCATGCTCCAACAACTTCCAAGTCTCAATCTTATTAAAGAGCTTGAATAAAATTATCCGAAACAGAACCTCCTTTGGCGTACTGGAAAGATCTTCGCGATAAATTACATGTTTTATAAGGTACTGACTAACGCGATCCGACGCCCGATACGCATTTGTAAACTTGTGCTCTGATATTATCGAATCAGCACTCCAAGGACCCGGCTCACCATTCAGTCGCTGATAGAAAACACTCTGCCGCTCCACCGCGAACCGCCAATAGCTGTCAAATACGGGTGTCACCTTGATCGGCAACAAATGCTCACTACCACCCGCTCGTGAAGAAGGGACAACGAGCCCTGCCTCATAGAATCTACGGCTCTTGCTACTGCCAATACTCACGCCTTTACCCCGGCATCCTTCGAACCAAGCCCTTCTGCGAGAGATGTGCGGCGCGACAAAACAGCTTCCCGCGCGGCATTTATCAAGGGCTGCAAATCAGAATCCGATTTCGAAATTCGCTCCCATTTCGCCACTCCCACAACCACATTCATTCGCAATAATTTCATTTTCATTTCGTGGGCCATAAACGCCCCCAGCTGAGCAAGCCCCAGGTAGTTCCCATAAGCCTTTACGAAAAGCTGCTGCGTTGCGTAAAATGCATTAATAACAAGGCCATCTTTAGTTGGCTCAAAGCTGACGTGCTGAAGACATGGGAATTGGAGCTGGGCATCAGAGACGTGATCCCTCTCTGGATCGAAAATACTAGCCTGAAACATTGAGCGCCTGACGCCGTCTCGGCTTTCAAATTTAGACAGTATCCACTCAAGCTGATTACCATCGCAGGGCCCTCGACCGTAACTCGTCATCCGTTCGAAGTAGAGACCGCGTCGGTTGCCCCTGGGATTCATGGACTGATAGCGGGGGAATGCGTCCCTGTAGTACTGGAAGAGCTTGGCGCGATCGCCTTGGGCCACCCTCCACAATCGCTGCGGAAAAATCGTGAACGCCACATCTTCGACACTACGATGCCCCCTTGCAGACAGCAACGCGTCAAGAGCCGTACGAATTGCTGTCGTTTCCCGCGCAACACCCAGCTCACTAAAGCCGCTCACACTCAAGACGAGCGGAGATATCTCTGGACCAGCGTGATCGATTGCATGGAGAGCAGCCGCTGCCCAAGCCAGCGAGAGATCTTGCTCATCCACTAGAACCGGTCCAATCGACTGTGGAGACTTAGTCATCTGCAGTTTCCTCAAGATGCCGGAATTTCGCCAAACCAATATACTGACGCCTAGCAATACGAACGTAGGTCGCCCACTTAGTTCCTGGAATTACTACGCGCGTAATACCGCATTTCGTCGCTCGAAAGACCCGCCCTGCAGCTAGATCTCGCTCGGGCGCGAGCATTGACACGTCCACAACGACTCCAGAAGGAAGAAGTAGAAGCATTCCCTGCTCGACGTCCAGCGTAGGCGAGCTCCAGTTCTGGTCAGCTACCGTGAGCTGCGCAGATACAGCCTCCCCCAGAAGTTCTGTGCGAATCATCTTTGGTGTGATTCGGCCGAGGCGATCACGTTGCGCCTGGCTAATTAGATTAACTCCATAGGCAAGGTGATTAACCAGAGTGGCTTGACCAACTCCGAAATTACAGGCTATGGCGTACATATCAAGAGCCGTAGCGCGATTTGGGTCAAGACCACGCCTAGCAAACGCCTCCTTGAGTCCCAACGTCGGCATCAAAACAAAGGAAGCGAAAGCATCGGCGAGGATCTCATTCGGCGGGCGGTTTGAACTGCTGTTCTGATCATCTCTCAACTCGTCTATAGTTGAACCATGACCGAAAAGGTGATGTCCCAGTTCGTGCGCACAGGTGAAAGTTCTCCTCGCAAGTGGCCGCAAGACCGACAAGTGAATCCGAGGCTTCGGCGTCCGATCGTACATACCCTCCATATTGATATCATTGAATCGAACTGTGACATTATTTGCCTCGCATAGACCATAGATGCAAATAGGCGTCTTAAGGTCGACACCGGCCTTGACTCGTGCCGCGATCGACGCTTGCATACCCTGCATCACCAACGCTTTGCGAGCCATATTCAACTGCGCGCCCGAGGATCGAGGGATCATTTACCACCGGCCTCCTGCTCAGAATCTGAGTTCCGCATTGATGCAAGCAATCGAAGGAGCCGATCAAGGTCGTCGGATTTCAGCTTACTTAGTTCACGCGCCGCCAACTGAAGGCGAGGATCACTTGCTTCAAGCGTCTCGGCTGATTCGCCGAGAAGCCACGAAGCCGTAACGTCATAAGTTTCAGAAAATTTGGTCAGCTCATCTGCGGATACACGCCGATTGCCCGCCTCGATCTCAGAGATCGTCGGCCTATGCATTTTCAGTATCTTCGCCACCTGACCCTGCGACAAGCCCGCTGCTTTTCTGGCTTCTCGTAGGCGTTCTGCGAGCGCCAATCTTGGTTCTGTTGCGTCTGTCATTGCGCATTCGCCAGCTTTGGTTCGACCGCGACCTGCCCTTCAATGAGCGCATCAACTTTTGCGACGATCTCGTTAATCGTCAGTGCAATAGTGGAGTCATCCTTGCGAAAGATATTTACGTCACTTGCAATGTCGACCCCGAGCTTTGCCCCAAGCATGCCAATCGCAACCGGCCAAATCTTGCTGTCAAATTCAGGCAGCTCTTCGATGGGCTTGGTGGCTCCACTGATTGCCGGACATTCCAGCTCGCTGGTTGCCTGTATAACCTGCAATACCTCAACCAGAGCCTTCTGAATCGAATCAGTATCCATTGCCTGGAACCTCTGTCATTACGGACGGTAAGAATATCTTACCGCCATCTTACCGGCCATGCAACCACTTCGTGATCCGACCAGTCACTCCAATTCGAGTCCTCCTATCAAGCCCCGCGCCCCGCTCGAACGATAGACCTGCACGGGATCAATCGCATCGGCTTGAGCTGGGCCTTCACTGCTGACTCGCTCGAACTTCTCATGCCGTCCCCGGGGCAATCCGCCAACAAGCTGCGCCATTTGCGGGAGCGCCTGACAAACAAAAAGGGCGCCTTTCGGCGCCCTCATTCTTTCAACTCATTCCCACTCGATCATCAACAGCTCACGCAAGTCCGCGTGGTTAAAGGGATTTGCTTTGATCGACATAGGCCGTTACCGTCGCTTTTACCGTCAGAAAAACAGGTCCTTTGCTGGCGCGGGTTTACGCGGCATCGGCTCATCATCAATCAGCGCTTAGGATACCGCAGCAAGTCGCGTGGCGAGCAAGTCGGCCTGCTCGGCAAACTTCTTCGCATCGGTCTTCTGCAACTGCGCCAGGTTGTGCAGCTTCCAGCGGATGCCCGGCAGTTGTTCGAGGTGTGCGATGTCCAGCAATGACCACTCCGGCGTGCCAGCGGCCAGCGACAGCAGGAAGCGCCGCTCGTCGTCGTCCAAACCCTGCTGGATTTCGCGCACCATGCGTTCTCGCGCGTCGAGCAGCGCATCAAGCGGCACCGGCTCGGTCGTCATGCCTTGGAAGTTGTGCTCGTAGTCGTGCCGGATGTCCCGCAGCGTCGTGAACAGCACTTCGTGGATCGGCCGATTGCTGCTGGCCAGGTAGACCACGAAGGCGCGCCGGATGCCGGGCGTGATGCCCTCGTGCGCAAAGAGCTGCATCACGTCGAACAGATCACGCGGATGCTGCCGATCCAGCGCCGCCACCAGCTTGCCGCCGTACACGTCTTCCAGCGACACCACCGGAATCTCCAGATCGGCCATCAGCACATCGCAGGCCATCGGCGTCAGCGAGGCGCGGTGCACCGGCTGCACCGTGCCACGCATGACGAAGTTGACTTCGACCTTGACCTGAATCGAGCCACGACGCACCAGCAACTTCGTCTCCCCTGCTGCTGCCGCCGGCGCGTGTGTCTGGAACCCTCGCTTCTTCAACCGTTCGGCAGCTTGCCGGACGGCCTCGCTGATGCGCGCCAGCGCCTCATCACGCGGCAATGGACCGGCCAGCCTTTCGTAGACATCCGGTTGCCATAATTGATGGCAATGACCGAGGTGTTTATGGGCAACAGCAAGCAGTACACGGATGAGTTCCGGGCAGAGGCGGTGAAGCAGGTGATCGAGC
>NZ_JAXBRE020000019.1:0-24220 GCF_047520985.2 Stenotrophomonas sp. BR163
GACGGCATGGCGATGATCATTCCGCTGTTCACCCAGGCCGAAGCGATCCAGTCCGGCAAGAAGGTGAAGGACGCACAGCTCGACTCCACACGCGGCCTCAGTTCGGCGCCTTTTCCACGTACTTGGCGAAGACCTCGTCGATCTGCGCGTCCTTCACCTTCTTGCCGGACTGGATCGCTTCGGCCTGGGTGAACAGCGGAATGATCATCGCCATGCCGTCGAGCTTGGTCTTCAGGTGCACGCCCGGGGCCTGGCCGAGGAAACCGTCCCAGCGCTGGCGCACCTTGGCCCAGTAACCGGCAGTGGCCTTCCAGTAATTGCGGGCCGGGGTGAAGTTGATCTCGGTGGTTCTCACGTAATCGTTGAAGCCGAACTCGCGTGCGATCTCCACCTGGCTGCCGTCGGCGTTGCGCTGCACCTTGGTGTTGAACTGCTCGTGGGTCCAGCCATTGGGCGTGAGCGTGTGGCGGTTGACCACGGCCAGCGCGTTGTAGTCGCTGCGCTTGGTGTACTCACGACGCGGCAACGGGCGCCAGCTCAGGTCGCTGGTCCAGCTCGGCACGTTGTTGGTGTACGTCCATTTGCCGGTGCCACAGTAGCGCGGTGCATCGCTCACTTCATACACGCACTGGGTCCAGGCGCCCTGGTTCACCGCTGCGGGAATGCGGCGTACCTGCCAGGTCTGGTCGGCACTGAACTCGAAGCGGTTGGGCGCTTCGTAGACCCAGTCCTGGCGCCAGTGCTTGGTGATGTGGCCGCTCTTCTCATCGAGCAACAGGTGCTGCAGCACGATGCGCTGCGGGGTGTCCTCGACCACGATGACCACTTCGCTGCCGCCGCTGCGCATCGCCGGCGCACGCTCGTAGCCGGGCTTGAGCAGCACGGTCTCGTCGAACGCGAAGTCGACGGTGTACTCGCCCTGCATGGCCAGGATGCTGTCGTGGTCGCGGGCGATGTCGGAGGGCTGCGCGCTGGCCACGCCGCTGGCAGCGAGCAGCAGCATGACGCTGGCTGTCTGGAACTTCATCGGGTCTTCCTTCGGGGTTGCAGGTTCGTTGAGAGGCCGTCCAGGGCCGTCGGGCGTTCCATCAGGAAAGGATCACAGGCGGATCAGCGGCAGGTCGCCGGGGATACGCGGTGCCGGCCGGCGCGCGGCGTCGGCGCAGCAGCAATCGTCGATCGCCAGCTCGCCTTCGGCACCTTCCAACCGTGCGATGCGACGCGCGGTGGCCGCGCCCAGCGAGGACAGCGTCGACAGGCTGGCCGCCAGCGTGCGACCCTCGTCCGCGGCATGCAGGCGCAGCGTGCACAGGCGCCAGCGCTGGCCACCGAGGTGCCCGGCCAGGCGACGCCACAGGCGTTCGCCGACACTGCCATCGCTGTCGTGCTGCGGGCCCGGCGGCAACGCCGCGACCAACCGGTCCCAGGCCAGGAAATCGCTGTCGGGCAGCAGGTACAGGCGCCACACGCAGCGGCCGCGGGCATCAAGGAAACACAGGCTTTCGCGTATGCCCTCGCTGTCCACGCCCTGGCAGGCGTGCACGCGCACCGCCTGGCGCCAGCCCCCCAGCTCGTTGCGGTCGGCGTGGTACAGGCACAACACAGTGCCGAGCGTGGCCAGCTGTGCCGGGGTCGGCCAGGCCGCGCTGCCCTGCACGGCGATGGCGTCATTCCTGCGTGCGGACAAGGCTCGGCTCATGAGGTCACCAGGAAACGGCGAGGCTGGCGGAAAGGGTGCGGCCCGGGCTGGTGTAGCGATCCAGCACGCGGCTGGTCGGCGACAGCGTCGAACCCACGTTGGACCAATCGATGTAGCGCTTGTCGCCCAGGTTGAACACGCCGACGTTGAAGGTCGCGCCCGGGGCGAAGTTCCAGTGCGCCATCAGGTCGGCCACGCCGTAGCCGGCCGGGCGATACACCGTCGCTGCAGTGACGCGGTCCTTGCGCTTGACGAAGGTACCGGCCAGTTCGACGCCCCAGGCGTCGGTGTCGTACATCAGGCCGACGGTGCCGCGCAGCGGGTCGACCGAATCCAGCGGAGTGTCCTCGGTCTTGTTGTCACCGCGCGACCAGGCCACCGAGCTGCGCAGCGCCCAACCCTGAAGCGCCGGGTTGATCTGGCCGAAGTCAACGCCAGCCTTCAGTTCAGCACCGTAGATGCGCGCATCGGCGATGTTGCGCGACTGGAACACCATCAGGCCCTGCGCGTTGGTACCGACCAGCGACTGCGACTCGATGAAGTCCTTGTACTCGTTGTAGTAGCCGCTGACACTGAAGTAGGCGGCCGGTGACAGGAAGCGCAGGCCCAGCTCCAGGCCGTCGCTGGTTTCCGGCTTCAGGTCCGGATTGGGGATGGCGGTGTAACCGAAGGCGAAGTTGGTGAAGCCCAGGTTGACGTCGTTGTACGGCGGCGAACGGAAACCATGCGAGTAGCCGGCGAACAGCGACCATTCGTCGGTGAAGCGATAGACCATGCCCAGCTTCGGCGAGACGCTGGTCTTGGTCAGCCTGGCCACCGCAACGCCGGGATTGTCGTCGGCGAAGATGCTGTCCACTTCCGGCTTCAGCTCGTAGCGATCCACGCGCACGCCCGGCACCAGCGACAGCTTGCCGCCGGCCATGCGCATTTCATCCTGCGCATACAGGCCCAGCTCGGTGGTCTTGCTGATCGGGAAATCGCGTACCGGGAAGGCGTCGGGCAGGATGGTGGTGCTGGTCTGGCCATTGGTCAGAACCTGATAGCCGTCGCGCTTCTGGCGGATCTCGGTACGCGCACCTTCGAAGCCGTAGGTCAGCGCGTGTTCGACACTGCCGGTGCTGAACGCCTTGTTGAATTGTGCCTGCAGGCCGTACACGCGCTGGTCGAAATTGAACTCGCGGTGGCGGCGGCTGCGGTTGGCTCGGTCTTCGTCGGTGATCTGGTTGGTCTCGCTGTGCTGGGTATACAGCTGCCAATGCAGGCTGTCGGCGAAGCCCTTGTCCAGCGCATCCATTTCATGGGCGAACGACACGCGGGTACGGTTCTGCGTGTCGCGCGCCTTCATGCCGGTGGTGGTGGTGCGGTCGATCGAGGACAGCACGTTGGTATCGGTGTTGTCTTCGTTGCCTTCCACGGTCAGGCGGAAACGCTGGTCCTCGCTCGGTGCATAGACCAGCTTGGCCAGGCCACTGCGACCGTCGCGGTCCTGCGGGTTGGGCGCGGTACGGGTGTTGTCGAGGCTGCGCACATCGCCCTTGTTGCCGGTTTCCTGGCCCTGGCGATGGTTGATGTTGATCATGCCGCTCCAGTGTTCGCCGCCGAACGCGCCGGTCACGCCGCCGAGCAGGCCCTTCCACTCACCGTCGTAGCCGAACTTCAGGCCGACGTAGCTGTCCTTGCCATCCTTCAGGTAGTCGGCCGGATCCTTGGTGACGAAGGCCACTACACCCCCGAGCGCGTCGGAACCGTACAGCGAACTGGCCGGGCCACGCACGATCTCCACGCGCTTGAGCGTGTCCAGATCGGTGAAGTTGCGGTTGGCGTTGGAGAACGAGCCGATGTTGAAGCTGGTGGGCATGGCGATGCCATCGGTCTGCACGCGCACGCGGTTGCCGTCCAGGCCACGGATGCGGATGCTGCCAAGGCCGAAGCGCGCGGCGCTGCGGCTGACCGACAGGCCCGGCTCGTAGCGCAGCAGATCCTTGATGTCCTGCACCAGGTGCCGGTCCATCTGCTCGCGGTCGATGACATCGACGGTGGCCGCCACGTCACTCACTGCCCGCTCGGTGCGGGTGGCGGTGACCTGCACGCGGTCGAAGTCGCGCGCATCGGGCGCGGCGGTGGCCGCGGCGGCAGCATGGGCGGACAGCGGGAGGGCCATCCAGACGGCGAGGCAAAGGGCGGTAGGGCGGGTCATCGGGTTCGTTCGGTCAGGCAGGGGAACCCCCGGTTACCGGCACACCCGGGAGGTGCACGCGGTAGACCGAGGGGGAGAGAGCGGGCGCGGACGGGTCGCCCACCCCGCCGGCGCTGCCGGCAGGAGGGAGGGAGGCGGGCGACCAGGCCGCGGTTACTTGGTCAGGATCAGCTTGTCGTTGCTGGTGTGCCGCAGGCGGTAGAAGCGGTCGCCGTGCTGGATCAGGATTTCACGACGGCCCTTGAGCAGGGCTTCGCTGTCGATCACCTCTTCCGGCGGAACGACACGGACCGGGCGATCGCGGAGGGTCAGCGTTTCGGCGCGCAGCAGTACAGGTTGAGCATTCATGAGCATCTGGACTCGTGCGAGGGACGAGTCAAATGATAATGATTCTCAGTTGACAATCAACAACCATTCTCAATTTGATTGATGGGATTAATGATCGAATTCGAAAATTCAATAGGTGTCATCAATCAAAAGATGGCGCGGCGCTTTTGTAGAGTCGAGCTATGCTCGACTGCTCCTGGCACCGTCGCCTGGAAACGCACGCGCTGCGCGCGGAGTCGAGCATGGCTCGACTCTACAAAGACCTGGTCAATCTGAAGTCCAGCATGGCTCGACTCCGCAAAGGGCTGTCAGGCGAAGGCGGCCTCGACCTGCGCCCAGCCAGCCGCATCGACCTGCTCCAACACCTCCAGCGCCTGCAGATTCTGCAGCAGCTGGCTGACCCGGCTGGCGCCGAGGATCACGCTGGAGACGTTCGGATTGCGCAGGCACCAGGCAATCGCCAGCGTGGCCGGGGCGTGGCCCAGCTCACGCGCTGCTTCGCTGAAGCGGCGCACCTGGGCCAGGCGGGCCTCGGAGTCGTCACCCAGCACCAGCTCCTGCAGCCATTCCATGCCCTCGCGGCCCAGCCGCGCATCGGCCGGAATGCCCTGGTCGTACTTGCCGGTCAGCAGGCCCGAGGCCAGCGGCGAGAAGATGGTGGTGCCCAGGCCGGCACCGGCATACAGCGGCGCATACTCGACCTCGACGCGTTCGCGGTGCAGCAGGTTGTACTGCGGCTGCTCCATCGACGGGCCCTGCAGGTTGCGTGCTTCGGCGATGTCCAGCGCCTGCTGGATCTGCACCGCCGACCACTCCGAGGTCCCCCAGTAGAGGATCTTGCCCTGCCGCACCAGGGTATCCATGGCATGCACGGTCTCGGCGATCGGCGCGTCCGGATCCGGGCGATGGCAGTAATAAAGGTCCAGGTAGTCCACCCGCAGGCGCTTGAGCGCGGCATGGCAGGCGTCGGTCACATGCTTGCGCGACAGGCCGCGCTGGGTCGGCCGTGGGTCCTTGGCGCTGCCGAAGAACACCTTGCTGGAGACACAGATGCCGTCGCGCGGCAGGCGCAGGTCGGCGATCACATCGCCCATCACCTGTTCGGCGCGGCCGTTGGCATAGCCCTCGGCGTTGTCGAAGAAGTTGACGCCGTGGTCCCAGGCGGCAGCCACCAGGTTGCGGGCCTCGTCGCGTGGGATCTGGTCACCGAAGGTCACCCAGGCGCCGAAGGACAGGGCGGAAATCGGCAGGCCGGTGGAGCCCAGGCGGCGGTATTGCATGCGAATCTCCTGCTGCGGGCCCGCATCCGGGCCGGGATCGAGCCCCATTCTACCTGCCGCCGCCGGCCGCAAGCCCTTGCCGTTGCTGGCCTGATCGGTACCGATGGGCGCGCGCACGCTGCTTTTTCTTGCCCCGGCCCCTGCCCTGCACTAGGCTTCCCGTTTTTCGCGACGCCCCAGGGGAGTCACTCACATGGTCGAAGGTTTGGGCAGGATCGGCTTCGGCCTGTTCGGGTTGGCGGTGCTGATCGGCATCACCTGGTTGTTTTCCAACAACAAGCGTGCGGTTGACTGGAAGCTGGTTGCCACCGGTATCACCCTGCAGATCGCCTTCGCGGCGCTGGTGATCCTGGTGCCGGGCGGGCGCGACGTGTTCGATGCGCTGGGCAAGGGCTTCGTCAAGGTCCTGAGCTTCGTCAACGAGGGTTCGGGCTTCATCTTCGGCTCGTTGATGGACACCAAGAACTACGGTTTCATTTTCGCCTTCCAGGTGCTGCCGACCATCATCTTCTTCTCGGCGCTGATGGGGGTCATGTACCACCTCAACGTCATGCAGGCGATCGTGCGCGTGATGGCCTGGTCGATCACCAAGGTGATGCGCGTGTCCGGCGCGGAAACCACCAGCGTCTGCGCCAGCGTCTTCATCGGCCAGACCGAGGCGCCGCTGACCGTGCGCCCGTACATCGCCAGGATGACCCAGTCCGAGCTGCTGACCATGATGATCGGCGGCATGGCCCACATCGCCGGCGGCGTGCTGGCGGCCTACGTGGGCATGCTCGGCGGTGGCGACCCGGTGCAGCAGGCCTTCTACGCCAAGCACCTGCTGGCGGCGAGCATCATGGCCGCACCGGCCACCCTGGTCGTGGCCAAGCTGCTGATTCCGGAAACCGGCACCCCGCTGACCCGCGGCACGGTGAAGATGGAAGTCGAGAAGACCTCCAGCAACATCATCGACGCGGCCGCTGCCGGTGCCGGTGACGGCCTGAAGCTGGCGCTGAACATCGGCGCGATGCTGCTGGCCTTCATCGCCCTGATCGCGCTGCTGAATGCCCCGCTGACCTGGATCGGCGATGTGACCGGCCTGGCCGCTGCCATCGGCAAGCCGACCAACCTGTCGACCATCTTCGGTTACGTGCTGGCCCCGATTGCCTGGGTGATCGGTACCCCGTGGGCTGATGCCACCACCGTCGGTTCGCTGATCGGCCAGAAGGTCGTGATCAACGAGTTCGTGGCTTACACCGAGCTGTCGCAGATCGTGAACGGCCAGGTGGCGGGCGTGAGCCTGTCCGACGAAGGTCGCCTGATCGCCACCTACGCGCTGTGCGGCTTTGCCAACTTCAGCTCGATCGCGATCCAGATCGGCGGCATCGGCGGCCTGGCGCCGGAACGTCGCCACGATCTGGCCAAGTTCGGCCTGCGCGCGGTGTTGGGCGGTACCATTGCCACCTTCATGACGGCGACCATCGCCGGCGTGCTGACGCACTTCAGTTGAACCCCTGGTTGAGAAAAGATTTCCTATGAGCAGCAGTGTCGTTGTCGTCGGTTCCTTCAATGTCGATCACGTGTGGCGGTGCGAGTCGCTGCCGGCACCGGGTGCGACCATTGCCGGCCGCTACAGCACCGGCCCCGGTGGCAAGGGCTTCAACCAGGCGGTCGCGGCCTGCCGCGCCGGCGCCGACACGCACTTCGTGTGCGCGCTGGGCGATGACGCCGGTGGCGCCACCGCGCGCGAACTGGCCGCGCAGGATGGCTTCGGCCTGATTGCCGAAGCCAGCAGCGAGCCGACCGGCACTGCGGGCATCTATGTGGACGCGCGCGGCCGTAACACCATCGTGATCGGCCCGGGCGCCAACGCCGCGCTCAGCACCGACTTCCTGCAACAGCAGCAGGCATTGCTGACCGGCGCCAAGGTAGTGCTGGTACAGCTGGAATCGCCGGTGCAGACCATCGAAGCGGCGCTGGCCACGGCCCGCGAGGCCGGTGTCACCACCGTGCTCAACACCGCACCGGCCGACGCGCCCTCGACCATTGGCCTGCTCAAGCTGGCCGATGTGATCACCCCGAACGAGACCGAGTTCGCCGCCCTGCTCGGCCGCCATGTCGGTGAGCGCGTGGATGCCAACGATGTCGCCGCGCTGGATGGCGCCAGCCTGCATGCGCTGTGCCGCAAGCTGGTCGGCAACGGTACCGTGGTGGTGACCCTGGGTTCGGTGGGCGTGTTCGTCTCGCATGCCGACGAGAACCTGCGCGGCGATACCCAGCCGTACTACCGCGTCGGCGCCGAGCAGGTGCAGGCCATCGACACCACCGGTGCCGGTGATGCCTTCAACGGTGCGCTGGCCGCGTCGCTGGCGCAGGTGGCCGACGCCCCGTTCGCCCGCCACGTGCGCTTTGCCAACCAGTTCGCCGGTCGCTCGACCGAGAAGGAAGGCGCTGCAGCGGCGATGCCGCGCTTCACCCCGGCCGACGCCGAAGCCAAGTAATTCCACGCCAGGCGTGGATGACAAGGCCTGGGTGCACAGGCACCTGGGCCTTTCTTTTGCCCATTGCCCAGCCCCTGCGACCGCCTGTCGCATTGCCCACATCCTGCCCCTCGCTCACGATCCGAGCAGCTTCCTTGCACGGGCAGGACATGGACGGATTCCGCTGGTTGCTGGTCGCGGCCGCAGGCAGTGCCGCTGCGGCGCTGCTGCATATCGGCTGCATCGCCTTCGGCGCCGCGTGGTACAGATACTTCGGTGCCGGCCAGCGCGTGGTCCGGCTCGCGCATGCGGGGCACTGGTGGCCACCGCTGATGACCGCCGGCATCACTGCCGTGCTGGTGGCCTGGACCCTGTACGCACTGGCCGCCGCGGGCTGGCATTCTCCACTGCCGGCCAGTCGCCTGGTCCTGCCCGCCATCGCTGCCTTGCTGCTGCTGCGCGCCGCAATGGGCTTCGGCCTGGCGCTGTTCCGGCCGGGGTACAACGGCCGGCGCTTCTGGGTGGTCAGTTCGCTGGTCTGCCTGGGCCTGGGGCTGGCCTTCGCCCTGGGTACCCGCCAGGCCTGGCAAAGCCTGGGTTAGCCGCCCACCATCGCCCGCCCCTGGGGGCGACGGAAGCAACCGTCAAGCATCTGCTGATGCCGGTACGGCATGAGGTCGGTGCCGATCGGCCTGAACCCGGGGCCGGCCGACACCGCCCAGGCCGCGCCCGCGCTCTACAATGGGCGCATGCAGATCGGCCCGTACACCATTGCCCCCAACGTCGTGCTGGCGCCCATGGCCGGCGTCACCGACAAGCCCTTCCGCCTGCTGTGCAAACGGCTGGGCGCGGGACTGGCCGCCTCGGAAATGACCATCAGCGACCCGCGCTTCTGGAACACGCGCAAGTCGATCCATCGCATGGACCATGACGGCGAACCGGCACCGATCAGCGTACAGATCGCCGGCACCGAGCCGCAGCAGCTGGCCGAAGCCGCTCGCTACAACGTCGACCACGGCGCGCAGATCATCGACATCAACATGGGCTGCCCGGCCAAGAAGGTGTGCAACGCCTGGGCCGGCTCGGCGCTGATGCGCGACGAGCAGCTGGTGGCGCGCATCCTCGAAGCCGTGGTCAACGCGGTGGACGTGCCGGTCACGCTGAAGATCCGTACTGGCTGGGATTGCGACCACCGCAATGGCCCGGTCATTGCCCGCATTGCCGAAAACAGCGGCATCGCCGCGCTGGCCGTGCACGGCCGCACCCGCGACCAGCATTACACCGGCCAGGCCGAATACAGCACCATTGCCGAGATCAAGGCCGCGCTGCGCATTCCGGTGATCGCCAATGGCGATATCGATTCGCCGCAGAAGGCCGCCTACGTGCTGCAGCAGACCGGCGTGGATGCGGTGATGATCGGCCGCTCGGCGCAGGGCCGGCCGTGGATCTTCCGCGAAGTGGCGCATTACCTGGCCACCGGCGAGGAACTTCCGCCGCCATCGCTGGCGGAAGTGCGCGACATCCTGCTCGGCCACCTGCATGCGCTGCACGCGTTCTACGGCGAACCGCAGGGCGTGCGCATAGCGCGCAAGCACCTGGGGTGGTATGCCAGGGACCGGCCGGAGAATGCCGCTTTCCGTGCGGTGGTCAACCGTGCCGAAGACCCGCAGAGCCAGATCGCGCTGACCACCGAGTACTTCGACCGCCTGATCGCCGGGGAACCGGCGCTGCCTTCGGCCGCCTGACCGCACTGCCGCGTCACAACGTCGAGCCTGCTCGACCGACTTGAACTCCCAGAGCCCGCCTCCATGACCCCGCCGATCTCCTCTCCGACCTACCTGCACGGGTTTTCCGGCACCGAACAGCAGCGCCTGATGACCCAGGCGCGCCTGCTGGAATCGAGCATCTTCGGCCAGATCGACTACAGCGGTGCACGGCGCCTGCTGGAAGTCGGCAGCGGCGTCGGTGCGCAGACCGAGATCCTGCTGCGCCGCTTCCCCGAGCTGCACGTGACCGGCGTGGACCTGAGCGAGACCCAGCTGGCCACCGCGCGCGAGAACCTGGCGCGCACGCCGTGGTGCAGCGACCGCTACACCCTGCAGCAGGCCGATGCCGGCGAACTGCCGTTCGAGGCCCGCAGCTTCGATGCGGCCTTCCTGTGCTGGGTGCTGGAACACGTCCCCTCCCCTGCCCGCGTGCTGAGCGAAGTGCGCCGCGTGCTGGCACCGGGTTCGCCGGTCTACATCACCGAAGTGATGAATGCCTCGTTCCTGCTCGACCCGTACTCGCCGCACATCTGGCGCTACTGGATGGCCTTCAACGACTTCCAGTACGACCACGGCGGCGATCCGTTCGTCGGCGCCAAGCTGGGCAACCTGTTGCTGGCCGGCGGCTTCCGCGATGTGCATACCGAGATCAAGACCATCCACCTGGACAACCGCGAACCAGCGCGTCGCAAGACCATGATCGCGTTCTGGGAGCAGCTGCTGCTGTCGGCGGCCGACCAGCTGCTGCAGGCCGGCTCGGTGGACGAGGAAACCGTGGAAGGCATGCGCCGTGAGTTCCGCCTGGTGCAGAACGACCCGAATGCGGTGTTCTTCTACTCGTTCGTGCAGGGCCGCGCCACGGTGTATTGAGCCGACGCGGCACTAATGCTCCCGCATCCACGCATGGCGTGGATCTACTCAACGGCGCCGGCTGCGGGTGCTGATCGACGCAGTAGAGCCACGCCATGCGTGGCTGCCAACGCCGATGTCCCTTCATCCACGCATGGCGTGGATCTACTCAACGGCACCGGCTGCGGGCGCTGATCGACGTAGTAGAGCCACGCCATGCGTGGCTGCCACCGCCGATGTCCCTTCATCCACGCATAGCGTGGATCTACTCAACGGCACCGGCTGCGGGCGCTGATCGACGCAGTAGAGCTACGCCATGCGTGGCTGCCACCGCCGATGTCCCTTCATCCACGCATGGCGTGGATCTACTCAACGGCACCGGCTGCGGGCGCTGATCGACGCAGTAGAGCCACGCCATGCGTGGCTGCCACCGCCGATGTCCCTTCATCCACGCATGGCGTGGATCTACTCGGCGGCACCGGCTACGGGCGCATGCCAGATCCGCTGCCACATCGCGGCCAGCCGGCGACCTGCGTCGGCGCGCGCGGCCGGGCTGCGGTAATCCACTCGCACCTGCTCGGGTGTTATCGGCCGCCACTGCCCGTCGGCCTGCTCAGCCACCACGAAGTTGAAGGTGTAGTCCGGCTCCAGCCCCATGCGCAGGTCACTCAGCACCAGCCGGCCGTCCACCACCTGCGCACGCATGAAACCTCGGTTGAACCACTGCAGCCGCTGCACGGCGGGAATTGCAGACGCTTCGCGCAGTGCCTGCACGTTGGACGGACGGCCCTCGAACTGCATCGGCCCATGGTCGGCCAGCAGCGAGCGGTCAGCCACCACGTAGCCGCTGGGTGTCATCGCCACCACCCGCCACAGCAGGGTGTTGAACGGCATCGGCACCGAGAAGCGCGGCGCATCGCCCAGGCCCATCGCGGCCAGGCTCTGCTGCGCGGCCCGATCGACCTGCGCCTTGGCGATCAGCCCCCAGCCCAGGTAGCCACTGCTGAGCAGCAACGCCGCGCCCAGCACCTTGCCCGCCCAGGGCCGCGCACGACCGAACCAGGCCAGCACGCAGCCCAGCAGCAGCCACACCGTGTAGCCGGGGTCAATGATGAAGACGCTCGAGCCCATGGTTGGGTGTGGCCGCAGCGGCCACCACAACTGGGTACCGTAGACGGTGAACGCATCCAGCACGGGATGGGTAACCAGCGCCAGCTGGATCGCCCAGAACCAGCGCAGCGGTGACTGCGCGACGCGGCCGTTGCCGAAGCGCTTGAACAACCACCAGATCAGTGCGGCCACCCAGGGCAGCACCAGCAGCGAATGGCTGAAGCTGCGGTGTTCGGTCATGTTCGCCACCGGGTCGGCCGCAGTGAAGCCAAGCCACAGGGCGTCGAGGTCCGGCAAGGTGCCGAGCGCGGCACCGGCCAGCAGGGCCGCGCGGCGATGGCCGGGCGGAGCGATGGCAGCAGCGACGGCGCCACCGAGCACGATCTGGGTCAATGAATCCATGGGCCGATGCTAGCGGCTTGCGCGCGGTGTATGTAGAGCCGAGCCCATGCTCGGCTGCTCTTCGTTCGGCGCCACGTCAGCCGAGCATGGGCTCGGCTCTACAGTAGGACAGACGCGCGTTATGCCGCTTGCGACAACCGCGCGCCGGGTAGTTCCAGCGGGGTCTGGCCGCTGTGGTCGAGCAGGCGCAGCGCGCCGTCGTGGTCTTCGACCAGCGCGGTCAGGCTTTCCACCCAGTCACCATCGTTGGCATAGACCAGGCCATCGCGTTCGACCAGCGCGGCGCGGTGGATATGCCCGCAGACGATGCCGTCCAGGCCGCGTCGGCGCACGTCGTCCAGCCCGGCCTGCACGAAACGCTCGATGTAGCGTTCAGCGGCGCCGCTGCGCTTCTTCAGGAACTCCGACAGCGACCAGTAGCGCATGCCCAGCCGCCGCCGCACTGCATTCAAGGCCTGGTTGCCGGTGAGGATGCGGTAATACAGCCAGTCACCGAATTTTTCCTGCAGGCCGCCGAAGTGGGTCACGCCGTCATACTCGTCGCCGTGCGCGACCAGCAGCCGGCGGCCATCGGCGGTCACGTGGATGGCGCGGCGGCGCACCTGCATCGCCGGCAGCATCAGACCGCAGACCTGGCGCAGCGAAGCATCGTGGTTGCCCGGAATGTAGATGATCTCGGTGCCGGCACGGCGCAGCGCGTGCAGCGCCTGGATGACCTCGCTGTGCGACTGCCGCCAGGTGGCACGGCGGTGCGCCATCCACCACAGGTCGATGATGTCGCCGACCAGGTACAGCCGTTCACAGCGCAGCTGCGAGAGGAATCGCGCCAGCTCGGTGGCATGGCAATGGCGCGAGCCCAGGTGCACGTCGGAGACGAACACTGCGCGCCGATGCGGCGACAGGTTCGCCAGCGTGCTCATGCCGGCGTCCCCGTGTCGCGCAGGTAGCGTTTGCGCTTGTTTGGCCGGATCGCGCACAGGTCCACTTCGATCAGGCCGTCGATCGAATCGCTGAAGTCCGGGTCGACGCCGAACGCAAGGAAACGTGCGCCGCCGGGTTCGCACAGATCGGTGTACTGGCGGTACAGCGTCGGCACGCCGGTGCCGAGCGCGGCCAGGTTGGCCTTCAGCACGTCGAACGCAGCGCCTGCATCCAGCTCGCCGAAACTCGGCGGCGCAGCGAAGTACTGGAAGGGGCGGTTCGATTCGACCAGGCCCGCGCTACCGCTGTAATAGCGCTGGTAGTACGCCACCAGCTGCTCGCGCGCATCACGCGGCAGCGCCGCACTGATCGATACCGCGCCGAACAGGTAGCGGATCCCCGGCCGGCACTGCAGATAGGCACCAATGCCCTGCCACAGGTAGTCCAGGCTGCGGCTGCCCCAGTAATCGGGCACCACGAAGCTGCGGCCCAGTTCCAGGCCCTCGGCGATGTGGGTGATGGCATCGTCGGAATAGCGGAACAGCGACGCGCTGTAGAGCCCGGACAGGCCGTGCCGGGCCAACGCGTGGGCACCACGCATGATCCGGTACGCGCCAGCGATGCGCTGCGCGGCGGCGTCCCAGATCACGATGTGCTCGTACTGCGGGTCGTAGTTGTCGACGTCACGGCTGCGGCCGGTGCCCTCACCCACCTGGCGGAAGGTCAGTTCGCGCAGGCGGCCCAGTTCCAGCAGCAGTGGCGAATCGGCAGTGCAGGTGGCCAGCAGGATCTGCTTGCCGTCGGCGGTCTGGCCCAGCTGGGTGGCGGCTGCGATGCCAGCGGCGACCTGCGAAGGTGGCAGCGGTGCGGCCAGCGGCTCAGGGCCTGCGCAGGCAGCGGCATTGCCGGCCGCGCCATTGCGGCCCAGCGCATAGAGTGCGCGGCGTACCGCCAGCAGTTGGGCACCCGGATCGCCGCCGTCGCCCAGCCGCATCGGCTCGCCGATGCTCAACCGCAGTGGGCGGCCACGACGGGTGAACATCTCGCGCGCCAGCAGCGCGGTACCGGCCGGCTTGAACAGGGTCGAGGCGCCATAGAACAGTGCCGAGTTGCGCGCTTCCACCCGCACCGGCAGCACCGGCGCACCGGCGGCGCGGGCAAAGCGGACAAATCCCCGCTGCCAGCGGCCATCGCGGATGCCGCGCAGCGACAGGCGCGAGACCTCGCCAGCCGGGAACACGATCACGCACTGCTCGGCGGCCAACGCCTGCTCCACCGCATGCAGGCTGCCGCGCTGCGCCTTGCCGCCCAGGATGCGCACCGGCAACAGCAGATCCTGCAGCGGCGCGATCGCCCCCAGCAGGTCGTTGGCCACGATCCGCACATCGCGGCGGATACGGCCGACCGCGTCCAGCAGGGCCAATGCGTCCAGAGCCCCGGAAGGGTGGTTGGCGACGATCAGCAGGCGGCCGGTGGCCGGAATCTTCGCCAGCGCGGCCGGATCCACCTGGTACTGGCCGCCGATGAACTCCAGGCCGGCGGCGACGAAACCGAAGCCGCGCAGGCCTGAGCTGCGCTGCAGGAAGGCTTCGATCTGGTCCAGGCGCGACCAGCGGCCGACGCTGCGCAGCAACGGCCGCGCCAATTGGCCGCGACGGCCATGGAACCAATCGGGGAAACGTTGCTGGAGACGCTGTTCGAGTTCCTGCATGGCGGATCCACTGATGCCCGGCGGCCGGATTGGCCGACAGCCTGCGCCCGGCAGGCGGCAGCCAGATGGCGGTTTCGGGGCAGAACGATGACGGCCGGCCCCCTTGACGGCCGGGTCGCGGCCTGCGCGGTCGGGGGTTGGGCAGCCCCGTCTGTTGTTGTCACGCTGGTGGAACACTGGGCCTCGAGGCTGGCCCCCAATCCCGTCGTGACGGCCCCTGCCGGGCCTACGCGGGCTTAACCACCGGCAACCGGTACCGGTTCACAATGCACAGGCGGCGCACCCCGTGTATCATGCGCGCCCATCTTTCCATCCGAATCAAGGGATATTACGCCTGATGTCCAGCTATCTCTTCACCTCCGAGTCGGTCTCCGAAGGCCATCCGGACAAGGTTGCCGACCAGATCTCCGATGCGGTGCTGGACGCGATCCTGACCCAGGACCAGCGCGCCCGCGTGGCCTGCGAGACCATGGTCAAGACCGGCGTTGCCATCGTGGCCGGTGAAATCACCACCAGCGCCTGGATCGACCTGGAAGCGCTGACCCGCAAGGTCATCACGGACATCGGCTACGACAGCTCCGACGTCGGCTTCGACGGCGCCACCTGCGGCGTGCTGAACCTGATCGGCAAGCAGTCGCCGCACATCGCCCAGGGCGTGGACCGCAAGAAGCCGGAAGAAATGGGCGCTGGCGACCAGGGCCTGATGTTCGGCTATGCCACCAACGAGACCGACAGCTACATGCCGGCCGCGATCCACCTGTCGCACCGCCTGGTCGAGCAGCAGGCCAAGATCCGCAAGAAGAAGAACTCGCCGCTGTCGTGGCTGCGCCCGGACGCCAAGAGCCAGGTCACCCTGCGCTATGAAAACGGCGTGGTCTCGGCCATCGACGCCGTGGTCCTGTCGACCCAGCACGCCCCGGGCATCAAGCAGAAGGACCTCATCGAGGCCGTCCGCGAAGAGATCATCAAGCCGGTGCTGCCGGCCAAGTGGCTGCACAAGGGCACCAAGTTCCACATCAACCCGACCGGCAAGTTCGAGATCGGCGGCCCGGTGGGCGACTGCGGCCTGACCGGCCGCAAGATCATCGTCGACACCTACGGCGGCTGGGCCCGTCACGGTGGTGGCGCGTTCTCCGGCAAGGACCCGTCCAAGGTCGACCGTTCGGCCGCCTACGCGGCCCGCTACGTCGCCAAGAACGTGGTTGCCGCCGGCCTGGCCGACCGTTGCGAAGTGCAGGTCTCCTACGCCATCGGCGTGGCTGAGCCGACCTCGATCTCGGTCACCACCTTCGGCACCGGCAAGATCAGCGACGACAAGATCGAGAAGCTGATCCGCAAGCACTTCGACCTGCGCCCGTACGGCATCATCAAGATGCTGGACCTGATCCACCCGATGTACCAGCAGACCGCGGCCTATGGCCACTTCGGCCGCAAGCCGAAGGAGTTCAGCTACCTCAACGGCGAAGGCGAGACCGTCAACGCCACGGCCTTCTCCTGGGAGAAGACCGACCGCGCCGCCGCCCTGCGCGCCGATGCGAAGCTGAAGTAAGCAACACGAAGGGCCGCGCAAGCGGCCCTTCTGCTTCTGGTAGAGCCGGCCGCTGGCCGGCTTTTTCATGGCCTCCGGAAACAACCGCGTGGTTGCCGGCCAGCGGCCGGCACTACCGGTTGCCGATACAATCGCCGCATGTCGACCGAACTGAAAACCCACCAGCTGTCCATGACCGTGCTGATGTCGCCGGAAATGGCCAATTTCTCCGGCAAGGTCCATGGTGGCGCCATCCTGCGCCTGCTTGACCAGGTGGCCTACGCCTGCGCCAGCCGCTATGCCGGCAGCTACGTGGTCACCCTGTCGGTGGACCAGGTGATGTTCCGCCAGCCCATCGCGGTGGGCGAGCTGGTCACCTTCCTGGCCTCGGTGAACTACACCGGCACCTCATCGATGGAGATCGGCATCAAGGTGGTGGCTGAGGACATCCTCAAGCGCAGCGTGCGCCACGCCAACAGCTGCTTCTTCACGATGGTCGCAGTGGATGAAGAAGGCCGGCCGACGCCTGTCCCGCCCTTGCAGCCGGCAACGTCCGACGAAAAGCGCCGCCAGGCCGCAGCACAGATCCGCCGCCAGTTGCGCCAGGAAATGGAGCAGCGCCACCTGGAACTGCTGGCGTCGAACCCGCCGTCGCCGGAGGAATGAGGTAGTGCCGGCCGCTGGCCGGCAACCTCGCGCGTGCTGCCAAACATCATGAGGTTGCCAGCCAGCGGCTGGCACTACCCTTTCGAATTCGCCGGGCCACGCCGGGCGGATGCGGAAGGTCAGCCGGTGTTCTGCACACCCTGCGAAACGCCGTTCACGCACGCCACCAGCGCGCGCAGCAGATCGTCATCCTCGCGCCCGCTGGCCCGCCAGCGCTGCAGCAGATCCACCTGCAGCACGCTGATCGGATCGACGTAGGGATTGCGCAGGCGGATCGACAGCGCCAGCCGCGCGTCGTGGTCCAGCAGCGTCTTCTGGTCCATCAACGCCAGCAGCCAGCGCCGGGTGAGTTCCAGTTCGCGCTGCACCTGCGGGAAGAAGCGCCCATGCAGGTCGCCCGACAACAGCGAGAACTGCTCGGCGATGGTGATATCGCCCTTGGACAGCACCATCGCGATGTCGTCCAGGAAGGTACGGAAGAACGGCCAGTCCCGCGCCATATCGCGCAGGGTCTGTTCGTGGCCGGCATCGACCGCGGCCTGCAGGCCACTGCCCACGCCGTACCAGCCGGGAATCACCGCACGCGCCTGGCTCCAGGCGAACACCCAGGGAATCGCACGCAGGTTGCCCAGCGCTGCGTCCTGGCCGAGCCGGCGCGACGGCCGCGAGCCCAGCGTCATCCGCTCGATCACGTCGATCGGCGTGGCGGTACGGAAGTAATCCATGAAACCGGGCTGGCCAACGAACCCGCGATACACCTCGCTGCTGGCCGCAGCCACCGCATCCATCACCGGCCGCCAGTCATCCTCGCGCGGCTCGGCGGCGCGCGGGCGCAGGCTGGCGCGCAGCACTGCACCGGTGGCCTGCTCCAGCGAGCGCAGGGCCAGCGCACGGATGCCGTACTTGCGATGGATCACCTCGCCCTGCTCGGTCACCCGCAGGCGGCCATCGATGCTGCCACGCGGCGACGCATCCACCGCATGGGTGGTCTTGCCACCACCACGGCTGATCGAGCCGCCCCGGCCATGGAAGAAGGTCAGTCGGATGCCCGCCTCGGCCGCCACCTCCAGCAGTTCCACCTGCGCGCGCTGCAGGCCCCAGCGCGAAGCAGCAATGCCACCATCCTTGCTGCTGTCCGAATAGCCCAGCATCACCATCTGAACATCATCGCGTGCACGCAGGTGCGCGCGGTACACCGGATCCTCCAGCAGGTCGCGCAGCGTGGCGGTGCCGCGCTTGAGGTCGTCCACAGTTTCAAACAGCGGCGCGATATCGAGCGGCACGCCGCCATCGGCATCGACCAGGCCACCACGCCGCGCCAGCGCCAGCACCGCCAGCACGTCGCTGCGGTCGTGCGCCATCGAAATGATGTAACTGCCCAGTGCATCGCCGCCATGCCGCGCACGGGCATCGGCCAATGCAGCGAACACGGCGTCGAGCCGCCGGTTACCGTCGTCGTCGCCTTCCGGCAACGGCACCTCACCGCTGGCATGCGGTGCCAGCAGGCGCGCGCGGCCCAATGCATCCAGGCCGTCCCACGCTGCGTCGCCGCCCAGCACCGCCGCCAGCGCGCGCGCATGCACGCTCGATTCCTGACGCACGTCCAACCGCGCCAGATGGAAGCCGAACGTCTTCACCCGCCACAACAGCCGCTGCACGGCGAAGCCACCGGCATGCTCGCCGCGGTTCGCGCGCAGGCTGTCGAGGATCAGCTGCAGGTCGTCGATCAGTTCATCCGGGCCGGCGTAAGCGCCCTCGCCGTCTTCCAGCGTGGCCTGCAGGCGCGCGCGCATGCGATCGTTGAGCAGGCGGTAGGGCATGTCGGCATGGCGCGGGCGCGACTGTACCTGCGGCAGCAGCTGCTGGTAGTGCGCCACGCGCGCCTGCAGCGCATCGCTCACGCCCACCCGCTCGGTGGACTGGCTGAGCAGGCTGGCCAGCTGCAGCAGTTCCTTCTGGTAGCGCGCCAGTACCGCCTGCCGCTGCGCATCCAGCGTACTGCGGATGGTGTGGGCATCCACGTTCGGGTTGCCGTCCATGTCCCCGCCCACCCACGTACCGAAGCGCAGCAGCCGCGGCAGTGGCAGCTCTTCACCATAGGTATCGCGCAGCGCCTGCTGCAGCGATTCGTACAGCACCGGAATCACGCGGTACAGCACCTGCACCAGATAGAAGCCGACGTGCTCGCGCTCGTCATCGACAGTGGGCCGCACCGGCGAGGAATCAGTGGTCTGCCACGACGCGGTCAGCGCCATGCGGAAGCGCGCAGCATCGGCGGCCGCTTCCCCCGGCGTGCGCTGACCGTCGAGGTTGTCGACCAGGCTGGCCACCATCAGCTGCTCTTTCTCCAGCAGCGCACGGCGCACCGCTTCGGTCGGGTGCGCGGTAAACACCGGTTCGATGTCGATGCGCGGCAGCCACTGCGCCAGCTCGTCCAGGCCCACGCCCTGCGCCTTCAGGTGCTGCAGCGCATCCTGCAGGCCGTCGGGCTGCGCCCCTGCGGTACCGGCACGCTGGTAGTCACGGCGGCGGCGGATGCGATGCACGCGCTCGGCAATGTTGACCACCTGGAAGTAGGTGCTGAACGCCCGCACCATGGTCTCGGCCTGCTGCGGCGTGCGCCCGGCCAGCCCTTCGGCCAGCTCCGACAGCGGTGCTTGGTTCTCGCGGCGGGCGATGGCGCGGGTGCGCACGTCCTCGACCTCGTCGAGGAAAGCCGCTGATACCTGCTCGACCAGCAGATCACCGACCAGTGCGCCGAGCCGGCGCACGTCATCGCGAAGCGGAAGATCGGGGGAAGCAAACTCGATGCTGCTGCGGTACTCGTTCATCGGCGACGCACAGGCCTCGGTCAACGGATCCAGACCCCAAGCCTAAACCAGAACGGGCAGCGTGCTGCGACGCAAAAATGGTTTCATCTGCACGCATCCCTGGCGGACGCAGCCGAGCATGGGCTCGGCTCTACAAGCGTCGTGGCGCGTGACACCGTGTAGCGCCCGAGCCCATGCTCGGGCGGCGGCGCAGCCGCACAGGCGGCCCCTGTTACAGGGGCCGCCCTCATGCAGGTATCAGCGCTTCTTCTTCACCTTGCCCTGCTCGGCCGGGCCGATGGTCTGCTCCAGCCAGCGCTCGCTCTCGGCCAGCATGGTCATGATCGATTCGCGTGCGCGGTAGGCATGCGATTCGTTCGGCAGCATCACCAGCCGCGCGGTGCCACCCAGGCCCTTCACCGCGGCGAACATGCGCTCGCTCTGGATCGGGAACGTGCCGGAGTTGTTGTCGTCCACGCCGTGGATGAACAGGATCGGATCCTTGATCCTGTCGGCATAATTGAACGGCGCCATCTTCTGGTAGACGTCCTGCGCCTGCCAGTAGTTGCGTTCCTCGGCCTGGAAACCGAACGGGGTGAGCGTGCGGTTGTAGGCACCGCTGCGCGCGATGCCGGCCTTGAACAGGCGGGTGTGCGCCAGCAGGTTGGCGGTCATGAACGCACCGTAGGAATGGCCGCCGATGGCGATGTGCTCGCGATCGGTCACACCACGCCGCACCACTTCATCCACCGCCGCCTGCGCATTGGCCACCAGCTGTTCGATGTAGGTGTCGTTGGGTTCCTTGTCGCCCTCGCCAATGATCGGCATCGACGGGCTGGCCAGCACCACATAGCCCTTGGCCAGGAACGCCTGCGGGCCCCAGTAGCTGACCGCATTGAAGCGATACGGCGAATCGGTCACCTGGCTGGCCGCGGCCGCGCTCTTGAACTCGCCCGGGTAGGCCCACATCAGCAGCGGGCGCGGGCCGTCGCGCTTGGGGTCGTAGCCCGGCGGCAGCAGCAGTGTCGCGGTCAGGTCGACCCCATCCTTGCGCTTGTAGCGGATCTGCTCCTTCTGCACGCCCTTCAGCTGCGGCAGCGGATGGGCGAAACGGGTCAGAGCGCGCGGTGCGGCACCGGCATCGGCCAGCGACTGCACGTAGAAGTTGGCCGGTTCGTCCGGGCTCTCGCGGCTCAGCAGCAGCGAACTGCCCTGGTTGTCCAGCAATGCCACCGGCAGCGAATAGCTCGGCGCCTGCGAATGGAACAGACGCGTCGCCTTGCCCGTGGCGATGTCGAAGCGGTCCACGAACGGGCGGTCGCCCTCCGGCGAAGCACCGGCGCCGGCCAGGTACAGGCTGCTGCCATCCGGGCTGGTCTGCAGCAGCGAGCGACCACGTTCATCGCTGGCCAGCAGCGGCCGCCCCGGATCGGCATAACGGTCCTGCGCGTCACGATCCCACAGCAGGCGCGGCTCGGCACCGGCGTTGTCCGGGGCGATCAGCCAAGTCTTGGTCCTGCGGGTCTTCCACCACGACTCGGTCAGCAGGGCCAGGTCGCCACGGCCCCAGTTGATGCCGCTCAGGCGGCTGCCAAGCTGGGCCAGGGTCACCGGCGGCTTGTCGAACGGCGCGGCCTGCATCAGCACCGCATCGCGCACCTTGGCTTCCCGGTTCGGATCACCACCGTCCTGCGCTTCGGCCCAGACCAGGGTGGCATCGGCATCACCGCGCCAGCTGATGTCGCGCACGCCGGTCACTTCGGCATCGTTGCCGGTCGGCAGGCCTTCCACCAGCGGGCGCACCGCCACGGTATGCACCAGCTTGCCGGTGGCACGGTCGATCACTTCAATGCGGCGCGGAAAACTGCTTACCGGCACCACGTAGGAGTACGGACGCTGCACCGGCTGGCGCAGCACGAAGCGGCCGTCAGGCGACACCGAGAAGCCCATGAAGATGCCGGCCGCACCGATCGCGCGGGTACTGCCATCCAGGCCGACTTCCATCGGCTGGGTGGTGGCGTAGTAATCGAACTGGCGAGCGTCGGCTTCGTTCTTCAGCAGGTCCTGGTAGGTGCGGATCGACACCACGCCGCCGCCCTGGCTGGTCTGCTGCACGGCAGGGCCGGTCGGGACGCCGTCGGCGGCCGGGGCTGGCCCCAGGTTGGCCGGGCGGGTGAACACCACCAGCCCGCGGCTGTCCGGCAGCCACTGGTAGCCGCTGCCGATCACCGTGTTCAGGCCTGCAACCAGGCGACGGGCACTGCCACCGGCCACATCCACCAGCCACAGTTCATTGGCGCCGCTGGCGGCGTCGACCTGGTTGAACGCCAGCCACTTCTGGTCCGGCGACCACATCACACTGGCGATCGACAGCGTGGCCGGCAGGCCACTGATCTGCCGGTCCTTGCCATCGGCCACGTTCATCAGCCACAGCTTCTCGCCGAAGCTGAAGCGGCTGTCGGAGAACGTGCGCGGGTTGATGCGCAGGCCGGCCAGCTTCAGTTCCGGCTGCGCCACCACCTGGATCGACGGCAGCGACGGCATCTGCATCATCGCAGCCACGTCGCGGCGCGGCGACAGGAACAGCGACGGCGCGCGCGGGGCATCGACCACTGCCTGCAGTGCGGCCGATGGCAGTTCGTAGCCGTTGACACCCTGCGCCTGCGCGGCAACGGGCTGCGAAGCTGCCGCCCAGGCCAGCGGGGCCACCGCCAGCAGCCCCATCGACAGGACCAGGCCGGTCCAGCGCCGTGTGCGGCGCGCGTGCATGCTCATCGTTCCACCTGTGTGATGCGTGAAAACACCGACCTTAACAGGCCGTGCACGTGGCCCCATCTGCCGATGGTTGGGTCATGCCGATGTCACGCTGGGGCCGCGATATAATGGGGGTCCTCCCCTGCCGAGGGGCGCTGCGACCGGATCCCACGAGGCCCGGCCAGGCTCGGTAAGGTGGCTTTGTAACAACGGCGCCCGGCTAGATGCGAGCATCCGCTCGCCCACAACCGGAGCACACGAATGAACGCTGTTGCCAAGACCTTCTCCACCGAAGGTGATTACAAGATCCGCGATATCACGCTGGCCGACTGGGGCCGCAAGGAACTGGACATCGCCGAGCACGAAATGCCGGGCCTGATGTCGATCCGCCGCAAGTACCAGGCCGAGCTGCCGCTGAAGGGCGTGCGCGTGACTGGCTCGCTGCACATGACCATCCAGACCGCGGTGCTGATCGAGACCCTGAAGGACATCGGCGCCGATGTGCGCTGGGCCTCGTGCAACATCTTCTCGACCCAGGACCACGCGGCTGCCGCCATCGCCGCCACCGGCACCCCGGTGTTCGCCTGGAAGGGCGAGACCCTGGAAGAGTACTGGGACTGCACCCTGGATGCGCTGACCTTCACCCTGGCCGACGGCACCCTGACCGGCCCGGAACTGGTGGTCGACGACGGCGGTGACGTGACCCTGCTGATCCACAAGGGCTACGAGCTGGAAAACGGCAGCGACTGGGTCAACACCCCCTCTGCCTCGCACGAAGAACAGGTCATCAAGAACCTGCTCAAGCGCGTGGCCAAGGAGCGCCCGGGTTACTGGGGCCGCGTGGTCAAGGACTGGAAGGGCGTCTCCGAAGAGACCACCACCGGTGTGCACCGCCTGTACCAGCTGGCCCAGGCTGGCACCCTGCTGATCCCAGCGATCAACGTCAACGACTCGGTCACCAAGAGCAAGTTCGACAACCTGTACGGCTGCCGCGAGTCGCTGGCCGACGGCCTGAAGCGCGCGATGGACGTGATGCTGGCCGGCAAGGTGGCCGTGGTCTGCGGCTACGGCGACGTCGGCAAGGGCTGCGCGGCCTCGCTGCGTGCCTACGGCGCGCGCGTGATCGTCACCGAGATCGACCCGATCTGCGCCCTGCAGGCGGCGATGGAAGGCTATGAAGTCAACACCATCGAATCGACCCTGGGCCGTGCCGACCTGTACGTCACCACCACCGGCAACCGCGACATCATCCGCATCGAGCACCTGAGCGCGATGAAGGACCAGGCCATCGTCTGCAACATCGGCCACTTCGACAACGAGATCCAGGTCGACGCACTGGTGTCCTACCCGGGCATCAAGCACGTCAACATCAAGCCGCAGGTGGACAAGTACATCTTCCCGAACGGCAACGCGATCTTCCTGCTGGCCGAAGGCCGCCTGGTGAACCTGGGCTGCGCCACCGGCCACCCGAGCTTCGTGATGTCCAACAGCTTCGCCAACCAGACCCTGGCACAGATCGACCTGTGGGCGAACAAGGACAGCTACGAGAAGAAGGTCTACCTGCTGCCGAAGAAGCTGGACGAAGAAGTGGCCCGCCTGCACCTGGAGAAGATCGGCGTGAAGCTGACCACTCTGAGCCAGGAACAGGCCGACTACATCGGCGTGCCGGTGGAAGGCCCGTTCAAGCCGGACCACTACCGCTACTGATGCCTGTGGGGTGCCGGCCAGCGGCCCCCCC
>NZ_JAXBRE020000019.1:24230-77742 GCF_047520985.2 Stenotrophomonas sp. BR163
GGGGGGGGGGGGGGGCCCCCCCCCCCCCCCCCCACTACCGGCGTACGCGGGGTCGGATCCCTTTCCGCATGAAAGGGCTCTGACCCCGGCAACGGATGCAGACAGGACGGGCGCCTTCGGGCGCCCGTTCTGCGTTGCGGCACCCGGCAACCGATCCGCGCACCCTGTCACGGAGCACTAAGAAGCTGCTTGCTAGGCTTTACGCCCGCGTGGGCTGCCAACGGCAGGCCATGCGCCGGGACGCAGACACCAAAGGACAGGACATGCCGCGCAACCGTGAACGACTGAACCGAGCCATGAAGCCCCTGATGACCCTGTGCTGGGTGGCCCTGCTGGCCGCCTGCACCCCACCTGCCGGCGACGCCGGCGCTACGGCTCCGGCTGCGGCCAGCGGACAGGCCAGCCCCGCAGGCAAGGCCGCCGACGCGCCCGCCACGGTTGCCGACACGAGCGCTGGTTGCGCCGATGCAGCGTCGCCGGCACAGACCCTGGTCTGCAAGGACCCGACCCTGACCGGCCTGGATGCGGACATGGGCAAGGCGGTCACTGCCGCACAGGCCACGCTCGATGCAGCAGGGCAGAGCAAGCTGCACGCCGAACAGCAGCGCTGGCAGGAGCACACCCGCGACCTGTGCACCGATGCACAGTGCCTGCGTCAGGTGTACGCCGATCGCCTCAAGGTGCTGTCCGCTACGCGTGACGGCCTGGTCGATCAGGATGCATGCGAAGCCCCTGACGGCCAGCAGCAGTGCGTGGACCTGCTGGTGTTGCGCGATCCCAACAGCCAGCTGGCTAACTTCAACACGCTGCTGGGTGAGAACGGCCAGGAAGGCCGCCTGCTGGGCTGCACGGCCGCCACGAACATGGGCGGCGGTGCCAACGCCCTGCTCGCTGCCAACTGCACCCAGGAGACCTCCGCCGGCAGGCGCACCGTACAGCTGTGCAGCAACCAGATGGTTGGCCAGTTCGCCCTCGAACCGGCGCCGGCTGCTTACGGCACCCAGGCTATCCGCCAGCTGCTCGGCTTCACCCAGCAGCACTGCGCCGGCTGACAATCGCCGGGCACGCCCGGCGCTTTTCTCTCATTGAAGGACGATGACCATGGCAACGGATTCCACCCTTACGCGCGAACAGCTGTCCACGCTGTTCCTCAACACCGAGCTGGGCGGCAACACCCGCCACCTGGACCACTTCTCATACGCACAGAAAGGCGCAAGCACCTATTCGTTCGGGCTGGTGCAGTTCGATGTCGGCGGCAATCCGCAGGCCAGGCGCTTCCTGCGCGACAACGGCTTCACCGATGGTGACATCGCACTGTTGTCCCAGCAGGGCGGATTGAGCACCCAGCAGCTGGCGGCGCTCAACGCCAAGTTGCAGGCCATTCCGCAGGCCAGGATGGACGAGCTCACCAACGCCAAGCTGGACAGCGCCATCGAGCGTGTCGATCAGGCCATCGCCAAGGTACGTGCAACCAATCCGGCCGCGGCCGATGCCATCGCCGCCAACCCGGAGTTGCAGCTGGCCATGGCGGACTATGACAACCAGTTCGGCAGCATGGGCCCGCAGTTCATCAGCTATCTGGCCGGCAATGCGGAAAAGCTGCAGGGCGGCACGGTCCAGGCCGGCAATCCGCCGACGCGCGGCGACGTGCAGAACTTCGTCGATGCCACCAAATACGGCATCCAGTCGCAGGCCGCCGTAGCCAGCCGCGATGAGCGCTTCGACCGGGCCATGGTCCAGATCGGCATCACCCCCACCCATGCTCCCTCGCACGGGTCACCGGGCACGCCTGCGGGCAACGGCGTGCTGGTCAACGGCAGCAAGGGCGATGAGGTGCAGGCCATGCAGCAGAAGCTGTCCGACCTGGGCTATCTGGGCAAGGACGGCAAGCCGCTGGTGGCCGATGGCGATTTCGGTCCCGGCACCCTGGAAGCGGTCAAGCAGTTCCAGCGGGATCACCACCTCACCGTAGACGGCAAGGCTGGCGGCACTACCCTGGCCGCACTGGATGCGGCCACGCAGCAGCGCGCACCGGCTGCCGAACCGACCATGGCCTCCCCGGGCCACGCCGACAACCCGCGTTACCAGCAGGTCGTGGAAAAGCTGGAAGCACTGGAAGAACAGCGGCGCCAGGGCGGCCTGTCGCCGCTGTTCAATGACCGCAGCCAGCTCGAGAACGCCGCAGGCCAGGTGGCTTACGAGTCAAAGTTGGCCGGCATGAGCCAGGTCGATACTGTGCTGGCGCGGCCGGACAACCAGGGCGTGTTCGCGGTGCAGGGCCAGCTCGGCGATCCCGCCATGCATCGCACCTACGTCGACCTGTCGCAGGCGGTGAACCACAATCTGCAGGACAGCACGCGGCAGAGCCAGGCCCTGGACAACGAACTGTCGCAGCGGCAGACCCAGGAACAGATGCAGACGCAGCAGTCGATGTCGCGCTGATGCTGGATGCAGCCGATCGCAGCCGGGACGGGCGCCTTCGGGCGCCCGTTCTGCGTTGACGCGCGAGTCTCGGTCAAGGCAACGCCCCTGCCCCGCGCTAGGATGCGTCCATGACCCCGGCCATCAACCTGCTCAAGCGCGAGAAGATCGCCCACACCGTGCGCAGCTATGTGCACGACGCCCACGCCGAATCGTATGGCGGCGAAGCCGTCGACAAGCTCGGCCTCGACCCGGTCCAGGTCTTCAAGACCCTGCTGGCCAGCACTGAAGCACATGAACTGCTGGTGGCGATCGTGCCGGTGGCCGGCCACCTGGACCTGAAGGCGCTGGCCGAAGCGGCCGGCTGCAAGAAGTGCGAGATGGCCGCCGCCGACGCCGCGCAGCGTGCGACCGGCTACCTGGTCGGCGGCATCAGCCCGCTGGGGCAGAAGAAGCGCCTGCGCACGTTCCTGGATGCCAGCGCGCAGGTGTTGCCCACGCTGCACGTCAGCGCCGGCCGCCGTGGCCTGGAAGTGGAACTGGCGCCGGCCGACCTGCTGCGCCTGACCGCCGGCCACTACGCTGCCATCGGCAAGGCACGCTGATGCGCTGGCCGTGGTCTGCGGCACCGCCGCCCAGGCTGGAAGACGCGCAGGCCGATGTGCTGCTGCAGGACCTGCTGTCGCGCGACGCGACGCGCATCACCGACGCCGCCCGCATCGTCGCACGACTGTTCAGTGCACCGTCGCTGGACGCATTGGCCGCGCATGTGGACCTGATTGAACGCAGCTGCCACGGCATCACCCTCGGCGGCATGCTGATCAGCAACCAGGCGCATCTGGAGGCGGCCCTGAAACGGCTGCGTCACTGGCAGGCGCACGCAGGCTGCCTGTGCGCGCTCAATCCCGGCTACCCGTTCTTCGATCCGCGCCGCCTGATTGAACAAGGGCAGATGCAGCTGCTCGCGTTGCAGGAGGCCGAGGATGGTTGGGGCGATTGCCACAACGTTGCCTGCATGCACTGCGGCCAGCATTGGCAGGCCATCGACCGCGAGTACCACTACCCGTGGTGGGAATGGAAAGCTGCCTGAAGGCCAGGCAGCCAAGCATGGCGTGGCTCTACTGCGGTCCGTACACTCACGCGATGCGTGGACGACCAATATCGCTCACGGCCGCCAGTTCGCGTTGCTCTCCCAGAACTCGACAGAACGCCGGTAGGCCTCGCGGTCCAACGGCACGCCGGAACCGCCCTCTTCCACGCCCAGCGCATTGCGCATCATCGTGATCGGCGCCATCGGCACCTCTTCCGGCTCGGCGGTATAGATGCAGCCGACGATGCCCCAGTCGGCCTCGATCGGCGAGCCTTCCTTCGCCAGCTGCTCGGCGCTGTACAGGATCACCACCAGATAGTTCGCACGCGGCGACTCCACGCCCTCGAACCAGCGCACCAGCACCGGCAGTTCGTCGCGATTGCGTGCCTCGTAACCACTGCGCAGCAGATGGCGGTTGGCCTCGGTGATCGGCACGGTCAGGCAGCGCGTGCTGGTCCAGTTCTCGTAGACGAACAGTTTGCAGAACGGCGCATAGCCGTCCAGTACCTTCATCGGCGCGTGCGCGTTGAGGTGCGCTTCGAACTGTTCGGCAGTGCAGTCCTGGATCGTGTTGCCACGCGGTACGCGCGGGAACAGGCGGGGACGGGCGAAATCGGTGAGAACGATGGACATGGCGCGGCGTGATCAGGGAATCTGCTGCACAGGGTACCTGCCCACGCGGCATGGAGGGCGGGATGCCGATGGTCACTGGCATCGGCACCCGTGTTGGCGCACCCTGCAGGCGACCCCATGCAAGGATTGCCGGTTCATGGATGCACTACCCCGCTCCGCCCGTCGTCGCCGCTGGCCGCGCGTGCTGGCCGTGCTCCTGCTGGTCCCCCCCCTGTTGTTCACCGCCGCCCTGCTCTGGCCGCTGTCTGCACCACCGCTGCCCCACCCCGGCAACAGTCACGTGATCGTCAACGCACGCGTGGTGGACATCGCCCGCGGCCAGGCCAGCGAACCCACCACGGTGACCGTGCGCAACGGCACCATCACCGCCATCGGTGAAGACCCGCCGGAGACCACGTTGCCGGTTCTCGATGCGGGCGGACGCTGGCTGCTGCCCGGTTTCTGGGACATGCACACCCATGCACTGCAGCTGTCACCGCAACTGCAGTTTCCGTTGATGCTGGCCAACGGCATCACCGGTACCCGCGACATGATGGACTGCCCACAGGCCACCGATCCGCTGATCGCCTGCGTGGCCGACAAGCGCCGCTGGACCGCACAGGCCATTGCCGGGCAGCAGGTTGCACCGCGCTTCGTACAGATCGCCAGCTTCTATTTTGAAGACCCGGCGCTGACGCCGGATGCAGCGGGCGAACGTGCACACGCGTACCGCGCACGCGGCGTCGATGCGTTCAAGGTCTACAACCGCCTTCGCGCCGAGACCTACCAGCGGCTGGCCAGCGAAGCGCGGCAGCTGCATCTGCCCCTGGTCGGACACCTGCCCAGGGCGGTCCCGCTGGAAGCCGCATTGCACGCGGGCCAGCGCAGCTTCGAGCACGGCCATCTGTTCGTGCGCCATTGCGTGGACAGTACCGCCGCCTGGCGCGAAGGCTCGCTCGATGACGGGAACCCGACCGCGCTCGCCGAAGCCATGGTGGGTGACTACCAGCCCGCCCTCTGCGCCCAGGCGTTCGACCTGATGCAGGCCAGCGGTGCGGCGTTCGTACCGACCCATGTCACCCGCGAAGAGGATGCACGCGCGCGCGATCCGGCGTTCGTCGACGACCCGCGCCTGGCCTACCTGGATCCGCTCTCGCGCTGGGCATGGCGCGACGATCTGAAGGCCACCGTGGCGCGCTATCCCGGCGCGCGCGGCGAACAGGCGCTGAAGGCCTACTTCACCCATGGCCTGGCGCTCACCGGCGCCGCCCATCGGGCTGGCGTGACCGTACTGGTCGGCACCGATACCGGACTGGGTGGACTGCGTTACCACGACGAACTGCAGTGGCTGCGGCAGGCGGGGCTGAGCCAGGCCGACGTGCTGCGTGCGGCCACGCTGCAGGCCGCGCGTCATCTGCAGCTGCAGGCATCGCATGGCAGCGTCGAGGTCGGCCGGGCCGCCGACCTGGTGTTGCTCGATGGCGATCCGCTGCTGGACACCGGCAACACGCGCCGCATCCACGCCGTGCTGCTGGCCGGGCACTTGTACGACCGCCCGCGCCTGGACGCACTGTGGGCGTACGCCCGTGCACAGGCACGCTCGCCGGCGGTGATGGCGCGCCTGCTGTGGGGCTTCATCACCAGCCCGGTCAGCGCTGAGCTGTAGCAGCCTGTCCCGCGCGAGCGCCCGGCAGCGGCCACGCTTCCACATATTCGCGCACATCCATCTTGATGAAGCGATATACTGACCCGCACCTGCCGCCGCCGACCACGCCATGACTGCCATCAGCTTCGAGTTCTATCCGCCCAAGACCGACGAACAGCGCAGCCAGCTGGATCGTGCCGCGGCCAGGCTGAAGGACTACAGCCCCGAGTACGTGTCCTGTACCTTCGGCGCTGGTGGCTCGACCCTGAGCTATACCTCCGAGACCGTGCGCCATCTCAACCAGCACCATGGCTTCGAGGCGGCGCCGCATCTGTCCTGCGTCGGCGGCACCCGCCAGGAGATCCGCGAACTGCTCAAGCTGTACCGCGCCATCGGTTGCCGTCGCCTGGTCGCGCTGCGCGGCGACCTGCCCTCCGGCATGGGGTTTCCCGGCGACATGCGCTACGCCGCCGAGCTGATCGAGTTCATCCGCGCCGAACATGGCGATGCGTTCCGCATCGAAGTGGGCGCCTACCCTGAGACCCATCCGCAGGCCTCCGATGCACTGGCCGACCTCAAGCACTTCAAGGCCAAGATCGATGCCGGCGCCGACGCGGCGATCACCCAGTATTTCTACAACCCGGATGCGTACTTCCACTTCGTCGATGCCGTGCGCCGGCTCGGCGTGCAGGTACCCATCACGCCAGGCATCATGCCGATCGCCAACTTCAGCCAGCTGCGCCGTTTCTCCGAGCAGTGCGGTGCGGAAATCCCGCGCTGGATCAGCCGCAAGATGCAGGCCTATGGCGATGACGCCGAATCGGTGCGGGCGTTCGGTACCGAAGTGGTGGCCAGGCTGTGCCAGCGCCTGCTCGAGGGCGGCGCGCCGGGCCTGCACTTCTACACCCTGAACCTGGCCAGGCCGACCACGTCGGTGCTGAAGCTGCTGCACGGCTGAAAGCACGCCATGCCACCACGATCGGCGCTACCCTGCGTCGATGAACCGGCTTTCCTTCCTGCTGTTGCTGCTGTCATTGTGCTCGGCGTCGAGCGTGGTCCATGCGCAGTCCCCACGCTTGAACCGCTGCACTGATGCGCGGGGGCAGAGCGTGTACACCGACCGCCCCTGCGACAGTGTCGGCGCCCGATCGCGATTGCCACCGCCCGCGCCCATCGGCAGCACCCTTTCGCGCGACACCCTGGGGGCGCGCTGCCCACGTCGCCTGAGCGAGCTGGTGGACGCACTGCGCGTCGGCATCCTCAGCAACGATGTGAACCGGTTGTCGTCGCTGTACCTGTGGGGCGCAGTCTCCGATGCCGGTGCGCAGCGCATCCTCGGTCAACTGGAATCGCTGGCGCGGCGGCCGCTGGTAGACGTGGTACCGGTGTATCCCTCGCAGGCGCTGCCGCAATCGCAGGATGAGGATCAGGGCCCTGCGGCGCAGGGATCCGACCCGGAGCCGCCGACCGTGCGGCATCCGGTCGGCCTGCGCCTGGAACAGACGCTGCCCGGCAGCGTGTCGCGCGCTTCGACGGTGCTGGGGTTGCGGCGGCAGTATGGGTGTTTCTGGATCACGTTGTAACCGGACGGGTCGGACCCCTTTCCAGCGGAAAGGGCTCCGACCCCGGATTGCCGCGATGGGGTCAGAGGCCTGCTGTGCAGGGATCGGACCCCGCATGCCGGCTCACGCCGGCCACAGCCCACCAATCGCAGCGATACCCTGCCCACCATGGCGACGGGCTTCGGCGATATGGCCGGCGGCCATCCCACCCAACGCGTAGATCGGCAGCGACACCTGCGCGCGCAGCGCGGCGAAGGCTTCCCAGCCCAGCGGCACCGCATCGGGATGGCTGGCCGTGGCCTGCACCGGGCCGAGCACCGCGAAGTCGCAGCCCAGCCGCTGCGCCGCCTGCAGCTGCTCCAGGTCGTGGCAGGACGCGGCGACAAGCTGCCCTTCCGGCAAGGGCCGTTCCTGCAGGTCCTGCAGCTGCTCGCTGCCCAGGTGCACCCCCACGCCCAGTGCACGTGCCAGCGCCACGTCGCGATTGAGCAGCCACTGCACGCCGCGACGATGCGCGCGCACGGCCTGTTCGATCATCGCTTGCCGTTGCGGGTGTTCCGGTGGCAGGCGCAGCTGGATGCGCTGCTGGCCCGCCGCGACCGCGCGCTGCAGGCAGTCATGCCAGTGCTGCACGCCGCTGGCATCGTCAGCCGGCGCCGGCGTGATCAGGTAGCGGTCCGGTTGGCGCAGTGCGGCCACCACCGGCAGGTCGGCCGGCGGCATCGAATAGCGGCCCAGCTTGTCCTGCGCCACCCAGGTGATCGCCTGGCCTTCGCGGCCACGCGGGGTGCCTTTCCAGCTGCGCACATGGCGCACCTCCAGGGTCAGGTGCTTGTCCGGATAGCGCTGCGGCACATCCATCAGCCAGGGCCCGACATCGGCCTCGATGCCCAGCTCTTCGCGCAGTTCACGCGCCAGCGCCTGTTCGGAGGTCTCGCCGGATTCGCGCTTGCCGCCGGGGAACTCCCACAGGCCGGCCATGTCGCGGTTCTCGGTACGGCGGTTGAGCAGCACGCGGCCACGGGCGTCGGTGATGACGGCGGCCACGACGTGGATCGATCGGGTGGGGGAAGGCATGGAGGAAGCATGCCCAGAACAGGCCGGCCGGCGCAATCACGGATCCGGTGCAGCTCCCCCGCAACAAACGAAAAGCCCCGCTTTCGCGGGGCTCTTCGGGATCAGCTCAGCTGGCCGTGGCAGTGCTTGTACTTCTTGCCACTGCCGCACGGGCACGGATCATTGCGGCCGATCTTCGGCTCGTCGCGCTGCAGCGTGGCCACACCCTGCTGGGCGGCCTGCACCTGCGCGGCTTCCTCGTCGGCACTGTAGCCGCCCGCATCCTGGTGCTGGAACTGCGACTGGCTCAGGCGAGCCTGCGCCTGCTGGCGCTCGGCGGCCTCCAGGGCCTGCACTTCCTCGTCGCTGCGGATACGCACGCGGGCCAGCAGGGTCACCACTTCGCGCTTGACGTTCTCCAGCATGTCCGAGAACAGCTCGAAGGCTTCCTTCTTGTATTCCTGCTTGGGCTGCTTCTGCGCGTAACCACGCAGGTAGATGCCCTGGCGCAGGTAATCCATGCGCGCCAGGTGCTCCTTCCAGCTCTGGTCCAGCACGGTCAGCATCACGTGCTTCTCCAGCGCGCGCATGGTCTCTTCGCCCAGGCTGGCTTCCTTCTCGGCGAAGTGCTGGTTGACGCGCTCCTGGACCTTGCTGGCGATGGCCTCGGCATCCAGTTCCTCATGCTGCTTGACCAGGTCGGTCAGCGACATCTGCAGGCCGAAGTCCGACTCCAGGGTCGCTTCCAGGCCTCGCAGGTCCCACTGCTCGTCGATCGAGTTCGGCGGCACGAAGCGCGCAACGATGTCGAAGATCACGTCGTCACGGATGCCGTCGACGTTGTCCTTCACCGATTCGGCGTCCAGCAGCTCATCGCGCTGGGCGTAGATCACCTTGCGCTGATCGTTGTTGACGTCGTCGAAGTCCAGCAGGTTCTTGCGGATGTCGAAGTTGTGGGCTTCGACCTTGCGCTGCGCCTTTTCGATCTGGCGGCTGACCAGGCGGTCCTCGATGACGTCGTCTTCCTTCATGCCCATCATGCGCATGGCCTTCTGCACCCAGTCGGAGGCGAAGATGCGCATCAGGTTGTCTTCCAGCGACAGGTAGAAGCGGGACGAACCCGGGTCACCCTGGCGGCCCGAACGGCCACGCAGCTGGTTGTCGATACGACGCGATTCGTGGCGCTCGGTGCCGACGATGTGCAGGCCGCCGGCCGCCTTTACTGCCTCGTGGCGCTTCTGCCATTCGGCCTTGACCGCCGCCTTCTGCTCGTCGGTCGCGTCCTCGCCCAGGGCGTGGATCTCGGCTTCCAGCGAACCGCCCAGCACGATGTCGGTACCACGGCCGGCCATGTTGGTGGCGATGGTCACCGCGCCCGGACGGCCGGCGTTGGCGACGATGGTGGCTTCGCGGTCATGCTGCTTGGCGTTGAGCACTTCGTGCTTCACGCCGGCCTTGCTCAGGTGCTCGGACAGCATTTCCGAGGTTTCGATCGAGGTGGTACCCACCAGCACCGGCTGGCCGCGCTTGGCGCACTCTTCGATGTCGGCCAGCACCGCATTGAACTTGCCCTTGCGGTTGAGGAACACCTGGTCCGGACTGTCCTTGCGGATGGTCGGGCGGTTGGTCGGGATCACCACCACTTCCAGGCCATAGATGCTCTGGAACTCGAACGCTTCGGTATCGGCCGTACCGGTCATGCCGGACAGCTTCTTGTACATGCGGAACAGGTTCTGGAAGGTGATGCTCGCCAGCGTCTGGTTCTCGCGCTGCACCGGCACGCCTTCCTTCGCTTCCACCGCCTGGTGCAGGCCATCGGACCAGCGGCGGCCGGCCAGGGTACGGCCGGTGAACTCGTCGACGATGACCACTTCGCCATCGCGCACGATGTAGTCCACGTCGCGCTGGTAGATCGCGTGCGCGCGCAGGGCGGCGTTGAGGTGGTGCACCACGGTCAGGTTCTGCGCCGCGTACAGGCCTTCGGTTTCGCCATCGAGGATGCCGGCCTCGACCAGCAGCTGCTCGGCGTGCTCCATGCCCGCTTCGGACAGGTGCACCTGCTTGCCCTTCTCGTCGACCCAGAAATCGCCTTCGCCGTCTTCCGCTTCCTGCTTGACCAGGTGCGGCACGACACGGTTGACGCGGATGTACAGCTCCGGGGAATCATCGGCCGGACCGGAGATGATCAGCGGGGTGCGCGCTTCGTCGATCAGGATGGAGTCGACTTCGTCGACGATGGCGTAGTGCAGGCCGCGCTGGTAGCGGTCGGCCTTGGACAGCGCCATGTTGTCGCGCAGGTAGTCGAAGCCGAATTCGTTGTTGGTGCCGTAGGTGATGTCCGCGGCGTAGGCTTCGCGCTTGTCGCTGTGCGGCATGCCCGGGTACACCACGCCCACGCTCAGGCCCAGCCAGTTGTACAGCTTGCCCATCTGCGCGGCGTCGCGGCGGGCCAGGTAGTCGTTCACGGTGACCACGTGCACGCCCTTGCCTTCCAGCGCGTTGAGGTACACCGGCAGGGTCGCCACCAGGGTCTTGCCTTCACCGGTGCGCATTTCTGCGATCTTGCCCAGGTGAAGCACCATGCCGCCGATCAGCTGCACGTCGTAGTGGCGCATGCCCAGCACGCGGCGACCGGCTTCGCGGCAGACCGCGAACGCTTCCGGCAGCACCTTGTCCAGGGCTTCACCGCCAGCGATGCGCTGCTTGAACTCCGGCGTCTTGGCCTGAAGCTGCTCGTCGGACAGCTTCTCGATCTCCGGCTCCAGCGCATTGATCTTGGCGACGATGCGGTTGAGCTGGCGCAGCTGTCGTTCGTTACGACTGCCAAATACGCGGGTAAGCAGGCTGTTGATCATTGAAGGAACCGGGTTGGATGGACACGACGCCCGGCCTCCCCCTGGGGATCCGTCCGCCGCAAACGAAACAGGGCGCCTGGCGCCCTGTCGATGGCAACACCCATTGTAGCTTGGGACGGGCGCGAGGGGTTTCAACCCCGAGGGGTAGTGCCGGCCGCTGGCCAGGTACGCGTCAGCGCATACGCGCTGGCGCTCCCACGCTTCGCTGCGCGAACCGCGGGCCCCGCTCACCTCGCCTCCACACCCCCGCGCCTACGGCGCTGCCCCCGTACTCCGGGGGCGGTAGTGCCGACGGCAGCCGGCACCCCAATGTGGCGTCAGCCGCGGCAACACGCCGGTCTGTGGCGTCAGCCGCGGCTGACGCGGCCGACCGGCGTGTTGCCGCCGTTGCCGAGGAACTTGCGCGGGTTGACCACGTTGCCGTTCTCCCACACCTCGAAGTGCACGTGGGCACCGGTCGAACGGCCGGTGGAACCGGCCTTGGCCACTTCCTGGCCGGCACGGACCAGGTCGCCGGCCTTCACCACCAGGCGCGAATTGTGCGCGTAGCGGGTGACATAGCCATTGCCATGGTCGACATCGACGACATTGCCGTAGCCGCCCTTCACGCCGGCGAAGCTGACCACGCCCTCGGCCACGGCCATCACCGGGTCACCGACCTTTGCGTGGAAGTCCATACCCTTGTGGGTGGCGGCGCCACGGCCGAACGGGTCGGCACGGGTGCCGAAGCCGGAGGTCACGTAGCTGTTGCGGATCGGCATGCGCGAGGGCACGGCGTTCTGCTGCAGCTGGTGGTCGAACATCAGCGATTCCATCACCGACAACTGGCGGCCTGAAGCAGCGAAGCGCTGCTCCAGCACCTGTAAGTCGGCATTGACGTCCTTGACCGGGATGTCGCTGGTCGGGCCGCCTGCGTCACCGTCACCGAGGCCGGGGGTCTCGTTGAAGTCGAACTCGCCGTCCTCCAGCTTGCCCATCTGGGTCAGCCGTTCGCCGAGGGCGTTGAGGCGGGTCGCCTGGGCCTGCAGCTCGCCGAGGCGGGCCGCCAGCGCATTGACCTGGGTCTGCGCATCGCGCTTGACCTTGGCCAGTTCCGCATCCTGGCGCTCGACCTTGGCCTGCAGCCGGGAATCATTCAGCGCGCTGGCGCCAATGCCGCCAGCAAGGCCGATAATGCAGCCTACCCCGAGCACGCTGCCCAGCAGGGCACGGGGGCGGTCCTCGAAATAGAACCGCAAACGCGCGATCGGCGACGACTTGGCCTGTCCTTCACGCGTTTTGATTACGATCTTCTTGAATGCCATCAGTGAGTTTTCATGTCTGAGCCGAAATCCAGCGTTCGCCCCGCGTCGGCACCGAAACCGGCGCTGGATGCGGTAATGGCGGACAAAAGCGGGAACCCGCTGCGGCGTGCCTTGTGGCTCGACGCGCTGGACCGTCAGTTGCGCCCCCAGTTGCCGCCACCTCTGCGCAGCCGTTGCCGGCTGGCCAATGTGGACGGGGAACACCTCGTTTTTCTCGTCGAGTCCCCGGTCTGGCATGCCAAGTTGCGGCTTGCCGAAGCCCAGCTGCTCGACGCGGCCCGTTCCATCGGGCTGAAGGCCACCAGGGTGACCATCAAGACTGCGTCTCCCACTCCCACGCGCTCCCCAGCGCTCGACAACCGGAATGGACCCCACGCAGTTTCAGCCGCCACGCACAAAGGGCTACGCGACGCCTTGGCTTGCCTGCAGGACGTTCCCTCGAAGCCGAAGAAACGGTCCTGATGGCAACGGAGCATCCGGCTCCGCTCCCCGTCGCGCGTGTCACCACGGCGTGAAACATTTCGGGGGCCGGGTCGCATCCTAGCGGCCATCCGGGGGCCTGTCGTTAGATTGTTGTTAAAACTGCGTTAAATTCAGGCTTCTGATTCAACAGGTTCACAAAACCGTGACCTTGAACCAGCCTTGACGTCTTTCAAGCACGCTGAATGCGTCGCCGACGCCGGAAACAAGAACGCCGCCCAGGAAGGCGGCGTTTTTATCTTTAAATTCAACAACCTATGGAATCAGGCGTACGCCGGGGTGGCGTATTCCACCGGATCCGGGGTGGCCGGCGAGTCGAAGCTGACCCATTCCCAGGCGCTGGCGTCGGCCATCAGGGCCCGCACCAGCTTGTTGTTGAGCGCGTGGCCGGACTTGAAGCCTTCGTACGCACCCAGCACCTGGCCACCGGCCAGATAGAGGTCGCCGATGGCGTCCAGGATCTTGTGGCGCACGAATTCGTCGGCGTAGCGCAAGCCGTCTTCGTTGAGCACGCGGAACTCGTCCAGCACGATGGCGTTGTCCATCGAACCGCCCAGGCCCAGGTTGCGCTCGCGCATGTACTCCAGGTCGCGCATGAAACCAAAGGTGCGCGCGCGGGAGATTTCCTTGGTGTAGGCCAGCGTCGAGAACTCGATTTCCTGGCGCGACTGCTTGGCCGGAATCATCGGGTGGTCGAACTGGATGGTGAAGCCCAGCTTGTAACCCTCGTACGGGGTGAAGCGGGCCACCTTGTCGCCCTCGGTCACTTCCACGGTCTTCAGCACGCGGATGAAGCGCTTGGGCGCATCCTGTTCCACGATGCCTGCCGACTGCAGCAGGAACACGAACGGGCCGGCCGAACCGTCCATGATCGGCAGCTCGGCCGAGGACAGCTCGACGATGATGTTGTCCACACCCAGGCCGGCCAGCGCCGACATCAGGTGTTCGACGGTCTGGATCTTGGCGTCGTTGCAGGTCAGGCCGGTGCACAGGGTCACTTCGGTGACCAGTTCGGCCTTGGCCGGCACTTCCACCACCGGGTCCAGGTCCACGCGGCGGAACACGATGCCATGGTTGACCGGTGCCGGGCGCAGGGTCATGTAGACCTTGTCACCACTATGCAGGCCAACGCCGGTGGCGCGGATCGTGTTCTTGAGGGTGCGTTGCTGGATCATGGGGATGGACCGGAAGTGACGCATTAGATTAACACGCGCACTCCCCTACCCTGGCTGAAACGCCAGTGACAGCCACCGGCAGGACACACCGGCACGCCGCTGGGAAAGCGCGTGAAGCAGGGCGGCCGGGCCCATCCTGGCCCGGCGCCCGCGTTTTCAGGACATGGTGGCGCAACCCGGGGAGGACAACCCCGGGCCGGCCCGCTTAGTCCGCCTGGCGGCGCAGGAACGCCGGGATGTCCAGGTAATCGTTCGGCAGTTCTGCCGCGGCCGGGGCCGAAGAGGACGGCGCCGACGGGGCCGAAGCCGCTGCGGTATCGCTGCTGGCGCGACGCAGGCCCAGGCCCATGCCGCCGACGGCCTTGGACACGGCGTCGCCGCCGTTGTCGAACTCGCCGAACTCCGGCTGGCCGGTGGTGGCGTTGCGGACCAGCTTGATCGGTGCACGCTCGCCCGGACGCTGGGTCTTGCTGGCCGAGACGCGGTTCAGGCCAGTGGCCACCACGGTCACGCGCACTTCGTCCTGCATGTCCGGGTCCAGCACGGTACCGACCACGACGGTGGCGTCTTCCGAAGCGAAGCCGTCGATGGTACGGCCGATCTCGTCGAACTCGGCCATGGTGAAGTCCGCGCCGGCGGTGATGTTGACCAGGATGCCGTTGGCACCGGCCAGGTTCACATCGTCCAGCAGCGGGTTCTGGATCGCCGATTCGGCAGCGGCCTGGGCGCGGTCATCGCCCCGTGCGGTGCCGGTACCCATCATCGCCAGGCCCATTTCGGACATGACGGTGCGCACGTCGGCGAAGTCGACGTTGATCAGGCCCGGACGCACGATCAGGTCGGCGATGCCCTGCACGGCGCCCTGCAGCACGTCGTTGGCGGCGCGGAAGGCCTGGATCATGGTCGCGTTGCGACCCAGCACGGTGATCAGCTTCTCGTTCGGGATCGTGATCAGCGAGTCGCAGTGCTGGCTCAGTTCCTCGATGCCCTTCAGCGCCACCTGCATGCGGCGACGGCCTTCGAACGGGAACGGCTTGGTGACCACGGCCACGGTCAGGATGCCCATTTCCTTGGCCAGCTGCGCCACCACCGGCGCAGCGCCGGTGCCGGTGCCGCCGCCCATGCCGGCGGTGATGAACACCATGTCCGCGCCCTGCAGCGCGTCCATGATGCGCTCGCGGTCTTCCAGCGCGGCCTGGCGGCCGACTTCCGGGTTCGCGCCTGCGCCCAGGCCCTTGGTCACGTTGGTACCCAGCTGCAGCTGCAGCTTGGCACCACAATTCTTGATGGCCTGCGAGTCGGTGTTGGCGGTGATGAACTCCACGCCGTCCACCGCCGAGTTGACCATGTGCGCCACGGCATTGCCGCCGCCGCCGCCCACGCCAACCACCTTGATCACCGCATTGGGTGCCATCTTTTCGATCAGTTCAAAATGCGCCATGTCCGTGTCCTCGTTGTATCCGCTTGTCGGTGGCATGGACGGTCGGGCCTCCTGCCTTCGCGTGTCATGTTGCCGTTGCGGCTGTGTGGGTTGTGTAGTGCGTTGTTGCGTTGTGATGCGGGTACTGCGGGTGTTGCGCCGGGCCGGGCCCGGAGTTACGGGTTCCGCGTCAGAACTCGCCGCGGAACCAGGTCTTGAGCTTCTTGAACATGCTTCCAGCGCGCCCGGTCGGCAGCGACGGCCGCCGCGGGTGCTCGATCTGGCTGCCCATCAGCAGCAGGCCCACGCCGGTGGCGTGCACCGGGTTGCCGACCACTTCGCCCAGGCCGGTGACGTGCTGCGGGATGCCCACGCGCACCGGCATCTGCAGCATTTCCTCGGCCAGTTCGACCACGCCCTCCATCTTCGAAGCGCCACCGGTCAGCACCATGCCGGCGCGCACCAGTTCCTCGAAGCCGGAGCGGCGCAGTTCGGCCTGCACCATCTCGAAGATCTCCTCGTAGCGACCCTGCACGGCCTGCGCCAGCGAATGGCGCGGCATGCGGCGCGGCGGGCGGTCGCCGACCGACGGCACCTGGATGCTCTCCTCGGCCGTGGCCAGCTGGGCCAGGGCGCAGGCATAGCGCACCTTGATCTGCTCGGCTTCCGGGGTCGGCGTGCGCAGCATGTGCGCGATATCGTTGGTCACGTGGTCGCCGGCGATCGGCAGCGAGGCGGTGTGGCAAATTGCGCCCTGGACGAACACCGCGATGTCGGTGGTACCGGCGCCCATGTCGACCAGCACCACGCCCAGCTCGCGCTCGTCGGCGGTCAGCACCGCCACGCTGGAGGCCAGCGAGGACAGCACCAGGTCGTCCACCTGCAGGCCGCAGCGCTGCACGCACTTGCTGATGTTGGCCGCCGCCGACTGCGCGCACACCACCAGGTGCGCATGCACTTCCAGGCGCACGCCGGTCATGCCGACCGGGTTGCGGATGCCTTCCTGCGAATCGTCCAGCACGTACTCGCGCGGAATCGCGTGCAGGATCTTCTGATCGGCCGGGATCGCCACCGCCTTGGCTGCGTCGAGCACGCGATCCAGGTCGCCCCAGGTCACTTCGCCGTCGCGGATCGGCACGATGCCCGGCGAGTTCTTGCACTGCACGTGGTTGCCGGAGATCGAGGCGTACACCGAACGGATCTCGCAGCCGGCCATCAGCTCGGCTTCTTCCACCGCACGCTGGATCGACTGCACGGTCGATTCGATGTCCACCACCACGCCACGTTTCAACCCGCGCGATTCGTGCGAGCCGATGCCGATCACTTCGATCGGGTTGCCCGGCGAATACTCGCCCACCAGCGCCACCACCTTGGAGGTGCCGATGTCCAGGCCAACGATCAGCGATTTGTCACCCTTGCGATTCATGTCCTTTCCTGCGTGCTTCTGGCCGGGGTCGCCGGCGTTTTCGCCGGCGTGGCCGGGGTACCCCAGCTCAGCGTGAAACCATTGGTGTAACGGAGATCTGCGCGCTCGATCGGCGCGTCCTGGCGGTTGAGCTGCGGCAGCACCTTGACGAAGCGCTGCATGCGAGAGCGCGCGTCGTCACGGCCGACCACCACTTCGGTGCCGTTGCTCAGCACCAGCGACCAGCTGCCGCGCGCATCCATCGTCACCCGGCGCACGTCGACGCCGGCCGGTGCGAACAAGGCACGCGAGTCGCTGTACAGCTTCATCACTTCCTGGGTCTGGCTGTCCGGGCCATCCAGCTCCGGCAGTTCCAGGTCTGACAGTTTCTTCGGCGTGGGGAACAGCTTGCCCTGCTCGGAGACCAGGCGGTCGTTGCCCCAGCGTGCGAACGGCTTGTGCTCGACCAGGGTCACTTCCAGCACATCCGGCCACTGTTTGCGTACCTGCGCGCTTTCCACCCACGGCAGCTTTTCCAGCGCGTCCTGCGCATCCTGCAGCTTGACCGCAAAGAAGCCGGCGCGCGCGTATGGCAGCAGCACCTGCTGCAGCTGTTCGGCAGGCACCCGCTTGAACTCACCATGCACGCGCAGCTTCGCCAGCGGCCAGCGCTCGGCGCCGACCCAGCCATTGACCACGGCCACCACCGGCAGTGCAACCACCGACAGCGCCAACAGCCAGACGAAGATGCGCAGCAGCGCGTTCATGCGTGCGCGGCCTCCAGGGTCTGTTCCAGCACGCGCCACACCAGTTCCTCGAAACCGATGCCGGCCTGGCGGGCCGCCTTGGGCACCAGCGAATGGCTGGTCATGCCCGGCGCGGTGTTCACTTCCAGCAGGAAGAAACGGCCGCTGGCCCGGTCACGCATCACGTCCACGCGGCCCCAGCCACGGCAGCCAGCGGCGCGGAATGCGGCCAGCGCGATGCGGCGGATCTCGTCTTCGTCGCCACCGTCCAGGCCCGGGCACAGGTACTGGGTGTCCTCGGCGATGTACTTGGCGTTGTAGTCATACCACTGGCCCTTGGGCACGATGCGGATCGACGGCAGGGCAACGTCGCCAAGGATGGCCACGGTCAGCTCATCGCCCACCACCATCTGTTCCATCAGCAACTGGCCGTCGTAGCGCGCGGCCAGGGCCACGGCCTCGTCCAGGCCGACCTCGTCGGTGACCCGGCTGATGCCCACGCTGGAGCCTTCGTTGGCCGGCTTCACCACCACCGGCAGGCCCAGCTCGGCGGCCAGCGCATGCACGTTCGACGCGTCGACCTTGCGGTACTGCGGGGTCGGCAGGCCCAGCGACAGCCACACCTGCTTGGTGCGGATCTTGTCCATGCTCAGCGCCGAACCCAGCACGTCCGAGCCGGTGTACGGCACGCCGAAGGCGTCCATCAGGCCCTGCACGATGCCGTCCTCACCGCCACCGTTGTGGCCATGCAGGATGTTGAACACGCGGTCGATGCCACCGGCGGCGAGCGCGCTGGCCAGCGCCGGAATGCCATCGACGGCGAACGCATCGACGCCGCGCGACTGCAGGGCTTCGAGCACGTTGCGGCCCGAGTCCAGCGACACCTCGCGTTCGCTGGAACTGCCGCCGAGCAGCACGGCGACGCGGCCGAACACGGCCGGGTCGGTCACGCGCAGCGGCGGGAAAGTCAGCGCGCTCACGCCTGGCCCTCCGCCTGGAAGCCTTCCACCGCGATATGGGTGGCCACGGCACCGATGTCGCCGGCACCCATCATCAGCAGCAGGTCACCGTCCTGCAGCACGTCCGGCAGCACGCTGGCCAGCTCGGCGGCCTTGCCCACCACCACCGGCTCGCTGCGGCCGCGCGCGCGGATGGCGCGGGCCAGCGCATGCGAGTCGGCACCGGCAATGGGTTCCTCACCGGCCGGATAGACCTCGCTCAGCACCAGCGCGTCGACGCTGGACAGCACCGCGGCGAACTTGTCGAACTGGTCACGGGTGCGGCTGTAGCGGTGCGGCTGGAAGGCCACCACCAGGCGCTTGTCAGCCCAGCCGCCGCGGGCGGCGGCGAATACCGCCTCCAGCTCGCTCGGGTGATGGCCGTAGTCGTCGATGATGCGCACCTTGGCACCGCTGGCGGTGGTCACTTCGCCGAGATCATTGAAGCGGCGACCGACACCTGCGAAGCCTTCCAGCGCGCGCGCGATGGCGTCCGGTGCCACGCCGAGCTGCCAGCCCACCGCGGCGGCGGCCAGCGCGTTGAGTACGTTGTGCCTGCCCGGCAGCGCCAGCACCACTTCCTGGCTGGTGCCCTGCGGCAGGCGCAGGGTGAAGCGCATGCGCGATCCTTCCTGCACCACGTTCTCGGCGCGCACGTCGGCCTGCGGGCTCATGCCGTAGCTCATCACGTGGCGCGGGGTCCTGGCGGCCAGCGCGGCCACTTCCGGATCGTCGATGCACAGCACCGCCAGGCCGTAGAACGGCAGGCGCTGCAGGAATTCGGCGAACGCCGCCTGCACGCGGGCAAAGTCGTTGCCGTAGTTTTCCAGGTGGTCGGCGTCAATGTTCGTGATGATCGACATCAGCGGGTTCAGGCGCAGGAAGCTGCCATCGCTTTCGTCGGCCTCGGCCACCAGCCACTGCCCACCGCCCAGCTTGGCGTTGGCACCGGCAGCCAGCAGCTGGCCACCGATCACGAACGTCGGGTCCAGGCCACCTTCGCTCAGCACCGCCGCAGTCAGGCTGGTGGTGGTGGTCTTGCCATGGGTACCGGCCACGGCGATGCCGCGGCGGAAGCGCATCAGCTCGGCCAGCATCGCCGCGCGCGGCATGATCGGAATGCGCTGGCTGCGCGCTTCCATCAGTTCCGGGTTGTCTTCGCGGATGGCACTGGAGACCACCACGCAGTCGGTGCCCAGCACGTTGGCTGCCGAGTGGCCGCGCATGATGCGCGCTCCCAGGCTGGCCAAGCGGCGGGTTGCCACGTTGTCGGCGTTGTCCGAGCCGGACACTTCGTAGCCCAGCGTCAGCATCACTTCGGCGATACCGCTCATGCCGGTGCCGCCGATGCCGACGAAATGCACGCGCGGGAACGCGCGCACCAGGTCGTTGGTGTCGTGCAGGCGACGGATCATGCGCGGCCTCGCGCAGGGCAGGCGCGGTGGCATGCCTTCTTCATACAGCTTCCTCGAGAATGATATCGGCGATGCGCTCGGCGGCATCGACCTTGGCCAGGGCACGCGCGGCTTGCGCCATCTGCATGCGGCGGGCGGGATTTTCGGACAGATCGCGCAGCAGTGCGGCAATGCCGTCGGCCAGCGTTCCGTCCTGCTTCAGCAACACCGCCGCGCCGCGCTCGACCAGGTACTCCGCATTGCGGGTCTGGTGATCGTCGACGGCAGCGGGGAATGGCACCAGCACGCTGCCGACGCCGGCCGCGCACAGCTCGGCCAGGGTCGACGCACCGGAGCGGCACACGACCAGATCGGCCCAGGCGAAGGCCTCGGCCATGTCGGCGATGAACGGGGTGATTTCCGCCTGCACGCCGGCCTTGGCATACGCCTCGACCGCCTCGGCATGCATCTTCTCGCCACTCTGGTGGCGCACCTGCACCGGCACGCCGGCACCCAGCGCGGCGATCGCCTGCGGCACGCCGGCATTGAGTGCGCGCGCACCCTGGCTGCCACCCACCACCAGCACGCGCAGCGGGCCGTTGCGGTCGGCGAAGCGCTGTTCCGGCGGAGCGATGGCGGCGATCTCCGCACGCACCGGGTTGCCGACGAATTCCTCGCGCTGGGCGAAAGTGCCCGGGAAACCGGTCAGCAGCCGGCGCGCATAACGCGACAGGATGCGGTTGGTCAGGCCGGGCGCACGGTTCTGCTCATGCACGATCAGCGGCAGGCCATGCAGGCGCGTGGCCATGCCACCCGGGCCGGAGGCGAAGCCACCGAAGGCCACCACCGCACGCGGCTGGCGTTTGCGGATGATCATGCCGGCCGCGCGCAGCGCACGCATCAGCCGCCATGGCGCCGCCAGCAGCGCCAGCTTGCCCTTGCCGCGCAGGCCGGTGATCGCCAGCGTGTCGATGGCGATGTCGTGCTGCGGCACCAGGCGGGTTTCCATCGCGCCTTCGGCGCCCATCCAGGTGACCGGCACGCCACGCTCGCGCAGCACGCGGGCCACGGCCAGGCCGGGGAAGATGTGACCGCCGGTACCACCGGCCAGGATCATCACCGGGCGCACCTTCTCGTTGGCTGCACTCATGACAGCCTCCCGAAGGTCGGTTCGATGCGCGACTGCAGGCGGCTGGTGCCGCGCGCGGCGTTCGCCGCAGCGGCAGCCGTCGGCTCGGCGCTCACCGGCACGCTGGCGGCCGCCGGCGTGGCGGCGGGTTCCATCGACTCGGCAGCGGTTTCTTCGGCGCCACCGATGCGCACGGCCTGGCGACGCTCGGCGCGCTTGAGCTCGTAGGACACGCGCAGCAGCAGGCCCATCGCCACGCAGGTCATCAGCACCGACGAGCCGCCGGAGGAGATCAGCGGCAGAGTCAGGCCCTTGGTCGGCAGGATGCCCAGGTTCACGCCGATCGAAACGAAGGTCTGCATGCTGATCCACAGGCCGATGCCGAAGGCGATGTAGCCGGAGAAGTGGCGCTTCATTTCCACGCAGCGCATGCCCAGCCAGAAGGTACGGCCGACCAGCAGCGCGTACAGGGCCACGATCACGCAGGTACCGAGGAAACCGAATTCCTCGGCGGTGACCGAGAAGATGAAGTCGGTATGCGCTTCCGGCAGGTAGTACAGCTTCTGCACCGAATTGCCCAGGCCGACGCCGGTCCACTCGCCACGGCCCACCGCCATCAGCGCGTTGGACAGCTGGTAGCCGTCGCCCTGCTGGTCGGCCCACGGGTCCAGGAACGAGGTGATGCGGCGCATGCGGTACGGCTCGATGATCGCCAGCGCGCTCATGCCGACCAGGCCGATGACCACCGGCATCGACATGCGCGGCATGTTCACCCCGCCCAGCACCAGCATGCCGGCGGTGATCGCCAGCAGCAGGGTCGAAGAACCGAAGTCCGGCTGCAGCAGCAGCAGCACCACCAGCGCACCGGCCACGCCCAGCGGCTTGAGCATCGCCGGCCAGGTCGCATTGACCTCGTCGCGGAAGCGCACCAGGTAGCTGGACAGCCAGACGATGTACAGCACCTTCACCGCCTCGACCGTCTGGAACTTGGAGATGCCCAGGTTGATCCAGCGGCGTGCGCCGTTGACCGTGCTGCCCAGGCCCGGCGCGAACACCGCCAGCAGCAGCACGAAGCAGCCCAGCAGCAGCATCTGGTTGTACTGCTCGATGGATTTCAGCTCGGTGCGGGCGGCGATGACCGCCAGCACGATACCCACCGCCAGGAAGATCAGGTGGCGGTTGAGGTAGTAGAACGGGCTGCTCATCAAGGCGATCGAGCTGGACGCCACCATCACCACGCCCACGCCGGTGAGCGCGATGATCGCGCCCAGCAGCCACTTGTCGTAGCTGCCTTCGATGGCTTCAAGGCGTGTTGCCTGGCGGGACAGGTCGTTCATCTCAGCGCACCTTCAACGTGGCCAGGCCGATCAGCACGAGCACGACGGAGATGATCCAGAAGCGCACGATCACGCGCGGCTCCGGCCAGCCCTTCAGTTCGAAATGGTGGTGGATTGGCGCCATGCGGAACACGCGCTTGCCGGTCAGCTTGAACGAGGCGACCTGGATCATCACCGACAGCGTTTCGATGACGAACACGCCGCCCATGATCACCAGCACCAGTTCCTGGCGGGTGATCACCGCGATCGTGCCCAGCACCGCACCCAGCGCCAGCGCGCCGATGTCGCCCATGAAGACCATGGCCGGATAGGTGTTGAACCACAGGAAGCCCAGGCCGGCACCGGCGATGGCCGCGCAGATGATGACCAGCTCGCCCGCGCCCGGGATCTGCGGGATCTGCAGGTAGTTGGCGAACACCACGTTGCCCGAGGCATAGGCGAACACGCCCAGCGCGCAGGCCACCAGCACGGTCGGCATGATTGCCAGACCGTCCAGGCCGTCGGTCAGGTTCACCGCGTTGGAGAAGCCGACGATCCAGAAGTAGGCGATGGCCACGAAGCCGATGCCGGCCAGCGGCAGCGCGACCGACTTGAACATCGGGATGTAGAAGGTCAGCGCTGCCGGCACGTCGGCCGTGTAGAACAGGAACAGGCCCGCGGCAAGGCCGAAGATCGACTGCAGCAGATACTTCCAGCGCGACTTCAGGCCGTTCGGGTCACGGCGGACGATCTTGATCCAGTCGTCATACCAGCCGATGGCGCCGAAGCACAGCATCACCGCCAGCACCAGCCACACGTAGCGGTTGCGCAGGTCCGCCCACATCAGCACCGACAGGGTGATGGTGAGCAGGATCAGCGAACCGCCCATGGTCGGCGTGCCGGCCTTGGAGAAATGGGTTTGCGGACCGTCCTGGCGGATCGGCTGGCCGCCCTTGAACTGGGCGAGCTTGCGGATCATCGCCGGGCCGAACCACAGCGACAGGAACAGGGCCGTCAGCGCGGCAAGGATGGCGCGGAACGTCTGGTAGTTGAACAGCCCGAACAGGCTCTCCAACTGCTGCAACCATCGAGCCAGTTCATACAACATGCGGGGATTCCTCTCCTTGCGCCAGCAGCGCTTTGACAATCGTGTCCATGGCGCTGCCACGGGAACCCTTGACCAGGCAGCGCACGCCGGCGTGCAGCTCGTCCTTCAGCGCCTGCGACAGCGCGTCATGGGTGGCGAAATGACGGCCGCCGTCGCCGAAGGCGGTGGCGGCGGCGGCACTGAGCGGGCCCAGCGCATACAGGCGCTTGAGGCCGGCGGCGCGTGCGCGGATGCCGGCCTGCGCATGCAGCGCTTCGGCATCCGGGCCCAGCTCGCGCATGTCACCCAGCACCAGCCAGCCCTCTTCCGGGGCAGTGGCCAGGGCATCGATGGCCGCAGCGAGCGAGCCGGGATTGGCGTTGTAGCTGTCGTCCACCAGCACCGCGCCGTTGCGCAGCTGATGGGCGATCTGGCGTCCCGGTACCGGCTGCGCCTCGGCCAGCCCGGCCGCAATCAGCGCCAGATCGACACCGGCCGCCAGCGCCAGGCTGGCGGCGGCCAGCGCATTGCTGACGTTGTGGCGACCCGGCAGGCCCAGCACCACGCGGGCTTCGCCGGTCGGTGCGACCAGGGTGAACTGGCTGCCCTGTGCACCGGCGCGGATGTCGCGCGCGGTCACGTCCGCCGAGTGTTCGAGGCCGTAGCGCAGCACGCGGCAACGCGCCGGGGTGCTGATGAAGTGCTGCTCGAACCAGCGGCCGTAGGCATCGTCGGCGTTGATCACTGCCACGCCATCGGCCGGCAGCGCGGCATAGATCGCGCCCTTGGTCACCGCCACGCCGAGCAGGCTGCCCATGCGTTCCAGGTGTGCCGGGGCAATGTTGTTGACCAGCGCATAGCGCGGGCGGGCGATATCGGTCAGGTAGGCGATATCGCCCGGCTTGCCGGCGCCCATCTCGTAGACAGCGTAGTCGGCATCTTCCGGTGCATCGATCACCGCCAGCGGCAGGCCGATCTCGTTGTTGCGGTTGCCCGGGTTGGCGTAGACCACCTTGTGCGCGTGCTGGGCCACCTGCTGCAGGATCGACAGCAGCAGGCTCTTCACGCTGGTCTTGCCATTGCTGCCGGTGATCGCGAACACCTCGGTGCCACGGTCACGCTGCATGCCGGTGGCGATCTTCGCCAGTGCCAGCTCGCTGTCGGCCACCAGTACCTGCGGCAGCTCGATCGGCAGCAGCCGCTCGACCAGCAGCGCACTGGCACCGCGCGCCTGCGCGTCGGCAGCGAAGTCATGCCCGTCGAAACGCTCACCGCGCAGCGCCACATACAGGCTGCCCGGGCCCAGGTTGCGGGTGTCATTGCTGACTGCATCGATGGCCACGTCGTCGCCGTGGATCTCGCCACCGGCCCAGTGTGCGATCAGCGAAAGCAGGGTGCGCTTCATGCGGCGCCCTCCCCGGCCTGTGCCTGCAGAACACCGGCCTTGGCCGCCAGTGCAGCCGCAGCCACTTCGGTGTCGTCGAAGTCATGACGCACGCCATTCACTTCCTGGTACGGCTCATGGCCCTTGCCGGCAATCAGGATGATGTCGCCGGCACCGGCACGCTTCACCGCCAGGCCGATCGCACGCGCGCGGTTGCGCTGCACGGTCACGGCATCGGCGTGCTGGAAGCCGGCCAGGATGTCGGCCACGATCACGTCGCCATTCTCGCCACGCGGGTTGTCGTCGGTGACAATGACCTGGTTGGCCAGGCGCTCGGCAATCGCCGCCATCTGCGGACGCTTGCCGGTATCGCGCTCGCCACCGCAGCCGAACACGCAGAACAGCGTGCCCTGCAGATGGCCGTGCAGGCTGTCCAGCGCCTGCTCCAGCGCGTCCGGGGTATGTGCGTAGTCGACCACCACGGTCGGCAGGCCGTCTTCGCCGCCGAGGCGGTTCATGCGGCCACGGATCGGCTGCAGCGCCGACAGCACCTCGGCGATGCGCGGCAGCGGCTGGCCCTGCGCCTGCAGGGTGCCGGCCACGGCCAGCAGGTTGTCCACGTTGAAGCGGCCCAGCAGCGGCGACTGCACCGCGGCGCGCTGGCCGTCGATGACCAGCTCGAAGGCAATACCGCGCCCATCCAGCTGCAGCGCTTCAGCGCGCACGCTGGCGTCAGCGGCATCGCGCGAGCTCAGGCCGATCGGTTGCACGCCGGCAGGCAGGCCAGCGAACAGCTGGCGACCGAAGGCGTCGTCCAGGTTGACCACCGCCGCCTTCAGGCCCGGGCGATGGAACAGCCGCGCCTTGGCCGCGCCGTAGCTGGCCATGTCACCGTGGTAGTCCAGATGGTCGCGGGTGAGGTTGGTGAACACCGCCACGTCGTAGTGCACGGCATCCACGCGGCCCTGGTCCAGCGCGTGCGAGCTGACTTCCATCGCCACCGCGCGCGCACCGGCGTCGCGCAGCTGTGCCAGCAGCGCATGCATCTGCAGTACCAGCGGCGTGGTGAATCCGGTCGGCTCGACCGCACCATAAAGTCCGGCGCCCAACGTGCCGATACTGCCACTGGGCGTTCCGAGCAGGTGCCAGGCCTGGGCCAGCAGCTGCACGGTGGAGGTCTTGCCGTTGGTACCGGTCACGCCGACCATCGCCATCGCCCGCGACGGCGCGCCGTGGAACTGGTCGGCCATCGCCCCCATGCGCGCCCGCAGGCCCGGCACGGCGATCGCATCGGCCGGCGCCGGCAGCTCGGCCGGTGCCGGTGGCTCGAACAGGATGGCGCTGGCACCGGCCGCACGGGCCTGCTCGACAAAACCCAGCCCATGCGCGCCGAAACCGGCGATGGCGACGAAGGCATTGCCGGGGCGCACGGCGCGGCTGTCCAGCACCAGGCCGGTCAGAACGGGATCATGGCCCGCCAGGGCCACGTCCGGAAGCAACTGCGAAAGCAACATCGAAGGACTCATTGCGTGCCTCCCGTAGCGGGCGGCGTCTGGGCTTGCGCGCTCGGCAGCGCAGCATCGAATTCAGCGGCGGCATCGACCGGCAGCGCGGTCTCGGCCGGCGGTGCGGGCAGGATCGAGGCCGAATGGCCGACCTTGCCCGACTGCTGTGCGGCCAGCCACGACTGCAGGTCGTCCAGCGGCACGTCCATCAGGCGCAGGGTGCCTTCCATCACGTTGTGATAGACCGGCGCCGACACCAGGCCGCCGTAGAACTTGCCGGCCTGCGGATCGTTGATGACGATGACGGTGGCGAAGCGCGGGTTGGTGGCCGGCACCACGCCGGCAAACAGCGCGTTGTAATGGCCGCGCTCGTAACCACCCGGACCGGCCTTGCGCGCGGTGCCGGTCTTGCCGGCCACGCGGTAGCCCAGCACCGCCGCCTGCTTGGCGCCGCCCTGGGTGACCACCGTCTCCATCATCGCCACCACCTGCCTGGCGACGTTCTCGTCGATGATCTGCTGGCCTTCGTTGCGCTGGCCCTTGACGAAGGTCGGCGCGATCAGGCGCCCGCCGTTGGCCAGCGCCGAGTAGGCGGTGGCAATCTGCAGCGGCGTGACCGACAGGCCGTAGCCGTAGGACATGGTGGTCTTGGTGGTCCCCGACCAGCGCGCCGGACGCATTACCACACCGGCCGATTCACCCGGGAACCCGCTGTGCGGCGCCGAGCCATAGCCGAAGCGGCGCACGCCGTCGTAGAAGGTCTGGTCCGGCATCTTCGCCGCAACCTTGGCTGCACCCACGTTCGAACTGCGGGTGATCACGCCGGTCACGTTCAGCACGCCGTTGTTGCGTGGCACGTCGCGGATGGTGAAGCGACCCAGCGTCATGTAGCCCGGGTTGGTGTCGATGATGGTGTCCTTGGTCACCACACCGGCCTGCAGCGCGGTGGCGATGGTCAGCGGCTTCATCGTCGAACCCGGCTCGACCAGGTCGGTCACCGCGCGGTTGCGGCGCGTATCAGGGATCGCGCCGGTCAACGAATTCGGGTTGTAGGTCGGCAGGTTGACCATGGCCAGGATCTCGCCGGTGGTCACGTCCATGATCACCATTGAACCGCCGGCCGCCTTGTTGGCCACAAGCGCGTTGCGCAGTTCCTTGAAGGCCAGGTACTGGATGCGGCGGTCGATGCTGAGGGTCAGGTCCTTGCCCGGCTCAGCGGCACGCAGCAGATCGCTTTCGACGGTCTCGCCCTTGCGGTTGCGGATCACCCGCTTCGCACCGGGCTTGCCGCGCAGCCATTCGTCGAAGGCCAGTTCCAGGCCTTCCTGGCCGCGATCATCGATGTTGGTGAAGCCCAGCACGTGCGCCATCGCCTCACCCTGCGGGTAGAAGCGGCGGAACTCGCGCTGCGCGGCCACGCCCGGAATCTTCAGCGCGACCACCTTCTCTGCCTCGTCCGGATTGATCCGGCGACGCAGGTACATGAATTCCTTGTCCGACTTCTGCGACAGGCGGCTGCTCAGCTCATCCACCGACATGCCGACCGCCTGGGCCAGCTCGGGGATGCGTTCGGGCGAACGCAGCAGGTCCTGCGGGTTGACCCAGATCGAGGCAACCGGCGTGGACACCGCTAGCGGCTCGCCGTTGCGGTCGGTGATCATGCCGCGCGAAGTCTTGATCGGCAGCTCGCGCAGGTAGCGGGCCTCACCCTGGCGCTGGTAGAAGTCGCTGTTGATGATCTGTACGTAGGCCGCGCGGCCGACCAGCGACACCGAGCACAGGCCGAGCGCCAGCGCGACCCAGCGCAGGCGCTGGCGCAGGTTGAAGGCATTGCGTGGACGGTTGCGACCGGCCTTGCTCATGGGCGCACCACCACGATGTCGGCGGCCTCGGGGAACTTCATGCCGAGCTTTTCGCGGGCGATGCGATCGACACGGTTGGCTTCGGCCAGCGTGGCCTGCTCCAGCTGCAGGCGGCCGAATTCCAGGTTGATGTCATCGCGCTTGCGCTCGGCGCGCGACAGCTCGATGAACGTCTGCCGATGACGGTGACGCACGAACACGACGCCGATCGCCGAGGCCACGGTGCAGGCCAACAGGATGATCAGCAGCAGCCGGCTCATGCGTCGGCCTCCCGCTTCTGGGCCACGCGCAGCACGGCGCTGCGGGCGCGCGGGTTGGCGGCCAGCTCTTCGTCGGTGGCCTTGATGGCCCCGCCGATCAGGTCCAGCGTCGGCACGAACGCAACGGCCTCGGGCAGGCGGCGGTTGGCCGGCGGCGCCTTGGCCAGGCGGTTCATGTACTGCTTGACGATGCGGTCTTCCAGCGAGTGGAAGCTGATCACCGCCAGACGGCCACCGGGCTTGAGCCGTTCCACCGCCGCATCGAGCCCCGCTTCCAGGTCTGCCAGCTCGCGGTTGATGTGGATGCGGATGGCCTGGAAGCTGCGCGTGGCCGGGTGGATCTTGTCCTTGCCACGCGGCATCACCGAGGCGATAAGCTCGGCCAGTTCTGCGGTGCGGGAGAACGGCTGCTTCTCGCGGCGGGCCACGATGGCGCGAGCGATGCGCCGGCTCTGGCGCTCTTCGCCGTAGGTCCACAGCACATCGGCGATCTCGCGCTCTTCCACGCGGTTGATCCACTGCGCAGCGCTTTCACCGCTGTCCGGGTCCATGCGCATGTCCAGCGGGCCGTCCTTGCCGAAGCTGAAGCCACGTTCGGCCACATCCAGCTGCGGCGACGACACGCCCAGGTCGAACAGCACGCCGTCCAGGCCTTCGGCCGTCGCATCCCACTGCAGCAGCTGGGCGAAGCTGCCACGGAAGATGGACACGCGCGGGTCCGGCGCGAAATCGCGCTCGGCAACGGCGATGGCTTCCGGATCCTTGTCCATGACCAGCAGGCGCCCCTCGGGACCGAGCTGGGTGAGCACGCCACGTGCATGACCGCCACGACCGAACGTGCCATCCAGATAACGTCCGTTTTCGATCACCCTCAGGCCTTCAAGGACCTGGGTGTACAGGACCGGCAGGTGCACCGCCGGCGACTGCGACACCGGAAGGTGACCGGCCTGCGCTTCTGGGCGCATCCGGGCACCCCGGCTCACAACTTCAGGTCGAGCAACCCATCACCCAGATCCTCGTCAGACAACGTCTGCTGGATCAGGGCCCGATGCGCCTGCTCGCTCCACAATTCGAACTTGTCGCCCATGCCGAGCAATACCGCCTTCTTCTCAATGCCCACCGCACCGCGGTGGCTGGCGGGGATGCTGATGCGACCGTTGCCGTCCAGCTCCAGATGGGCGGCCGAGCCGACCAGCTTCTGCTGCAACAGGCGCACGACGCGCTGGGTGTTGGGCTTGGACATCACATCGTCGCGGACCCGTTCCCATTCCGACTCTGCGTACAGCCACAGGCAGCCGGCTTCGAACGGGTTGTAGGTCAGCACGAGACGGTTGTTGCTGGCGCGCGCGACGAGGTCGCGGTAAGCGGTGGGAACCGCCATGCGCCCCTTGTCGTCAACTGTGATGGCCGTCTCGCCCTGGAACACGACGCCTGCACCTTGTCCTTCGCCCGGTGAAACATTGAACCACGAAAACCCACAAAACACCCGGATTTCCCTCTGATGCCCACCTTAGCAGCGGGCCGAGGGTTGTCAACAACTTTTCGGCAGGGAAATCGCCAGCCGCATCAATGGCTTGCAACAACCTTTAGAGAATTGTTCAAGGCTTATCCACAAGTTGCTGATCCGTCTCAATTTTTGAGATTGAACGGAAGTTCAGGGGCGTGGACGGGGCGTGAAACATCGGCCGCGCATTCATCCGAGCCGGGCCGGAAACGGCGCCAGACTGCGCAAACGGTGCACAATGAGGCCATGTGCCTGCTTGCTCTTGGCTGGATGCACCACCCGCGCTGGCGGCTGGTGATGACCGGCAACCGTGATGAGTTCCACGCCCGCCCCACCGCGGCGCTGGCCCCCTGGCAGGATGAGACCTCCGTCATCGGGGGACGCGACCTGCGCTCCGGCGGTGGCTGGGCCGGAGTCGGCGCCTCGGGCCGGATGGCGGTGGTCACCAACGTCCGCGACCCGCTGGCGGCCCAGACCGGACCGTCGCGGGGCGCGCTGATGGCCGACTTCCTGCGCGGCCGCGACCCGGCCGCCGTGCATATCGAGCGGTTGGCAACCGTGGCGGGTGCCTACGCCCCATTCAATCTGTTGCTGGCCGATGGCGACAGCCTGGAGTACCTGGGCAACCATCCCGCCGAACGGCAGACGCTTGGCCCGGGCGTCCACGGCATGTCCAACGGCACGCTGGACGCGCCCTGGCCGAAGACCCGACGGCTGATGGCCGCGCTGTCGGCATGGCTGGAAGCAGACGGGGTCAGATCCCTTTCGCAACGCGAAAGGGATCTGACCCCGGACCTGACCCCGCTCTGGAATGCCTTGGCCGATGAACACCGCCCCGCCGACAGCGACCTGCCCGACACCGGCATCGGCCTGGAACGCGAGCGCTGGTTGAGCCCGGCCTTCATCCGCGGCGACGACTACGGCACCCGCGCCAGCACCGTGCTGCTGATCGACGCCGACGGCCACGGCGAGATCCACGAACGCCGCTTCGGCCCGCAGGGTGTACCGAGCGGACAAAGCCACGTCATTTTCTGACCTGGTCATGACCGCCCTTGGCCAGATGCTCCTGGTGGGGGTAGTGCCGGCCGCTGGCCGGCAGCCTTTGGATGCTCGGATTCGCCATGAAGCTGCCGGCCAGCGGCCGGCACTACCCGCAGCTTGCTGTCGCGATCCACGTGACGGCGGTCGCCATCGCAGCGGGCTTGAAACGTCATTCAGCTTTCAGCCGCGACCGCAATGTGCCCGTACCACAGGGGTTCCGGCATTCCAGCCCACCCACTGTGTCCTTTTCGCATTCGGCACTGTGTCTATAAATGTCGGCCCTGACCTCCCAGGGTGGTCGCGCCCGGCACCACGCCGCGCGATCGACCGCAACCACAAGGAGGCCCCATGCGCCGCATCCTCATCCTGCTCGCCACCCACCTGCTCACCCTCGGCCTGGGCTTCGGCCTGGGCGTCTACTTCCTGCCGATCCTGATCGCCCCCGATGACCCGCCGGCCGCCCAGGTACAGGCCGCGATGAAGGACGCCACCTACCGCACCACTTTCCGCCGCGACCTGAAAGGCAGCGACGCGGTGCACTGGGCCGAAGGCAAGGTCAGCGTCAGTGCCACCCAGGTCGCCTTCGACGGGAAGATGGGACCGGGCCCGGATTACAAGGTGTACCTGGTTCGCGATTTCGTCGACAACAAGGCCGACTTCCTGAAGATCAAGGCGCAGGCCCAGCGCATCGGCGAGGTAAAGACCTTCAACCGCTTCCTGGTGGAGGTGCCCGCGAACGTGGATGTGAACGACTACACCACCGTCGTGGTGTGGTGCGAACGCTTCTCGCAGTTCATTTCCGCCGGGCAGTACCGCATGCCGGGCTGATCAGGGCATGGGGTCGGATCCCTTTCCTCTGGAAAGGGATCCGACCCCGGAATCACGGTAGATCCACGCCATGCGTGGAAGAAGAAAGAGGCGGAGCCGGCCGATAAGCCGGGTTCTGTCGTGGACAGTCATTCCTCTAGGCGTTACGTCACCGCAACGCTCAAGCAACCTACCCGGATCCAACGCGGGCCGCGCCAAAGGATCCCTATTTGGTCTTGCTCCAGGTGGGGTTTGCCGTGCCGGTCTGTTGCCAGACTCGCGGTGCGCTCTTACCGCACCATTTCACCCTTACCGGCCTTCCGAAGAAGACGTAGGCGGTATCTTTCTGTTGCACTTTCCGTCGGCTTGCGCCGCCCAGGCGTTACCTGGCACCTTGCCCTATGGAGCCCGGACTTTCCTCGGCACCCCCGAAGGGATGACGCGACTGTCTGGCCGACTCCGCCAGCGCGCATTCTAGCGTACGCACGCCTTTCCTGCCGTGCCGATCGCGGCGTCCGGTTCATCCACGCGTGGTGTGGCTCTAGCGGCCCTTCGCCTTCGCCCTCGCCATCACCGCCGCCCGCGACTCCAGCACCACCCCGACGATCAATTCCCGCACCTGCGGTCGCGAACCGTCCCATTCAATGCGGCGGACGCGCACGTCCACGCGATCGCCCGGCGCGTGGGCTTTCAACGCTTGGCCGATACCGAAGACGGTCTTCACTCGGGTACCCGCCACGGCCAGCACCTCATCCCCCTTGCGCAGGCCGGCGCGATGGGCCGGACCCTCGTCAGGCTCGGATTCGATCACGGTCGCACCCCCCATCTGAACGCCGAGGACCGGGCGCAGCGCATCGCTACGCGAATCCCCTTCCCCGGCCTGTTCGCGCGCCAATTCGGTGGCGCCCAGCAGTGCATCGTCCAACCCCGCATCGAAATACGGCGCGTTGTCCACGAATGCGGCGCATTGCCACGACGCGCGCTCGGGTACCGGCTCGCGCCCCGCACGCAGGGCCTGCCGCAGGTCGCGCCATTGCGCCGCGCTGACGTACCGCTGCTGGCTGTTCACCAATTGCTGGTAGGCCGCCTCGATCTGTGCGTGGTTGCCGGCCCCCACCTGCAGACATCCCTCGTAGTTCTCCAACGCGTCACGTGCCGCGCGATAGGTCAGGTAATTGCTGTAATCGCGGACCGACTGCAGCCGATTGAATTCGACCAACCCCGGATCGAACAGCAGGTAGCCAACATAGTCCGGGCCCAGATCGGCTTCGGTAATGGCCGCAGGTGGCGGCCCTTCAGCTGCAGGAGCTGGCACGTCGGCCAGAGCGAACAGCAGGAACAGTCCCTTTTCCAGCATCTGTCTTCCCTCCCTCAAGTAAATTTGAGAGCTTCATTCCTTCACCCCCAGAATTCCGCCGCTCATTCGCATTCCAGCGTCCCAGGCTGTGAATGACCCATGCAGCCTGCACGCTTTTCAGGACTTTTCGTCCAGCTCCCGGCGAAGATCGTCGACCCATCGCTTTCTGCTGCTACGGTCATACTCGGCCGGCGAGAACGGCATCGACGCACGCGCATAATCGTCGATCAGTGCCAGCAGCGCCTGCCTGTCGACACGCGCGTCGAGAGGAGTGTGGGTGTCACTGGCGAGTGCGACCAGTTGTTCCTGGAGCAGCTCCTTTCTTGCGATGCCGGCGCCGGTGGACGGATCTGCGATACACAGACCGAAGGTCCCGTTGAAGAAGTGCGGGAGCAGCAGTTGCGCCTTGTCGTGCGCAGCGTTGGCATCCCCAAGCACGGCTGTCATGTAGCCCTCGAGCTCCTGCAGCAGAACGTCGACCACAGCCGCCCGCTCACTGCCCGGTGGTGCATGATCGGCAATGCGTATCCAGCGTGCGCAATCGGTACGGAAGTACTCCTCCACAAGGTCTTCGCTGATGGGAATGGAGCCGAACACTGCAGATCGGATGGCGCCACCCTCGCAGGTGTAGGTGGGCTGCGGCACCGCGCCCACTGCAATCAGGCGACTGAGTCTTTCTTCTGACACATTGCAGAATGCGGCGAACGCATCCTTTGGCAGGAAATGAGCTTGAAGGTAGGCTGTCAATGCCATCTCGAACAATTACTCCCAAGTGGGGGATGAAGAGGCGTGTGCAGGGGCGTCTTCGTCCAGGACAGACATCCCGAGCACCGGTCCTCACGCCTCAGACGCCTCGGAAATGGGGTCACACTACGGACACCCTTCCGCATCGGGAGTATCCGCACGGGCTCGACTGATCTCAATGCCGCTCTGCAGGACGTCCCGCAATACCCAAGGCTGCAGGCTTCGTACGATCATCAGTGGGTCGGTCATTGCTGCTCATCACGACATCGCCTGTCCCCGGATTCGTCCCTCAGCCGCGCACGTGAGCACGTTCACGCCGCAGAGGTTGGCGTCCCTCCGGCGGATCCGAACCGTTTCGCATTTCGCGCCGCGCGCTGCCCCGACATGGCCCGGAGCGAGCGATCAACTGCCGTACAGCGCCTTGCGCGGCGCACCGGTCAGTTCCGCGGCCAGCTTGGCGGCGGTCGACGGCGGCAGGTGCTCGCTCAGCTTCGCGTAGACGCGGCGACCATGCGCCAGCTGCGCTTCCTCGTCGTCACCGGCACCCTGCACCATCACCACGAACTCGCCCTTGCGCTGGTTGTCGTCGGCCTCGACTTGGGCCAGCAGCCCCGCCAGGTCGCCATCAAGCACGGTCTCGAACAGCTTGGTCAGCTCGCGGGCCAGCACCGCCGGGCGCTCGCCGCCGAAGATCGCCGCCATGTCGGCCAGCGACTCGGCGATACGGTGCGAGGATTCGTAGAACACCATCGTGCGCACTTCGCCGGCCAGCGCCTGCAGGCGGTCGCGGCGGCCGCTGGCCCTGGCCGGCAGGAAACCCTCGAAGCTGAAACGGTCGCTGGGCAGGCCGGCCACGCTCAGCGCGGCGATGGCGGCGCAGGCACCGGGCACCGGGCTGACCTTGATACCCGCCGCGCGCGCGGCACGCACCAGGCGGAAACCGGGGTCACTGACCAGCGGGGTACCGGCATCGCTGACCAGCGCCAGCGACTCGCCGGCCTGCAATCGCGAAACCAGGCGCTGCGCCAGGGCCTCTTCATTGTGTTCGTGCAGGGCCACCAGCGGTTGCTGGATGCCGAAATGGGACAGCAGCTGGCCGCTGCGGCGGGTGTCCTCGGCACAGATGGCCGCCACCGAACGCAGCACCTCCTGCGCGCGCGGGCTCAGATCGGCCAGGTTGCCGATCGGCGTGGCGACGACGTACAGGGTTGGCACACTCATTTCAGCGGTACTCACGGGGCAAGGGTAGAATCGTAGCGTGTACCCGGCCAAGGCCGCTGCCCCCATCGCATGGACCCGATCATGAACAAGCCCGCCGCACGGATCTCCGCCCTGTCGTTGTCGCTGATGCTGCTGGCCGGTTGTGCCACCACCAGCCTGACCAGCACGCCCGATTCGCCGGCCCAGAGCCAGGCGCTGGCGCTGATCGAACAGGGCAAGCCGCGCGATGCCGCGCTGCAGCTGGAAGGCCTGGCCTCCACCCTGCGCGGCGGCGCCCGCAGCAACGCACTGGCCGATGCGGCCTGGGCCTGGCACCTCGCAGGCGACAGTGCCCGCGCGCGCAGCCTGCTCGGCCAGCTCACCGCACGCCAGCTGTCCGGCGCCAGCCTGCAGCGCTACCAGCTGACCAGTGCCGAGCTCGCCCTGGCCGACAAGCAGCCGGCGCAGGCGCTGGCCCTGCTGAAGGACCACGGCGACAACGTGCTGCCGGCCCTGCGCACACGCTGGTACCTGGCCCGTGCCAGTGCCCTGCAGGGCACCGGCGATGCCTTCGGTGCCGCCACCGAACGGGCCCGCGCCCATTCCAGCCTGACCGGCAGCGCGCGCAGCGAGAACCAGGCCGCCATTGCCGGCCTGCTCGGCACCCTCGACGACGCCACCCTGCGCAGCCGTGCCGCCGCCCTGCCGGCCAACGACCCGCTCTACAACTTCGCCGGCCGTGCACTGATCGCGCGCGGCCTGCCGCTGCCGCGCCCGTTCGACCGCGATGGCGCGGCCCAGTTCGACACCAGCAAGCGCCCGCCGGCGATGAGCGACGGTTACCGCCCGCCGGCCAAGCTGGCCGTGCTGCTGCCGCTCAGCGGCCGCCTGGCCACCGCCGCACAGCCGGTGCGCGATGGCCTGTTGAGCGCCTACTACGGTGAAAGCCGGCGCCGCCCGGACATCAACTTCTTCGACACCGCCGGCACCCCGGCCGGTGCCCTGGCCGCCTATGACAAGGCCGTCGCCTCCGGCGCCGACTTCGTGGTCGGTCCGCTGGGCCGCGACGAAGTGGACGCCGTGTACGGCCGGCAGCAGCTGCAGGTGCCGGTGCTGGCCCTGAACCGCGGCAAGGACGCACCGCCGGCCGGCAGTGCCGGCTTCTCGCTGGCACCGGAAGACGACGGCATCGTCGCCGCCGAGTACCTGCGTGGCCGCGAGCGCGGCAAGGCGCTGGTGATCAACAGCGCTGACGACACCGGCCGCCGTGCCGCCGCCGCCTTTGCCCAGCGCTTCGCGCAGCGCGGTGGCCAGGTGGTGGCCACGATCGGCGTCACCGATGCCGTCGGCGATGTCGGCGCGCAGGTGCGCAACGCCGGCCAGGTCGATGCCGTGTTCCTCGCCGTGCGTGCGCCGCAGGCGCGCCTGCTGGCGCCGCAGCTGGCGCTGGCCGGTGCAGGCGGCGCGACCCGCGTTGGCACGTCGCAGCTGACCGTTGGCAGCGGCAAGGTGGAAGAAGACGTGGCGCTGGACGGCATCGTCTATCCGAACGAAGCCTGGAACGTGCGCAGTGTGTCCGGCCTGCCGTCGGCCAGCCAGGTGGCCAGCACCCTGCCGAGCGCACGCGGTGCGGCCGGCCGCCTGTTCGCCTTCGGTGCCGACGCCTGGAAGATCACCGCCTACCTGGACAAGCTGTCTAACGAAGGCGGCCTGGACGGCGCCACCGGCACCCTGTTCCTGGACAGCAACGGCAACATCCTGCGCCAGCCGGCCTGGTCGACCTTCAACGGCGGCCGGCCGATGCCGATCATCGGTGGTCGCTGAGCGCAGCCAACGTGGCTCGGCGGTGGAAGCCGCCGCCGAGCAGCACCTGCAACAGGCCGGACTGCGGCCGCGTGCGCGCAACGTCCGATATCGCGGCGGTGAACTGGACCTGGTGATGGACGATGCCGGCACCGTGGTGTTCGTCGAAGTGCGCTACCGCGCGCGATCCGATTTCGGTGGCGGCGCCGCCTCGGTGGATGCGCGCAAATGCCGGCGCCTGGCCCACGCCGCGCAGCTGTACCTGCAGGACCACCCGGCGCTGGCCAATGCGCCCTGCCGTTTCGATGTGGTCGAAGCCACCGGCGAACCGCCGCAGCTGCATTGGCTGCGGGATGCGTTCCGATTGGATGACTGCTGATGGCTACTCTTTGCCGGCCAGCGGCCGGCACTACCCGTCGGACCTGCAGCCGGCCCGCGGCCGGTACGACCATGGTGCGTGACTGATGCCGTCGATCATCACCCATGCCGCTGTGCCGCTGGCGCTGTGGTGCGCCGCTGATCGTGGCCGCATCCCGCCGCGCCTGCTGGCCGCCGGCGTGATCGCCGCCATGCTGCCCGATGCCGATGTACTGGCCTTTGCCCTGCACATTCCCTATGCCGATGCCTTCGGCCATCGCGGCGCCAGCCACTCACTGCTGTTCGCCGGCGTGCTGGCAGCATTGGCCGCGGCGTTGGCGTTCTTGGGCAGTCGCCGACCTTGGTCGGCGGATGTGTGCCAACCAAGGTTGGCATCTACCGTACAAGCCGCTGTATTCGTCTTCGCCTGCGCCGCCAGCCATCCGCTGCTCGATGCGATGACCTCCGGTGGTCTGGGCGTCGCGCTGGCCTGGCCGTGGAGCGAACAGCGCTTCTTCGCGCCGTGGCGCCCCATCCGCGTGTCACCGTTCGCGCCACAGTTCTTCAGCGCACGCGGCGTGGCTACCCTGCTCTCCGAACTGCGCTTGGTGTGGCTGCCACTGGCCGGCGCCGTTGTCGCCTGGAAACTGATCCAACCCGCTCCTGCTGCCCCACGAGATCCGTCATGAGTCCTGCCCTGCCTGCTGCCCTGGTTGCCGAACTGTCCACCCTGCTGGGCACGGAGGGCTGGCGCATGGATGACGGCGCGCTGGAGGCGAATGCGCAGGACAACTCATGGCGCCATCAGCGGCCGGCTGCAGTGGCGTTTCCGGCGGACATCGAGCAGGTGCAGGCGCTGGTGCGTGCATGCCGCGCGCATGGCGTGGCGCTGGTCGCGCGCGGTGCCGGCACCGGTACCACCGGTGCCGCGGTCCCGCAGCCGGGCAGCATCGTACTCTCGTTCACCCGCATGGACCGCATCGTGGAGATCCGCGCCGGTGATCGCTGCGCGGTCGTGCAGCCGGGCGTGTTGAACGGCACGCTGCAGCAGGCGCTGGCGCCACATGGCCTGTTCTGGGCGCCGGACCCATCCAGCGCGGAGATCTGCAGCGTGGGGGGCAACCTGGCCTGCAACGCCGGTGGCCCGCGCGCGGTGAAGTACGGCACCAGCCGCGACAACGTGCTGGGCCTGGTGGCGGTGACCGGCACCGGCGAGGTGATCCGCTGCGGTGGCGCCTACACCAAAGACGCCACTGGCTACGATCTGACCCATCTGCTGGTGGGCAGCGAAGGTACGCTGGCATTGATCGTGGAAGCCACGCTGAAACTGACCCCGCTGCCGGTCAGCCAGGCCGGGCTGCGCGTGTTGTACCGCGATGCCGATGCTGCTGCGGCCGCCGTATCGCGGTTGATGTCGCAGCCGGTGGTACCCACCCGCCTGGAATTCATGGACGCGCGCAGCCTGGAGCTGCTGCGGATGAATGGTGCCGATGTGCCGGAGGCAGGCGCGATGCTGCTGGTCGAGGCCGATGGTGACCACGACACCCTGCCTTATCTGCTGCAGGCACTGGCCAGTGCCGCCGAAGGCGACGGCATGATCGAGCTGGACGTGGCGATGGAGGGCCGCGCGCGCGACCAGCTGTGGGCCGCGCGCAAGGCACTGTCGCCGGCACTGCGCACCGTCGCGCCCGGCAAGATCAATGAAGACGTGGTGGTGCCGGTGTCGCGCATTCCAGAGCTGGTGGCTGGCGTGCAGGCATTGGCACGCGACTACACGCTGACCATCGTCACCTTCGGTCATGCCGGCAACGGCAACCTGCACGTCAACATTCTTTACCACCCGGACGACGCCGACGAAAACGCACGCGCGCATGCCGCACTGCCGAAGATCTTCGAACTGACGCTGTCACTGGGCGGCACGCTGTCCGGCGAGCATGGCATTGGGTTGGCCAAGCGCGATTTCATGGCGCAGGCGTTCAGCCCGGCCACGCTGGCGACGATGCGCGCGATCAAGGCCGCGCTGGACCCGGACGGCATCCTCAACCCGGGCAAGGTGCTGCCGCCGGCATAGACCGCGCACATTCCTTCGCACTCCTGTAGAGCCGAGCCCATGCTCGGCGGCTCTTCGACCAGATTGCGATGAAGCCCGCGCTGCGCGCGCAAGCCGAGCGTGGGCTCGGCTCTACAACCACGTGTCGTTCACCTTCACACTCCTGTGGAGCCGAGCCATGCTCGGCCCCGCTTCGGCCACATCGCGATGAAGCCCGCACCGCGTGCAAGCCGAGCGTGGGCTCGGCTCTACACCGGCGTGTCGCCTGCAATATCGATCAGGGTCTGCCGGAAGCTGGGCAACAGCACGCGGTTGCCATGCCCGCTCAGGTGATCGTTGTCGAAGAACAGCGGCTCCCCGTCTTTCACCGCCGAACAGGTCGTTGGCCCGCACAGCAGCGGCAGCGGATCCCACACCGTCAGCGATGGATAGCGCACCGCCAGTTCGGACAGCAACGCCATCTGCGGCGCGCGCAGCCTTTCCAGGTCGGCGCGCGGCATGCTCAGGCCACCGGCACAGGCCGGGTTGCGGCGGTTGAACCAGTCCGAACAGCGGTACGCACCGGCCTTGAACAACGGCAGCGGCGCATCCACAACCACGTGCACACCCAGCTTCTGCAAACGCCCCAGCACTCGATCGGCTTCATCGCGTGCAGCTTGTGCATGCGCGGGCGTGCGCTCGGCCAGCAGTTGACGATAGATTTCCTGTGCATCCTGCCGCCGCCAGTCGAATCCGCGCAGCTCCGGCATGCGCAAGGCCGCCAGCAGCACGATGTCACCCGGGCGCGCCTCGCGTTCGATGGTCGACAGCGTGTGCTCAATGAAGTCCCGGCAATCGGCTGGACTGGCCCGCAGCAGATTGACGAAGCTGCAGCCGCCGCGATCCTGCTGGCGCACCTCCATGCCGGTCTGCCGCGCGACCATGCTGGTCATGGTGCGATACGCCGCTGCATGCGAGTCGCCGGCCACGAACAGGCGCCGTCCTTCAAGCGCCGGCGCACTCACCGGCTCCAATGGGCGCCACGCGGGGTAGCGACGCGCCTGCCATGCATAGCCGTCACGGGTAACGCTCAGCGAGACCTGCTCGTGGTACTCCACGGTGGCCCAGGCACCCGCACCACACAGCGCCACCACCGGCAACGCCATCGCCAGCACCTTGGCCGGTGCCAGGCGCAGCAGCGGCGCCGCACTGCGCAGCGGACGCTCGATGAAGTGATACGACGCAGCTGATACCGCCAGCAGCAACACCGGGTACAGCCACAGCGCGGCACCGTGCAGGCCGTAGGTCCAGCGCAGCAGCACCAGCAGCGGCCAATGCCACAGGTACAGCGAATAGGACAACCGGCCCAGGTAGGCCAGCGGTGCGCAGCCCAGCGCGCGGGCGAGGCGCGATGTCCCCGGCGCCGACACGCTTGCCAACAGCAGCAGGGTACCGGCCACGGTGGCCAGCACACCCGGCACCGGCATCGCCAGCTGCGGGGCGATCACCACGCCTGCGGCCAGCAGCGTCAGGCCGGCCGCTGCAACCGCACCACCGTTCTGGCCCGGCGTACGAGTACGCATCCACTGGTACAGCAGCGCGCCCGCAGCCAGCTCCCAGAACCGCGCCGGCAGCAGATAGAACGCTGCCGCTGGTGCCGTCTGCGCCTGCCAGCCCGCCCACGCCAGCGACAGCACGGTGAGCCCCGGCAACAGCCAACGCGACCACGGCCAGCGCTCACGCCCGCGCAGCCAGACGAAGAACAGCAGCGGGAAGACCAGGTAGAACTGCTCCTCCACCCCCAGCGTCCACGTGTGCAGGAACGGGTTCAGTTCCGCGCCGGGTGAGAAGTAATCGTCCTGCTGGCCAGCCAGCACGATGTTGCTGAAGCCGACCAGCGCGGCCCAGCCGGTCTGGTCGAACTGTTCATTGCGCCACGCGCGGGGAATGAACAGCGCCGACAGCACGAAGGTGGCCATCAACATCACCAGCAGCGCGGGAAGCAGGCGCAGCACGCGACGCCGGTAGAAATCGAGTAACAGCGCGCCCAGCGACGCATGAGTGCGCGAGGCCAACGACTGGCTGATCACGAAGCCGGACACCACGAAGAACAGGTCCACGCCGGTGAAGCCACCGGGCAACCATGCCGCATTGGTGTGGAACAGGATGACGGCCAGCACCGCCAATGCACGCAGGCCGTCGATGGCAGCGTTGTGGGAACGTTCGGGAGCAGACATGCGGGTGACCGGCAGCGAGCGATCCGGCAGCATCGCCACCGTTTGCGCAGTCATTCAATGGACGATCGCGACAGACATGGACATCGTTCAGGTCCGGTCCCGGAGTGACGCGATTGTAGAGCCGAGCCATGCTCGGCTGCTCTTCGTTCAGATCGCGATGAGCCGAGCATAGGCTCGGCTCTACGGCAGCAGCCAGGGGTCAGAGTCCATTGCCGTGGCAATGGGATCCGACCCCGCTGCACGCCCGCTTACCAGGCCATGCGCAGGCCCAGCTGGCCACCCACATTGCGGTAGCCATAATCACCACGCTGCACGCTCACGCCGCCCCACGCGCCCCAGCGCTGGCCCAGCTTCAGCTCGGCACCGGCCTGCACCTCGTAGCGGTTGCGCGGCACGTCTGCGCCCAGCGTGTCGCCGTTGAACTGCAACGTGCTGGTACCGCTGCCACGCAGCCAGTTGACGCCCAGGTACGGCTGCACCGTGTTGCCGGCGGCAGTGCCGTGACCGAACACGCGCACGCCCACGCGCCCGCTCAGGCCACCGGCATCGGCACGGTCGACCACCGTGCCATTGCGCTCCACGTGCCGATCAGCGCGGAAGTCGACATGGCTCAGTTGCAGCTGCGGCTGCACGTACAGCGCGCTGGTGGGGCCCTGCCACACGGTGAAGGTGTAGCCGGTCTCCAGCGACGCACTGGCCATGCGTGAGTCGTAGCGCTCCGGTTCCAGGCTGATGCCCTGCACCCGATTGTCGAAGCGGCCGTACTGCAGCGCTGCGTCCACGTAGGCACCTTGCGCGCCTCCGGTATCCTGCAGCCAGGTGCCGTACACACCCACTGCGTTGCCACGCACCCGGCCGGTGGCGCTGTAGCCGGTCAGCCGCGAGACGGCACGATTGTCGGCGCGGCCGCTGCCGAGCATGACGCCGAACGCGGCATTGCCCCGCTGCAGCAGATCGCTGCCGATCTGCAGCACCGAGGTGGTGCCGTCCACCGACAGCTGACTGCCGACCGCGCTGAAATCGGCCTGCTGCCGGCCCACCCGTGCCCAGGCCTGGCGCTCAGTGCCCCGCGAACGGGTGCCGCTGCGCTCATGCATGCGGTGTGCAAACAGGTTGATCGCTGCAGACTGGTTGGCCAGGTAGGCACCGGCCTCCGGGCGCAGTACCGGCGGCGGCAGGATCGGATCGACTGGATCCACCGGGTCCACAGGGTCGGTCGGATCGATCGGATCCGGGCCCGGATCGACCACGCATCCTGGCCCGGCCGGATTGTCCTTGCAGGCATCAAACCACTGCGAACGCAGGTACCAGTTGCCATCGGAAGGATCGGCCACACCACCCTTGAACAGGAAGTACTCGTACGACCCACCGACCGCACGCCCGGCCAGCGTGTAGCTCGCCAGGGAAGCACCGTCGATCTCGATCAACCGGATGCCATCCACCGTGGGCGCCCCCACACCGCCCATGTTCTTCACCAGGATGCTTGCATCGCCCGAGCTGTCGCCGCGCACATGCAGGCGGTCGATCGCGCTGTCATCGCCTGCCAGCGCGCCCTGGAACAGGAAGATGGCGTTCTCGCTGTGCAGGTCGCCGTCCACGGTGAGCGTGTTGAAGCGACCGGTGCCATCAGACAACGCCAGCCCGCTGCCAAGCACCTGCAGTCCACCAACCGTGGCATCGCCGGTGAGCGTCCACTGGCTGCCACCCTCGATCGCCAGCGTCTGCACCAGATCGGATGAACCCTGCCACAGCGAACCGTCGGCCAGGCGCACATGCACTTCGGATTGCGGCACCAGCCCGGCGTCTTCATCTTCGGGGGTGATGACGATGTCACCCACCAGCTGCGAGCGACCGTCCAGCACCAGATCGAAGCGCCCGGCCACAGCGGCGTCCAACGCCAACCCGATGCCGTTGCTACCCGACACCAAGGCACCGTTGGACAACGTCAGGCCCGGGTCGCGGCTGCTGCGCAGCCACACGCCGCCGTGCCGCGCACTCACCAGCGAGCCGCCGTCGATGCGCATCCGACCGTTGTCGTTGATCACTGCCGCCCATGCGCCCTCGCCTTCGGTGCGTACATGGGTATTGGTCAGGGCCATCTCGCCAACAGCCCCGGACAGCACGCCGTGGGCGCCATCTCCGGTGGTCAACACGGCACTGTCCGCCAGATGGATGCTGCCACCCTTCCGTGCAACGGCGCCAATGGCGCTGTCGCCGGTCGTGCTGAGCAACGTTTCATTGGCATCAATGCGAGGGCGCACAAGACCACTGGCTTCCGCGTACAGCGCATGGCTGGAAACGCCGGTGGTATGGACCTGCACATCCTCCAGCGTCACCGCACCGCCACGATTGTCCATGCCAACGCGATTGTCACCTTCGCTGCGGACAACACTGCGCAGGAGTTCCAGTACCGCCGAGTCGTGGACAGCAATCGTGGCCGCTCCTCCATCACCCAGCAGTTCGGATTCCCGGATATATGCAGTCGTTCCCATTCCTGAGATCTGTAGCGCCTCGTTCACCGAACGCACGCGACTGTCAACCAGCTCCAAACGTGCACCGCCATTTGCGCTGATGCCGGAGTCGCCGCGAACGTCCACTGATTCCAGCTGCATGCTCCCACCGCGGGCAACGATCGCCATGCTCCCTGCTGCATCTGCAACAACGGAACCGCCCAGCATCACGACGTCACCACCACCGGCCAGCCCGGTTCCCATTCCCTGCATCCTTATGTGCACATTGCGCAAATCACCAGTACTTCCCGTGTGGATGGCGACGCCAAACCCGGTCGCGCCCTCATGGGTAACTTGTGCGTCCTGCAGACGCAGGGATGCGCCCGTATTGGCCAAGGCGACATAGGTGCCGGCAGCGCGGCTGATCAGGTTTGCCGTCTCCAGATGCACTGTGCTGCCCGCCCCACTCGCCAGGACTGCATAGGCATTGGATCCTTCGGCAACCACGCTTCCTCCCAGGAAGTTGATGAAGCCACCTGCACTGGCGACCAATCCATGCGCCCCCTGACCACGGGTGGTGATCTGGCCCACACTCACGCCTGCCGAGGCGGCGTCCACTTCGATGCCATGACTGTTCACGCCTTGCGTATCGATGCGCACGTTTTCGGCACGCAGTTGTGCGCGATCCTGCACCGACATGCCGGCAGCACCGTCGCCCGACGTCGCGATCTCCGTATCTTTCGTCAGATCGATGGTGGTGCCGCTGCCCTCCAGCCGGACAGCAGCCGCGCCCGCACCTGCTGAGCGCAACACAATCCCACCCGTGGTTTCAATGCGGCCGCCGTTAAGCGCGTAGAACACGTAACCTGCGGGGTCACCGGGCAGCACCGGCTCGGTGGTGTGGTATTCGCCCGCCGGAGGTTCTTGCAGATCACCGTCGGCCACGACCTGCTGGGCACGGGCCGGGGGAGCGAGGACAAGTGCAGCAGCCAGGGCAGCGGCCAAGGGATGGCGAAGAGGGAGCGCGATAGGCATGGGGGTATCTCCAGACGGGCGCACAGCCTCCCGTCATGCCCCCTCCACTTCCATCGAAAAGCTTGCAATGGCGATTGCGTCAGAATGTCGCACCTGACCGCGATGTCGGCACAGCCGCCTTAACGCCCCCTATCCCGGGCTGATATGGCAAGCCGCCTTTGCAACAAATTGCATGGGATCGACGCCGGCGCGATCGGACACTGGCAGCCGTTCCCGACACGCTTGTTCGCATCCTCCGGATCACCTCACAAAACCTTCACAAGTCGAAGGCGTATACGTCACCTCGCTGAACAGGGGTTTCCGGCTGTCATGCAGTGTCCCGCTCACCTCTCCATGCAAAGGACCACATCATGAACCTTCAACCTGCCCACGCCCCGTCGCTTCGGCCACTCGCACGTGGCCTGCTGCTGGCACTTTCCGCAATGTCTGCCAGTGCCGCATTGGCCGGCGATCTGGATGGGCAGACTGCCGAGGTTGTTGCAGGCGATGCGGTGGAAGCCTGGACCCTGGAAAATGGCTCGAAGCTGACTGTCACCGGTGCGCAGACCGATTCGATCACCAGCACCGACTCCAGCGTTTTCCTGAGCAAAGCAACCATCGCGTCAGCGACAGCTGGCAGCCGCGCGCATGTAACACTGCACGGGAACTCGACACTGAACATGACCGGCTCGATCGTCCGCGATGGTACGGTCCACGTCTACGACAACTCCTCCGCGCACATCGTGGGCAGCAGGATCAACAGTTCAAGCTTCATCGGCGTCGATCTGACCCACGCCCCTTTCAGCAGCAGCTTCAACCCGTCGGCCGTCATCGATTCCAGCTTCGTCCGCGCCGAGCTGTCCGCTGGCGCCTCTGAACTGAACAATGGTCATGGCGTGCGCATGTTCTTCGGCGACATGACCATCCAGAACGGATCCCGCATCGAGGGTGGCAACACGGCGGCCTACCTTACAGGTCGAAGCGATCTGCCCGGTTCCACCGGCGTTCTTTCGTTCCGGGTCGACAACTCGGTGCTGAAGTCCGATAGCGGAGCAGCCATACGCGTAGCTCCGTTCGCGCTGCTTCCGAGTACTCAGTTCGATATCACCGTGGCCAACGGCGCGCAGCTGATTTCTGGTGATGGCAACCTGCTGTTGTTCCGCACCGACCAACCTGCTGTGGGTCCGGGCCAAGGCACGGTCAACTTTACCGTGGATGACGCGCGGTTGATCGGCAACGTCAACTTCGATACCGCCACCACGCTCGGGGCACTGAACGTCTCCCTGCGCAACAAGGCACAGATCGACGGCCGCTTCCTCAACGTCACCTCGGCCAGCATCGACAGCGACAGCACCTGGCTGATGACCGGCGACAGCAATGTCGGCCATCTGGCGCTGGGCAGCACCGGCACCGTGGCACTGGGCAATGGCAGCACCTTCAACACGCTGACCGTGGATACCTTCGATGGCGCCGGCGGCACCCTGCTGTTCAACACCCAGCTGGGTGACGACAACTCGGCCACCGACAAGCTGATCATCAAGGGCGACTCGAACGGTCAGGCCAACGTGCGCGTGCTTAACGCTGGCGGTGCCGGTGCGAAGACCGACAAGGGCATCGAGCTGATCCGCGTGGGCGGTGCGTCCAATGCACAGTTCGACCTGCAGGGCCGCGCGGTGGGTGGCCAGTACGAGTATTTCCTGTTCAAGGATGCAACCAACGGCGGCTGGTACCTGCGCTCGGAGCTTGCCGGTGTGCCAGATCCGTGCGTGGCGGATCCCACGTTGCCGGAATGCAAGCCGGTCGATCCGGTCGATCCCATTGACCCAGTCGACCCGACGCCCGTACTGCGCCCGGAAGCCGGCGCGTACCTGGCCAACCAGTTCGCGATGGACCAGCTGCTGCGCCATGGCTGGCGCGACCGCCAGGGCGGCACCACCTCCGCCGTTGATGGCGTGCGTGGCTGGGCCCGTGTCGATGCCACGCAGAGCAAGCTGTCGGCGGTGGAAGACCAGCTGGACCTGCGCGTGGACCGCTCGCGCCTGCAGTTGGGTGCGGACGTCGGCGTGTTCGACAACGGGCAGGGCCGCGTAGGCCTGATGGGCACGCTGGCCAAGTCCGATGCCACCTCGCGTTCGCAGCTGACCGGCTACAGTGCACGCGGCAAGGTCGACGGCGGTGCGCTGGGCGTATACGGCAACTGGAGCAACGATGCACTGTATGTGGATGCCAGCGTGCAGCGCGGCCAGTTCCGTAACCGCGTGCAGGGCGAAGGCCTGGCCGAGGAACGCTACGACTCGGACATCTGGCAGTCGTCGCTGGAAGCGGGCTATCGATTCGGCATCGGCCAGATCGGCAGCACCGCGCTGAGCCTGCAACCGGAACTGCAGCTGGTCTATACCGATGCCAACACCGATCGCCACCAGGAAGCGAACGGCACGGTGGTGCGCAGCCTGGGCGACAGCGGCCTGTCCGGCCGCGTGGGCCTGCGTCTGCAGGGCGAATCTCGCTCGGCAGCGGGTGCCTCGGTCAGCCCATATGTGGTGACCAATTGGTACCGCGATGGCGCCAGCAACGGCATGGCGTTCGACGATGAAGCGCTGAAGGCCGGCGTGCCGCGCAACCGCTATGAGCTCAATGCCGGTGCGCGCGTGGACTTCCGTTCCGGGCTGAGTGCGTGGGGTGGCTTCGGCGTGATGCGTGGTGACCATGGGTACCGCGAGGCCACTGCCAACCTGAGCATGTCGTACCGCTGGTAATGTAGAAACACGCACGGCGCCGGATGATTCCGGCGCCGTTCTGCGTTCTGTAGAGCCGAGCCATGCTCGGCTGATTCTCGACCAAGTCGCAGTGATGCTGTGCTACGCGAGTGACAGGGGTTGGTCACAAGCTTCCAATGACTGAGCGCCATCAATCACACAGCAGCGAAGACGAGTTGTCTGAACCCCAAGACCGAGGCCAGTGCGGGCTAGTGCTCTTTACAACTAGTTGCATGGCCGCTGGGCAATCCGGTAGAGAAACTAGGCCCCGTAGCGGCATGCGCTGACGTCAATGCCCCGGAATTGCCTTTTCTTCACCGGCCATTGACTACCCACTGCCTCCCTAGGCAAACCAATGTTCAGGGCTGCGATCGTTGCCGAGCTGAACGCATTCTGGTTCATGGAGATGATCATGCAAGACCGTTCCCAACTGTCGCCTCTACCGATACAACTGCTGGCACGTTGCCTCCTGGCAACGCTGGCCCTGCTGCCTGTATCCAATGCATTTGCCGGTGTTCTAGACGGCACAGAGGCCACGATCGAAGCCGGTGCCCCGGTTGAAGAATGGACGATTCGCAACGACGCATGGCTTACTTTTCAGGGTGCGGAAGCCAATGCCATCAGGTCAGATAGCTCGTATCTCGCCGCGTTTGAATCCACCATCAACCGCACCGGTGACCATCAGTATGCGATCAGGTTGAATGGAGACTCAACCCTGAGTTTCGGAACCAGCACGTTGCGTGGCGGTGGTATTCACGTGGGCGGCAACTCATACGCCCATCTGTCTCGCAGCCGCATTCTAGTGACCAGCACCGAAGGACTGTCACCAACCGCCACCCTCAGCATCGGACTTTCGATGGGTACCACGCCTGACGAAGCAGCTCAACCCGGTGCATGGGCCATCATCGATTCCACCTACATCCGCGTGGAAGACACGGCCGCAGGAAACGATATCTCCAGCGGCCTGGGCGTGCGCATGGAGAATGGTAAGGTCAGCATCGTCAACGGATCGCACATCGATGCGGACAATGTGGGCGTGCTGATGCATGGATCGCTGTACACGCCCGACATGCCCCAGCTCGACGTCGATGGGTCCACGATCTCGTCCCGGCGTGGTGCCGCGATTCGGGTAGCCACCGCACAGCCTGCAGACTTCGTCATCAACGTCAGTAATGGCGCTCAGCTGCATGGCGGCAACGGCAATCTGCTGCAGGTCGATTCCCGCTCCGGCACTCCTACGCCAGGTGCCAGCCACGTAGCTTTCAACGTGGATGATGCGCGGCTTGCCGGCAATGTCAGCTTCGACGCAGCCACTGTCGACGGCACCCTCGACGTCTTCCTGCGCAACAAGGCACAGATCGACGGCCGCTTCATCAACGTCACCTCCGCCAGCATCGACAGCGACAGCACCTGGCTGATGACCGGCGACAGCAATGTCGGCCATCTCGCCTTGGGCAACACCGGCACCGTGGCGCTGGGCAATGGCAGCACCTTCAACACGCTGACCGTGGATACCTTCGATGGCGCCGGCGGCACCCTGCTGTTCAACACCCAGCTGGGTGACGACAACTCGGCCACCGACAAGCTGATCATCAAGGGCGACTCGAACGGTCAGGCCAACGTGCGCGTGCTTAACGCTGGCGGTGCCGGTGCGAAGACCGACAAGGGCATCGAGCTGATCCGCGTGGGCGGTGCGTCCAATGCACAGTTCGACCTGCAGGGCCGCGCGGTGGGTGGGCAGTACGAGTACTTCCTGTTCAAGGATGCCACCAATGGCGGCTGGTACCTGCGCTCGGAGCTTGCCGGTGCGCCGGATCCGTGTGTGACCGACCCGACGCTGCCGGAATGCAAGCCGGTCGATCCGGTCGATCCCATTGACCCAGTCGACCCGACGCCCGTACTGCGCCCGGAAGCCGGCGCGTACCTGGCCAACCAGTTCGCGATGGACCAGCTGCTGCGCCATGGCTGGCGCGACCGCCAGGGCGGCACCACCTCCGCCGTTGATGGCGTGCGTGGCTGGGCCCGTGTCGATGCCACGCAGAGCAAGCTGTCGGCGGTGGAAGACCAGCTGGACCTGCGCGTGGACCGCTCGCGCCTGCAGTTGGGTGCGGACGTCGGCGTGTTCGACAACGGGCAGGGCCGCGTAGGCCTGATGGGCACGCTGGCCAAGTCCGATGCCACCTCGCGTTCGCAGCTGACCGGCTACAGTGCACGCGGCAAGGTCGACGGCGGTGCGCTGGGCGTATACGGCAACTGGAGCAACGATGCACTGTATGTGGATGCCAGCGTGCAGCGCGGCCAGTTCCGTAACCGCGTGCAGGGCGAAGGCCTGGCCGAGGAACGCTACGACTCGGACATCTGGCAGTCGTCGCTGGAAGCGGGCTATCGATTCGGCATCGGCCAGATCGGCAGCACCGCGCTGAGCCTGCAACCGGAACTGCAGCTGGTCTATACCGATGCCAACACCGATCGCCACCAGGAAGCGAACGGCACGGTGGTGCGCAGCCTGGGCGACAGCGGCCTGTCCGGCCGCGTGGGCCTGCGTCTGCAGGGCGAATCTCGCTCGGCAGCGGGTGCCTCGGTCAGCCCGTATGTGGTGGCCAACTGGTACCGCGATGGTGCGAGCAACGGCATGGCGTTCGACGATGAAGCGCTGAAGGCCGGCGTGCCGCGCAACCGCTATGAGCTCAATGCCGGTGCGCGCGTGGACTTCCGTTCCGGGCTGAGTGCGTGGGGTGGCTTCGGCGTGATGCGCGGCGACCACGGATACCGCGAAGCCACTGCCAACCTGAGCATGTCGTACAAGTGGTGATGTAGAAACACGCGCGGCGCCGGATGATTCCGGCGCCGCTCTGCGCTCTGTAGAGCCGAGCCATGCTCGGCTGCTCTTCGCTCAGAACGCGGTGAGCCGAGCGTAGGCTCGGCTCTACAGGAATGTCGCGATTGCCACGCTGTGGCGTGCGCCGCACGATTGCAACGTTTTCGAACTTTCCAACAATTCTCATTGGCAGCATTGGCGCTTCATGCAAATCATGTAGCGCCACCAACAACGGGTGGCACGGGCTTGCAATCCCGTTTGGTTAATGTCGTTTACGCTTGCCTGCCGGCGTCGCCCTTTCCTTGTTGGGTGGCGTCGGCAGGCATTCTGTCCGCGCTTACATGGCGGGCGGTGCGTGGGGGCCTCGCGCCCGCCGGCGTTTGACGACGTTAGCCACCGGTATTGCAACCACGCACCGTCCGCCACCCTCGCTGTTAAGCAGGGTGGTCCCTTGCCGCTTGCACAAGGACGCCGCCATGACCGCTTCCCCCTACCCGCACCTGTTCGCCACCCTGGGCGAGGCCGCCACGCGCCTGCCCGATGACCTGGCCCGCACGCTGGAAGATACCTTCGTTGCGCTGCAGACCGGCAACAGTGCCGGGGCCATTACCCTGCAGGCCTGCCTGCAGCGCATCCGCCAGGGCGATGCCGCCGATGGCCAACCATGGCCCAGCAACAACCGCACGCCCGGGCAACGTCTGGCCCTGGCGCGCATCGACCGCGCCAATGCGGGGCTGAGTTTCCTGCTGGAACTGCTGCACGCCACCGAACGCGTACGCGTGGACGGTGATATCGATCAGCAGATGGGTGATGGCGCGCGCGAGGGCCTGCTGCTGGCGTGTCGTGGGCTGGCCGAGTATGTGGATGTGCAGTTGCGGGCAGCGTAAGCAGCGCGCGTCCTGAACTGCGGAGGAGCGCTCAGTTCAGTTGCACGCTGCGCGCAATTGCAACGATTCCGATGGCTCATCATCACAGGAGCACCAATAGTGCGCACTTCTTTTCAGGGAGTGTTTCGATGCACAAGATGATGGTTCCGCTCACCCGCTATGCGCAGTTCACTGGCCGCGCAAGCCGCAGCGAATTCTGGTGGTTCCAGTTGTTCATCATGATCGTTTCGATCCCGCTGTATCTGCTGAGCTTCTATGCCGGCTACAGCGGTTCGCGGGGCCTGGCCATGGCATCGACTGGACTGAGCGTGGTGATGTGGCTGGTGTTCGCCTTGCCGTGCATTGCCGCCACCATCCGCCGCCTGCACGATACCGATCGTTCGGGCTGGTGGTTGTTGCTGGGGTTCGTGCCGTTCGTCAGCCTGGTGCTGCTGGTGTTTCTGCTGCTGCCCGGCACGCCGGGTGGCAACCGCTTCGGTACGCCGGTACCGCACGTGTAACCAGCCCGCGTTGGTAGGTGTCGACCTTGGTCGGCACGGTGTTGCCACCGGCTGCTGACACATCCGTGCCAACCCAGGTTGGCACCTACCAGAGCAACATCGATGTGCTTCACTTGGGGTCAGATCCCTTTGCGGCGCAAAGGGATCTGACCCCACCCCGAAGGTTGACCCAGCAGGGCAGTACCGCTGCTGCTACGCGAAGTGCTGGTACCCGCCGTCGGCGGCTTCGCCGTCCACGTGTACGCCCTGCCCTTCGGCAATACGGCCGATGCGGGTGAGCGGCATGTCCAGCGATTCGGCCAGGTAGTGCAGCGCGTCGCGCTGGTCGGCGGCGGCGGTGAAGCACAGTTCGTAGTCGTCGCCACCGCGCAGTGCGCAATCGCGTGCACCGTCGCGGCCGAGCAGTTCCCGCAGTGCGTGCGAGATCGGCAGCAAATCGGCATCCACGTGCGCGGCCAGGTTGCTGCGCGTGGCGATATGACCGAGGTCGGCCAGCAGGCCGTCGGACACATCCACCGCCGCGTGCGCGAAGGCCCGCAGGCGCAGGCCCAGGGTCACGCGCGGCGTCGGCCGCAGCAGGCGCAGGCGCAGGTATTCGTAGTCAGCCAGCAGGGTAGCCGTGGCCACGCTCAGTGCACCCTGCTGCCACAGCCGCAGCGCACCGGCGGCATCGCCCAGCGTGCCGCTCACCCAGATATCATCACCCACCTGCGCGCGGTCGCGGCGCAGCGCCTGGCCGCGGCCGACCTGGCCCATCGCGGTGACCGACAGCGACAGCGGGCCGCGCGTGGTGTCGCCACCGATCAGCGCGATGTCGTGCTGGTCGGCCAGAGCGAAGAAGCCATCGGCAAAAGCCTCGATCCAGTCTTCCGACGCTTGCGGCAGCGACAACGCCAGCGTGCACCACGCCGGGCGCGCGCCCATCGCGGCCAGGTCCGACAGGTTGACCGCCAGGGTCTTCCAGCCGATGTCGAAGGCCGGGGTTTCCACCGGGAAGTGCACGCCGCTGTTGAGCGTGTCGGCGGTAACCACCAGTTGTTCATTGGCACGCGGCTGCAGCAGCGCGGCGTCATCGCCGATGCCGAGCAGGATGTCGTCGCGCTCGAGGGTGCGGGCGCGGATGCGGTCGATGAGGGCGAATTCGGCCAGGGACATGGGGCGTTCCCGCTGTTGTACGTGCCGCGCAGGGCGCGGTGGGCGGTAGTGCCCCATGTCCCTGGCCGAATTCGCCCTCATCGACCGCATCCGCGCCCGCACCCTCGAGCGCGACGACATCCTGCTCGGCATCGGCGATGACGCCGC
>NZ_JAXBRE020000020.1:0-72383 GCF_047520985.2 Stenotrophomonas sp. BR163
GGGGGGGGTTTTTTTTTGTTTATTTTTCTTTCCGCCATAAAATAAATTAAACGCCCATGAACAGTGAAGCACCTTCAGCACGTGCCACGTGCAAAAACGTCTCAGCCCTTCTGACTCACCGCCACGCTACCCAGAATCAACGCACCGGCAATCAGCATCTGCAGCGTCACCGGCTCATCCAGGAACAACCACGCAAACGCCGCACCGAACAACGGAATCAGGTAGGTCACCGTCGACGCACGCGACGGGCCGATACGGCCAATCAGGCGGTAAAACATCAGGAACGCCAAGCCGGTACAGGCCACGCCCAGCGCGATCGCAGCGCCCCAGGCCTTCAACGGAATCGCCGCCTGCGGCCAATGGCTGACCGCCATCGGCAGCATCCACAGCGAGGCACACGACAGCGTTGCCGCCGCGGCGGCGGCCGACGGCAGCCCGGTCATGTGCCGCTTCACCAGGTTCACGCCCAGGCCGTACAGCAGCGATGCCGCCGCACCGGCCAGCACTGCGGTGCCGATGCTCAGGCCGGAGACCTTGGCCGTGGCCAGCACCACCACGCCGGCGAAGCCGACCAGCAGCGCCCCGGCACGACGCATGCCGATCTTCTCGCCGAAGAACAGGAACGCGATCAGCGCAGCGAACAGCACCGTCATCGCATTGCAGATCGCACCGATCGCGGCCGGCGCCTGCTCGGCGGCGTAGGCAAACAGCACGAACGGCAGCGCTGAGTTGATCAGGCCGATCGGTGCCAACCACAGCCAGCGGCGCGGCGGGAACTGCGCGCGAGCGCGCCACAGGAACGGCAGCAGCACCAGCGCGCCCAGCACCAGCCGTACCTCGACCAGCGCGAATGGGCCGAACGACGGCACCGCCACCCGCATGAACAGGAACGAGCAGCCCCAGATCGCGCCCAGCAGGGTCAATTCCAGCGGCGTGCGCCAGTCGCGCTCGGCCGCCTGTGGGATCGCATTCATGTCCTGCCTCCGTCCATCGTCTGTTCCTCGCCAAGGCAGACAGGATCAGGCGCAGACGCCCGCCGCACAAGCGCGTAGTATCGCTGTCAGCCACAAATATGGTTTGAGGCTCGACATGCTGCTCCGTCCTTCCCTGCTCCCCGCACTGGCCGTGTTCGCGGTCGCCGCACGCCACCAGAATTTCGCCCAGGCCGCGCAGGAGCTGCACCTGACCGCCAGCGCGGTCAGTCACCACGTGCGCCGCCTGGAAGAAGTACTTGAAGTTCGCCTGTTCCTGCGCCACGCCCGCGGCGTGCGCCTGACCGCCGAGGGCCGGCAGCTGGCCGACGCCGCCAGCGCCGCCTTCACCGATGTCGCGGCGGTGGCCCATCACCTGCAACCGGATGCCGACAGCGTGCCGCTGCGGATCACCACGCTGCGCTCGCTCTCGTACTGCTGGCTGCTGCCGCGACTGCCACGCTTCACCCAGGCCTATCCACACATCCGCATCGAGCTGCACACCGGCAGCGGGCTGGATCGCTACGACGACAACGGACCGGAAGTCGGCATCCGCTACGGGCTGGGCCAATGGCCGGGCCTGCGTGCACAGCACCTGATGGATGACTTCCTGTTCCCGGTGGCCTCACCGGCGCTGGCCGGGGTCGAAGCACTGGTTGATCCGGCGCGCATCGCCGACCTGCCGCTGCTGACCGACCTGTCGCCGCAGGGCTGGCGTGACTGGTTCCGCCACGCCGGCGTGCGCCCACCGTCGCCCCTGCCCCCGATGCACACGTTCGCCGACAGCACCGACGCGATGCGTGCGGCGGTGTATGGCATGGGCGCGGTGCTGGCGCGCACCCACATCGCCCAGCCCTACCTGCAGCGCTACGAGGTGGTGCGCCTGCCCGGTCCGGCATTGAAGGCACGCTATGCCTACCACGTGGTGCACGCAGAAGGGCAACCGCCGAGCCCGGCCGCGCGCCTGTTCATCGACTGGTTGCTGGAACAGGCGCAGGACGAGCGCACGCCGATCCCGGCATTGCCGGACAGCCTGCTCGGGCGGCCGGCGACGCACGCCTGACTGCGCCCTCACCCGTTCTTTGCCTCACGCTGGCTAGGCTGCTGGCGAACCCACAACGTACCTATGCCATGGCCATGCTGCGACTGCGCATCACCGGAACCGAAGACGACGCCCGCGCCATCAGCGACCTGCTGCTCGGCCTGGACGGCATCGAACATGTCGAGGAAACCGACGACCTGATGCCGCACATGGACGACGACGATTCCAGTTCGGCCGGGCTGTCCGATGACATCGGCCCGGGCATCCACGAGCTGGAAGTGGAAGTCGGCAATGAAAGCACCGCGCAGAAGGTGCGCGATGCGGTGCAGGAACTGGCGCTGGAGCTGGATGTGTTCGTCGAGTACGAGACCGACGAGGGCTGATGCCGGCTGACGGTCGGCATCAGCCTTCACCTCAGCGGTTGGGCGGTAGCTTGCGGCGGCGACGCCACCATGCCCGCACACCCCAGGCCGCGATCAAGGCCAGCACCGCCACCGGCAGCAGTGCGGCAGCAGCGCGGATCAGGAACGCGATGCTGGTGCTGAGGATGCTGCCCGACTCGCTCAGCGCCTCGCCGATCTCGCTGCGGCTGCGCTGGCCAGAGGTGGTGTCGAAGTGGATCGCCACCAGCTGGGTATCGATGCGCCGACGCTGCTGCGCGGCGTCCTTGTTGGCCTGCTCGACACCCGCCTCGATCTCCGACAGGCGCGTGGTGATCGCCATCAGGTCTTCGATCTTCAGGTCCTTGCGGTCCTGGTAGGACAGCAGGCGGGCGTGCTCCTTTTCAAGCCGTGCCTTGGTCAATGCCGTGTCGGCCACCGCCTGCGCGAGATCCTCGGCGCGCGTATTGCGCGACTGCAGCTTGCCGCCTTCACCAGCCATCGCGATCAGCGGCTCGGTACCCTTCGGGGCGATGCGCACCTTCACTTCACCGCTGGGCTGCTCGCCGCCGTGCTGCTCGACCTGCAACACTGCACAGTCGCCGAACTTCGCGCTCTGGCAGGCCTGAGCGATCTGCTGGATGCGCGGTGCGATCTGCGCCGCCTCCAGCTGCACCTGCACGTCATGTTCGTAGGCCAGGAATGCGCCTTCCGGCGAAGCGATGGCAGCCTCGGCGGCCGTGGCGCCCGCATCCCCCACCATGTCGCCCTGCTTGGCGCAGGCGCCCAGCGCCAGCAGCAGTACCGGCAGCGCCGCCCTGCGCGTCCACGCTCGCACCGGCCTCACAGTGCCGCTCCGTCGTAGGAGGTCACCGAAAGGCCCGCCAGATCCACCTGCGGCACGCAGCGCACGTTCACCGCCACCATCGGTGTGCCGGTGCGAGGGTCGACCGCTTCGCTGTAGGGAGCGATACCGCATTCGCGGCAGTGGTGGTGGTCGATGTGGGCCTTGTTGAAGTGGTAGGTGGCCACGTCAGCCGGATCGGTGGCCAGCTTGAACGCCGCACGCGGAGCGAACCACAGCAGGCTGCCGCGACGCCGGCACATCGAACAGTTGCAGTCGATGACGTCGCTGATCGGCGCCTCGGCCTGCACGGTGAATGCGATCCTGCCGCAATGGCAGCTTCCCTGGTATTCCATGTCCTGCGCTCCTTTGGAGGGTCCTTGAATCCGCCCATGGTAATCCTATGGCACGGGGACAAAGCAGCAACGGGGCCCTATGCTCAGGGTTTGACCCCGTACAGGAATGCCGATGCGCCCGCATCTTCTTGCCCTCGCCCTGGTCGCCGCCCTGGCCGGTTGCCAGCCGGCCGACGCCCCGACCACCGCTTCCACCCCGGCCGCCAGCCAGCAGGCCGGTGACGCGGCGGTCGATGCCGCCTTCGCCGATCTGTCCAAGCGCGCCCTGGACACCTGGATGCAGCTGTCGCCGGTCAGCGCCACCCAGATCGGTGACCACCGCTACGACAGCGAGCTGGACGACCTGAGCGCCGCCGGCCAGCAGAAGACCGTGGCCGCCTACAAGGCGCTGCTGGGCGAGCTGGACAAGATCGAAGTGGCCAAGCTGGGCCGCGAGAACCAGGTGGACGCGGCGATCCTGCGCAACCAGCTGCAGTCGGAAATCTGGAACGCTGAAGTGCTGCAGTCCGGCAAGTGGGACCCGCAGCTGTACAACGGCATCGCCGGCAGCGCGATCTACGGCCTGATGGCGCGCGAGTTCGCACCGCTGCCGGAGCGCCTGAAGGCGGCCACCGCGCGCATGGAAAAGCTGCCGGCGATCTTCGCCCAGGCGCGCGAGAACCTGGATCCGGCCCGCGTGCCGAAGATCCATGCCGAGACCGTTGCCAAGCAGAACAAGGGCATCCTCAGCATCGTCGATACCTTCATCACCCCGCATATCGGCGAACTGCCGCAGGCCGACCAGCAGCGCCTGCAAGCGGCCATCGACGGCCTGAAGAAGGCCGTGGACGAGCAGCAGACCTGGCTGGACAAGACCCTGGTGCCGAACGCCAAGGGCGACTTCCGCATCGGTGCGGAGAAGTACGACCAGAAGCTGAAATTCGCGCTGAGCTCCTCGCTGTCGCGCCAGGAGATCGGTGAGCGTGCGCGCGCCGAACTCAAGCGCGTGCGCGAGGACATGTACGGCATCGCGCAGACGGTGCTGAAGGACAAGCCGGGTGCACCGGAGATGCCGGCCCAGCCGACCGACGAGCAGCAGCAGAAGGCGATCGAGGCCGCGCTGGAACTGGCCTACGCCGACAAGCCGGCACGCGACAAGGTGGTTGACGATGCCAAGGCCGCGCTGGAGCAGTCCACTGCGTTCGTGCGCGAGCACGATCTGATGACGCTGCCCGATGCGCCGGTGGACATCATCCTGATGCCGGAATTCCAGCGTGGCGTGGCCGTGGCCTACTGCGATTCGCCGGGCCCGCTGGACAAGAACCTGAAGACCTTCTACGCCGTGTCGCCGATTCCGGACGACTGGAACGAGAAGCAGGTCGACTCGTTCCTGCGTGAGTACAACTCGCGCATGATCCACCTGCTCAGCATCCATGAAGGCACCCCGGGCCACTACCTGGAAGGCTGGCACTCGGCCAAGTTCCCCTCGACCCTACGTGCGGTGCTGCGTTCGGGCCTGTTCGCCGAAGGCTGGGCGGTCTACACCGAGCGCATGATGCAGGAGCAGGGTTATCTCAACAACGATCCGCTGTTCCACCTGGTGCAGCTGAAGTTCTACCTGCGCACGATCTCCAACGCGATCCTCGACCAGGGCGTGCACGTGGACAACTGGGATCGCGAAAAGGCGATGCACCTGATGACCCACGACGCGTTCCAGCAGGAAAGCGAAGCGGCCGGCAAGTGGGTGCGCGCGCAGCTGACGTCGGCACAGCTGCCGACCTACTTCGTCGGTGCGCAGGAACACTTCGACACCCGCAAGGCAGTGCAGGAGAAGCTGGGCGACAAGTTCAACCTGAAGGCGTACCACGACCAGGTGCTGTCCTACGGCGCGCCGCCGGTGCGTTTCGCCCGCCAGCTGATGCTGGACCAGCCGATCGAGTGATCGGGACGGTGTGAGACGAAGCGGAGCGGCCCGGGGAAACCCGGGCCGCTTTCTTTGTTCGCCCCTGCTTGGGCTGCTGCCGGATCAGAGCAGATGGATGTACATTTTCTTTGAGCCCAGCCGCAGATCCATAAAGTACTCGGCACCACAACCACGACAGGCTGCAGGGCAATCTTCATCGCTGCCCCGCTCGTTTTCCAATGAGCCAGCCACGACCGGGTATCCGCACTCGAAACAGTTGAAAGCCACATGGTTGCCATGCGGATCAGCAGGGATCTGGTCACCCTCACCGTCCATCACCAGGAAATCCGTGATTCTCATTTCCACTCCCTCCCGCTGAATTGAGGACGAAAGACGAGCCGAACATCTAGCGTCAGTTGTGCGAAAGCAACGCGCGGATTGCACCACAGCGTGGCGCTTTACGTCCGCATCAGATCTCGATGCGTCGAAGCAATTGCCTGGGCTCCGCCTCCGTGCCCCGTTCAAAAAGCCTTGAAGCAATCACTGCTCCGCGGCCACGAAACCACCGGTCTGTCGCGCCCACAGCCGCGCGTACAGGCCACCGGCCGCAATCAGTTCGGCATGGCTGCCGGTCTCGACGATGCAGCCCTGGTCCATCACCACCAGCCGGTCCATGCGCGCGATGGTCGACAGCCGGTGCGCGATCGCGATTACCGTCTTGCCGCCCATCAGCTCATCCAGGCTGTCCTGGATCGCCGCTTCCACTTCCGAGTCCAGCGCCGAGGTCGCTTCATCCAGCACCAGGATCGGCGCATCCTTCAGCAGTACGCGGGCAATGGCGATGCGCTGGCGCTGGCCACCGGACAGCTTCACGCCGCGCTCGCCGACATGCGCGTCGTAGCCACGACGCCCCTGCCCGTCCACCAGCGTATCGATGAAGGCTTCGGCGCGTGCCTTGGCCACGGCCGCGCGCAGCTGCGCATCGGTCGCGTCGGGACGACCGTACAGCAGGTTGTCGCGGATCGAGCGATGCAGCAGCGAGGTGTCCTGGGTGACCACGCCGATCTGCTGGCGCAGGCTTTCCTGGGTTACGTACGCAATGTCCTGGCCGTCGATCAGGATGCGGCCGCTTTCCAGGTCGTACAGGCGCAGCAGCACGTTCACCAGGGTCGACTTGCCCGCACCGGAAGGACCGACCAGGCCGATCTTCTCGCCCGGCTTCACCACCAGGTCGAGGCCGGCGATCACGCCGCCCTTCTTGCCGTAATGGAAGTGGATGTCCTGGAACTGCACGCCACCACGGGTCACCTGCAGCGGCACCGCGTCCCCGCGGTCCTGCACGGTCAGCGGCTGGGCGATGGTGGTGATGCCATCCTGCACCGTGCCGATGTCCTCGAAGATGCCGTTGATGGTCCACATGATCCAGCCGGACATGTTGTGGATGCGGATCACCAGGCCGGTCGCCAGCGTGATCGCGCCCACGGTGATATGGCCGCCATTCCACAGCCACAGCGCGAGCCCACAGGTGCCGGCAATCAGGAAACCGTTGACGATGGCGATGGTCAGGTCCATGCCGGTGGTTACCCGGGTCTGCGCGCGGTGCTTGACCGCCAGTTCCTGGATCGACTCGGCCACGTAGGCCTGTTCGCGCCCGCCATGGGCGAACAGTTTCAGCGTGGGAATGTTGGTGTAGCCATCGACGATGCGGCCCATCGCCTTGGAGCGCGCTTCGGACGCAATCCAGGCCCGTTCCTTCGCGCGCGGCACGAAGTAGACCATGATCACCACGTAGACCAGCAGCCACAGGATCAGCGGCACCATCAAACGCCAGTCGGCCTGCGCGAACAGGTACAGCGCCGTGCCGGTATAGACCACGATGTACCAGAGCGAATCGACCATCTGTACCGCCGACTCGCGCAGCGAGGTACCGGTCTGCATGACCCGGTTGGCGACGCTGCCGGCGAAGTCGTTCTGGAAGAAGCTCAGGCTCTGCCGAACCACGTAGTTGTGCATCAGCCAGCGCGAGCGGTTGCTCAGGCCAGGCACGATCGCCTGGTTGACCAGCAGGTTGTGCAGGCCCACCAGGATCGGCCGCGCGATGACCGTGATGAACAGCATCCAGCCCAGTTCATTGGCATGGCGCTTGAAGAAATCGGCACCGGGCTGCTCGGCGACCATGTCGACGATGCGGCCCAGGTAGTCGAACATGGCCACTTCCACCAGCGCCAGCAGCAGGCCGGCAATCAGGGTCGCCAGCAGCACCGGCCAGACCGGGCGCAGGTAGTGCAGGTAGAACGGCAGCACCTTGCGCGGTGGCATGCGCCCATCCACGGGCGGGAAAACCGGGATCAGGGATTCAAACCAACGGAACATCGCATTCCCTCGCCATCAATAGCCGGCGGAGTATCCCACGCCGGATGTGTACGCCGGCCGACGATGCCGTGGCACCGGTAGTGCCGGCCGCTGGCCGGCAACCTCGCGACGTTTCCAGGGATCATGAGGTTGCCGGCCAGCGGCCGGCGCTACCCTCATTCTTTGACCGGGGTGAACAGCAGGTCCTGAAAATCGAAACTGAAATCGGTCAGGTCGGAAATCGGCTGCATGCGCACCTCACGCACTTTGCCATCCGGGTCCAGGCTGAAGTTCACGAACGCATCGGCGTTGAGCGAACGGTCGTCCCAGCGCACGATGAAGGTGTCGTGCTGCCAGTGCTCCAGGCGCCCGCTCAGCTGCGCGGTCTTCGCAAAGCGCAGGCGCAGGCCCTTGCCTTCGGCGCTGATCTGCATGTCGCCATACCAAAGGTCGCGGAAGCTGCCGGTGTAGCCGGCCAGCGCCAGCGATGGCCTGCTGCCCTTGTCGCGTGCGCTCTGGTGCTTGGCCCAGGCCTCGTCGGCCTTGTCCTGACCCTTGGCCACGGCCTTGGCATAGGCGTCCACCCAATCGTGCTTTTCTCCGCCCAGGTAAGCGTCAAGCACGCTCAGGGTGATCGCATTGAACGCCGCGCCCACTTCCTGGTTGGTCAGCACCACCACGCCCAGCTTCTCGCCTGGCACCAGGGTCAACCGCGAGACCATGCCCGGCCAGCCACCGGTATGCCAGACCAGCTTCTGACCACGGTAGTCGCTCAGGCTCCAGCCTTCGCCATAGCCGGCGAAGTTGGCCCGCGCCGGTGCCAGCTCCGGCACGCTCGGCGCCGGGATCGACTGCGGGGTAATCATCCGCCACATCTGCTGCTGGCTCTTCTCGCTGAACAACGGCGTGCCGTCAGCCAGCTTGCCTTCGGCCAGCTGCACCTGCATCCAGCGCGCCATGTCGTGCGCGCTGGAATAGATGCCACCGGCGCCGGCATTGTTCGACCAGGTCAGCGGTGCAACGGTGCGCAGGTCCTTGAAATCGTACTTGGCGTGGCCGACCGCCGCCTTGTCACCTGGCTTCAGGTGGTCGGCGTTGTAGCGCGTGCCGGCCATCCCCACCTTGTCGAAGATGCGCGTCTGCAGGAACTGCTGGTAGCTCATGCCGGACACGCGCTCGATCACCTGTTGGGCCACCGCGTACAGGATGTTGTCGTAGGCATAGCTTTCGCGGAAGCCGCCCTTCAGCGGCACCCTGCCCAGTCGCTCCACCACTTCGGCGTTGCTGTAGGAGGTGGCCGGCCAGAACAGCAGGTCACCGGCGCCCAGGCTCAGCCCGCTGCGATGCGACAGCAGGTCGCGGATCGTCATCTGCCCGGTCACGAACGGATCGGACATGCGGAACGACGGCAGGTGGTCGATCACCTTGTCATCCATCTTCAGCTTGCCGTCCTCGGCCAGCAGGTTCAGCGAGGTGGCGGTGAACGCCTTGGTGTTGGAAGCGATGGCAAACAGGGTGTCGGCCTGCACCGGTTCCGGCTTGCCCTGCTCGCGCACGCCCCAGCCACGTTCCAGCACCACCTGGCCATCCTTGACCACGGCCACGGCGATGCCGGGCACGTCGAACTGCGTGCGCACGCGCTCGACGGTCGCATCCAGGTCCTGCAGCTGCTGCGGGGTCGCCGCATTGGCCATGGTCGTGCACGCCAGCAGCACGGCTCCTCCGATCCAGGTTTTCATCCAGCACCATCTCCGAACAGGGGTAGCGGCCATGTGCAGGCCGTCACCGGGGTTTCGCAGGATGGTAACGGTCGCCGATGCACCCTGCCCCGTGCCATAGGAGGGGTGTCATGGGCGCGAATGGCCAACCAAGCAACGGCTCCACCATCATTCCGTGCCTGCGCTACCGCGACGCGCTGGCCGCCATCGACTGGCTGCAGCGGGCCTTCGGCTTCCATGCCCAGGCCGTGTATGCCGATGGCGATACGGTTTTCCATGCCCAGCTCACCTTCGGCAACGGCATGATCATGCTCGGCTCGGCCAACAACCAGAGCGCGTGGAGTGAACACGCGGTCCTGCCCGGAGAAGTCGGCGGCCGCCAGACCCAGAGCGCCTGCGTGATCGTCACCGATGTCGATGCGCACTATGCGCGGGCCAAGGCGGCTGGGGCACGCATCGTCATCGACATTGCCGACCAGGACTACGGCGGCCGCGGCTATGCCTGTGCCGATCCTGAAGGCTACCTGTGGTGGTTCGGCAACTACGACCCCTGGCGCGAGGACCACAGCCAGTGAACGCTGCCGCCGCCGGCCAGATGGCGATCCGCTGCGGTATTGGCGGCTGGGTGTTTCCCGAGTGGCGCGGCGGCATGTTCTATCCGGTGGGACTGCCGCAGCGCGAGGAACTGGCCCATGCCAGCCGCGCCCTGCGCTGCATCGAGATCAACGGCACCTTCTACCGCACACCGACTGCGGCCCAGTGCGCGCAGTGGGCCGCGCAGACGCCGGAAGGCTTCCGTTTCTCGATGAAGGCGCCACGCTACCTGGTGCAGCGCCGCGACCTGGCCAGCACCGTGGAAGCGGCCACGCCATTCCTGCAGGCGGCACTTGCGCTCGGTGACCGGCTCGGCCCGCTGCTGTGGCAGTTCGATCCGCACCATCCGGCCGACGCCGATGCATTGGAAGCGCTGATGGCGCAGCTGCCGAAGCAGCTCGAGGGCGCGCCGTTGCAGCACGCTCTGGAAGTGCGCAACGCCGAGGCACATGGACCGGCTCTGGTCGCCGCCGCGCGCCGCCACGGCGTGGCGCTGGTGATCGAGGACAGCGACGAGGCGCCATTGCATGGCGATGTCAGTGCGGGCTTCGTCTACGCGCGGATCAAGCGCAGCCAGGCCCGCTTGAACGAGGGCCTGCCTGCGTCCGTGCAGCAGCGCTGGGCTGAACGCGCACGACGCTGGTCACGCGGCGAGCCGGTGGACGACCTGCCCTGCCTGGCCGGGCCCGCCCCGGAAACCCCGCGCGAGGTCTACCTGCTGTGCATCGGTGCCGGCAAGGCCCGCAACCCGGCCGCAGCGATGGCCCTGCAGCGCCTCATCGACGGCGCCAGCGGTCCAGCCCCCACAGCAGGGTCCAGCCCACCACGAACACGCCCGCAACGCGCAGCACGTTGAGCAGGAAGGCCGCCAGCCCCAGGCGTTGCAGTTCGAGGAATGGATACGGCGCCTGTCCGGTCATTGCAGCGACCAGCATCGCCCAGCCAAGGTAGGCCAGCGGTACCAGCAGCACACCGCCCAGCGCGCGCCAGCGCAGCGCCCCATGCGGCAGCAGCCACCACCACCCGAGCAGGTACAGCGCCGGCACAGCGTAGTGCAGGCCGGCATCGACCCACCATTGCAGCCCGGTGGGCTGCCACAGCCCCTGCAACGCCAGCATGTAGATGCACGCGGTCACCCCGATGCACAACGCGATCACCGCGGCGACAGTCGTGTCCAGCACACCCGCACGGATCAGCCTGACGCATCCCAGGCACACCGCCAGGTTGCTGAGAATCGTGAAGTAGCCAACGAAGCGCAGTGTCGCCATGCCGACCCCGGCAGCCGCCCCGGGGCCGCGTAGCAGCAACAGGTATTGCAGCAGCAACGCGGTGGCGGCCACCAGTGCAGTCAGTGCTGCCCATGCACGCAGGGCGGAGCGGTTGGCAGCCATTGCAGGTTTCCCCTGAGGAGTTTCCGCGAGCATGCCACAGGCGTCGCCGGCGACCGTACGATTGCCTCACAATAGGCCGATGAGCACACCCGACACCCGCAAAGCGCTGTGGCAGATCCATTTCTGTGTCCTGCTGTGGGGCGTCACCGCCATCCTCGGCAAGCTGATCACCCTGCCCGCACTGCCGCTGGTGTGGTGGCGCATGCTGCTGGTGACGGCGATGCTGGCCCTGCTGCCGCGGGTCTGGCGCGGGTTGCGCACCCTGCCCCCGCGGCTGGTCGCCGGCTACGCCGGTATCGGCGCGCTGGTCGCCCTGCACTGGCTGACGTTCTACGGCGCGGTGAAGCTGGCCAATGCCTCGGTGGCTGCCACCTGCATCGCACTGGCACCGGTGTTCACCTCGATCATCGAGCCGTGGGTGGCCAAGCGGCCGTTCCAGCTGCGTGAGCTGGCGTTTGGCCTGGCGGTGCTGCCGGGTGTTGCGCTGGTGGTCGGTGGCGTGCCCGATGGCATGCGCCTGGGTGTGTTGATCGGCGCGATCTCGGCGCTGCTGGTGGCGGTGTTCGGTTCGCTCAACAAGCGCATGGTCAGCCATGCCGATCCGCTCACGGTCACCGCGCTGGAGCTGGGTGCCGGCACCCTCACACTGACCCTGCTGGCGCCGCTGATGCCCTATCTGCTGCCGGCGCTGGCCAGCCCGCTGTGGGTGGTCCCGAATCTGCACGACGGGATCCTGCTGCTGGTGCTGGCCGGATTCTGCACGCTGCTGCCGTTCGCCCTGGCCTTGGTCGCGCTGCGCCACCTGAGTGCCTACACGGTGCAGCTGGTGACCAACCTGGAGCCGGTCTATGCGGTGGTACTGGCGGTGGTGCTGCTGCGCGAGCAGCACGAAGTCACCCCGTGGTTCTACCTGGGCGTGGCGATCATCGTCGGCGCGGTGTTCCTGCATCCACTGCTGAACCGCCGCAAGCCGGTGCAGCATCCGGAAATCCTCGGCACGGCCGAAGCGCGCAACATCGCCGATTGAGTGCATCCACGCATGGCGTGGATGGCCGCATCAACGCTGCGGCCAATGCCAGGCCGGCGCATCCAGCAGGCCCTGCCCGCTCAACAGCGTGCGGCCCTGTTCCTTGTACAGATGCAGCGAATGGCACCCTGGCGCCTGTTCCAGCGCCGCGATCAGCCGGCTGGCGTGCGACACCACCCATACCTGGCTGCGCGCACTGGCTGCGATGATGAGCCGCGCCAGCGCCGGCAGCAGGTCCGGGTGCAGGCTGGTCTCCGGTTCGTTGAGCACCATCAGCGGCGGTGGGCGTGGTGTGTGCAGCGCCGCCGCCAGCAGCAGGAAGCGCAGCGTGCCGTCGGAGAGCTCGGCCATCGACAATGGCCGCAGCAACCCAGGTTGGTGGAAGCGCAGCGCCAAGCGTCCATCCAGCGCCTCGAAATCGACCGTGGCGCCCGGGAACGCGTCATCGACGCTGCGTGCCAACGCAACCGGGTCGCCGATCTCGAGGATGGTCACCCAGGCCGCCGCCAGGTCCCGGCCATCGTGATGCAGCACCGGCGTGCGCGTGGCCATCGCCGGTTGCCGCGCCGGGGCATCGCCATCGCTGCGGAAATGGTCATAGAAGCGCCAGCAACGGATGTACTCACGCAGGGTAATTGTTTCGGGCATGCGCTGCGGATCGCCGACCTGGGTGAACAGGCTGTCGAACAGCGACAACCGGTCATCCACCAGATCCCAACCGCGCGCATGGCGCTGCCGCACCATCGCCCCGCGACGATCGACCAGCTGGTTGGCGCTGCGCAGGAACGGCCCCGCCCAGATCGCCTCGGCCTTGATCTGCGGGTCCAGCGCAAACGCCGAACGGCTGGGCGGCGGGTAGCCGAGATCGATGGCGTAGCCGAATTCGTCGGTGGTGAAGCCGAGCTTCAATCCCACCGATTCCTGGCGTGGGCCGCCCTGCAAGGGGATTTCGCCGGCAGCAACCCGACGGTCTACTTTTTCCGGGCCCGCCCACAGCGCCGAACCCAGCCCACCTTCGCGGGCCAGCACCGCCGCGACGCCACCCTGCGCGGTCTCGGCCAGCAGGCGCAGCGCGCGGTACAGGCTGGACTTGCCACTGCCATTGTCACCGGTCACCACATTCAACTGCTGCAGCGGCAATACCAGCCCGTGCAGCGAGCGATAGTGGGCGATGGCCAGGGTCTGCAACATGGTCGGCGTCCGGGAAAACAGGGCGTCATGCTGCCCGCTCTTGATCGCAGGCGCTGCGACGCGATGTGAATCGGGAAGAGCATCCACGCATGGCGTGGATCTACCGGGCGGGGCGCTTCAGCCCGCCACTTCCACCCGGTTGCGGCCATTGCCCTTGGCCCGGTACAGCGCCTTGTCGGCACGTGCCAGCGTGTCGTCCACGCTTTCACCGGGCTGGTGCTGGGCGATGCCGATACTGATCGTGACCGGGAAGCCCAGTGGCAGGTCGGCCACGGCCAGGCGCAGGAACTCGCACAGAAGTTCGGCGGTGCGCAGGTCGGTTGCGGGCATCACTGCCACGAACTCCTCGCCGCCATAGCGCGCCGCCATGCCACGGCCGGCAAAGTGCGACCGCAGCAGCGCGCCCAGTTCAGCCAGCACGCGGTCGCCGGTGGCGTGGCCCTGGAAGTCGTTGATGTGCTTGAAATGATCAATGTCCAGCAGCGCGACGCAGGCCTCAGCGGGCTGCTCCCCGGTCATCGCCACGGCCTCGTCCAGCGCCGCTGCCATCGCGCGGCGGTTCGGCAGGCCGGTCAGCGCATCAGTGCGGCTCTGCTCGGCCAGGTCGGCGTTCTGCGCCAGCAGCACGTCGTGGTACTCCGACAGCAGGCGCTCATAATCATCGCGTTCCAGCATGTGGTTCTGGATGTCGAGCGCGAAACGGCGCAACTCCATCACCAGCATCACCTGCCGCGACAGTGCGGCCAGCGCCTCGGCCTTGTCGCTGGCCAGGTGTTGCGGCTGTGCGTCGAACACGCACAGCGTACCCAGCGGCAAGCCGTCGGAGCTGATCAGCGGCGCGCCGGCATAGAAGCGGATGTGCGGATCGCCGACCACCACCGGATTGTCGTGGAAGCGCACATCCTGCAGCGCATCCTCGACCACCATGATCTGCTGCGGCTGCAGGATTGCATGGCCACACATCGATTCGCTGCGCAGGTTTTCCGCCGCATCGATGCCCTGGATCGACTTGAACCATTGCCGTTCGACATCGATCAGGGTCACCGCCGCCATCGAGGTGCCGCAGACCGCCTTGGCGATAACCACCAGGTCGTCGAAGGATTTTTCACGCTCCGAATCGAGGATGCGGTAGCGGTACAGCGCCTCGAGCCGAAGGGCTTCGTTGGCGGGCTTGTCGGGCTTGATCATGCAACGTCACGTTCCGGCAGGTCACCGCGAAGTCTAGCGGATGCCGGTGAGCAATCCGCATGGCGGGCCGTGCCGGCCGTTGGCCGGCATCCCGGATACCTCGCGCGCCCATTGCAGCCGGCCAGCGGCGGGCACTACCAGTCCAGCTGCTTCGGCAGCAGGCCCTGCAGCTCCTGCTCGGTCAGGTTGCGCCACTGGCCCGGCTTCAGCGCGCCAATCTTGATGTTGTCGATGCGCACGCGGCGCAGCTGGGTCACGCGATAGCCGAACTCGGCGGCCATCAGGCGGATCTGCCGGTTCAGGCCCTGCTGCAGGGTGATGCGGAAACCGAACTTGGCGATGCGCGAAGTCTTGCATGGCAGCGTCATCTGGTCGTGGATGCGCACACCACGCGCCATGCCGCGCAGGAACTCATCGGTGACCGGCTTGTTGACCGCCACCAGATACTCCTTCTGGTGGCCATTCTCGGCACGCAGGATCTGGTTGACGATGTCGCCGTTGCTGGTCATCAGGATCAGGCCTTCGGAGTCCTTGTCGAGGCGGCCGATCGGGAAGATGCGCTGTTCATGGCCGACGAAGTCGACGATGTTGCCCTTGACCGACGTCTCGGTGGTGCAGGTGACGCCGACCGGCTTGTTCAGCGCGATGTAGACGTGGCGACGGGCGCCGGGCTTGCGGGCCACGCGCGCGCGCAGCGGCTGGCCGTCCACCAGCACCTGGTCTTCCTCGCCCACCACCGCGCCGGTGCCGGCCGGATGGCCGTTGACGGTAACCCGGCGGGCGGCGATCAGGCGATCGGCCTCGCGGCGGGAGCAGAAGCCGGTGTCGGCGATGTGTTTGTTGAGTCGGGTGGTCATCGCTCTATTATCCGGCATCGCCGCCCGCCGCGCTTCATGCCAGGCCGGGTGGATCGAGTTCTTCGCCGTCGAACACCCGGTTGCGGCCGGCACGCTTGGCCACGTACATGGCATGGTCGGCCCGGCGCAGCAGCGCGGCGAGATCGTCCTCGCCCGGCCGCCACTGCGCCAGGCCGATGCTGGCGGTGACCTCCAGGCCGGGCACCTGCAGCGCCCGGGCCGCCTCCGTGATGTGCCGGCGCAGGCGATCCAGGCGCGCCGACGCCGCCTCCCGCGGCATGCCCGGCATCAGCAGCAGGAACTCTTCGCCGCCCATCCGCACTACCTGGTCCTGGCTGCGTACCGCGGCACGCAATGCACGCGCCACCGCCACCAGCACCAGGTCACCCACGGCGTGGCCATGGCGGTCATTGATGTCCTTGAACAGATCGATATCGAGGAAGCCGATCACCAGCGGGCCACGCTCGCGGTCAACCCGCTCCAAGTGGCGGGCCAGCTGCTGCAGGCCGGCACGGCGGTTGGGCAGGCCGGTCAGGCCATCAGTCTCGGCCAGCTGGCGCAGTTCATCGCGCTGCTGGCGCAGGCGACCCAGCCGCTGGTTCAGTGCGTAGGCGGCCATCATCAGCAGCCAGGTCACCGCCAGCTGCAGGGCCTCCACGCGGTATTCCAGCAACCACGCCGCGCGGCAGGCGTCGGCCAGGATCAACACCAGCATCGGCGCCAGCGCCGCCAGCCCCGCCTGCGCCCAGCGGTCACCGCGCAGCCGTGCCCACACCCCGGCCATCAACGCCAGGCCACAGCCCAGCAGATAGGACACCTGCAGGCCCTGCGCCACCCAGGCCAGGCTGTCCCATGGCAGCCAGGGCACCAGTGCAGCCAACACCAGCAATCCCCAAAGCGCCAGCAGCTGGAACGGACGCGAACGCGGCAACAGGCGATCACCGCCATTCAGCCGCCACAGCGCCGGCAACACCAGGGCCTGCGTGGCCGCAGTCAACACCAGCAGCCACCAGGCACCGCGCTCGCCCACCGGCAACCAGGGTTCCGGATAGCCGCTGAGGCCACCGAGGATGGCCTGCCAAAGCACCAGCACGGTGGTACCGGCGATGTAGACCAGGAAACTGCGGTCGCGGGTGGTGAGGAAGGCCATCAGTGCCGACAACGCCAGTGCGATCGCCACGGCGATGCAGGCCGCGCGCACCAGCAGGCGGGCGGTATCGTTCTGCTGCACGGGACTGGGCGCGCCCAGCCGAAGGGTGGGTACCCAACGCGCCTTCAACGGCGTCTGCCACGACACCAGGAATGGATCGTGACTGCCCGCTGACGGCACCGCCACCAGCCCGATGCCTGCGCGGAAGCGTGAGTCTCGGGTACGGGCATCGTGCATGTTGCCGCAGATCTCGCGATCGCCATACTGCACGCGGACTTCGCCAGCGAACACATTGAACACGTCCAGGGCCTGCGGTTGCCCCGACCAGCCGCCCGGCGGCGCAGGCACCTGCACCTGCTGCCGGTGACCGGCCAGCATGCCCGGCGTGCATGCGCGATGTGGAGTGGGTTCATCGGTGGCTGCGCCGACCAGCAGGTAATCGCGGCCGGCTTCGGCGGCTGCGGCCCACAGTGGCCACGACGTCGCCAACCACACCAGCAGCACGACCAAAACCGCCCCTGTTCCGTACTGCCACTGCCTGCCGCCCACGCCACGTCCTGTTCCTGCTTACGCCCGCGCCCACTGCGCGTCGCCCCTGGCGGGCATTATCGCAGCCGCAGCTGCAACGCATGTGTAGACCAAAGTCGCCGCAGAGCATTCAGCCTGCGGCGGGAGGACCTTTCACGGCCACCAGGCGTACCGGCCGCAGGTCGGCCAGGGTCATCCGTTCCAGTGGCTGCGGTCGCTCGACCGCATAGCCCTGCAGGCCCTGCACCCCAAGCCGGGTCAGCGCGGCGGCGACTTCGGCGGTCTCTACCCATTCGGCCACCACCTCCATCTGCAGCTCGCGCCCCAGTTCACTGATCGCGCGCACGGTGGCGTGGCTGACTGGATCGGTATCCATGTCGCGCACGAAGGCCCCGTCGATCTTCAGGATGTCGGCCGGCAGCTGGCGCAGGTAGCCGAACGAGGACAGCCCGGAGCCGAAATCGTCCAGCGCCATCCGGCAGCCGCGCGCCTTCACCGCATCGATGAACGCGCGCGCCTGGCTGAGGTTGCTGATTGCGGCGGTCTCGGTGATCTCGAAGCACAGCTTGGAGGCCAGCGCGCGATTGCGCTCCAGCAGGTCGCAGACGAAGGCGAGGAAGCCGGGTTCGGCGATCGACTGCGCCGACACGTTGACGTTGCACAGTCCCAGCTGCCGCACATGCGCCGGGCACACCTGCAGGTGCCGGAACAGCAGGCCGAGCACGTGCCGGTCCAGCGCCACGGCCATGCCATAGCGCTCCACCGCCGGCATGAACTGGCCCGGCAGGTGCAGGCTGCCATCGTTGCCGCGCATGCGTACCAGCACCTCGTAGTGCAGGTAGGTGGGATCGCCCACGCGGGCGATGCGCTGCGCATACAGCACCATGCGGTTCTCGGCCATGGCCAGGCTGACGCCCTGCAGGCGCTCGGCTTCCCGGCGCCGTTCCTCCAGCGCCATGCGGTTCTCGTTGAAGCAGTGCACGCGGTTGCGCCCGGCCTGCTTGGCCGCATAGCAGGCACTGTCGGCGGCGCTCATCAACCAGTTCACATCCGGTGCATCGGCGCTGACCTCGACCACGCCGATGCTGCAGCTCAACTGCGGGCTGCCCTCGCTCACCGGGAACGTCGCCTGCCCCAGATTGCGGATCACGCGCTGCAGCACGCGCTTGGCCTCGTCCTGCCCGGCATGGGCGAGGAACACCGCGAACTCGTCCGCACCCAGCCGGCCCACCCAGTCACCATCGCGCACCGCCGCCACCAGGTAATCGGCGAAGCTGCGCAGCATCTGGTCGCCGGCGGCATGGCCGAAGCTGTCATTGACCAGCTTGAAATGGTCCAGGTTGATGTAGCACAGCGCGTGCGTACCACCTTCGCTGCGCACCTGCAGCAGTGCGCGTTCCAGCAGGCGCTCGATCTCGCGCCGGTTGATCAGGCCGGTCAGCGGGTCATGGCTGGCGTGGTGCTCGATCTCGCGCGCCAGTGCATGGTTCTGGCTGACGTCTTCGATGATCGCGAACACCGACAGGCCACCGCCGGCGCTGCGCACACCGGTGCCGCTCCAGCGGCCCCAGACCAGGCTGCCATCACGACGGCGGAAGCGCAGTTCGCTCGGCCGCAGCTGGCGGTCCCAATCGATGCGCCCCACCCCGTCAATGACCAGCTCGCCGTCCATCAGCAGGTCAGCCAGCGACAGCTGCAGCAGCACGTCGCGGCGATGATCGAGGATGTCGGCCATCGCCTGGTTGGCCTCGATCACCTTGCCTTCGGTATCGAGCTTGAGCATGCCGACGTTGGCCTGGTAGAACGCTGCGCGGAAGCGGCTCTCGTGTTCGGTCAGGTCCTTGCCGACGCGGCGCGCCAGGGCCACCGCCATCAGGCTGATCGCCAGCACCGACAGGCCCGCGACCATCAACGTCGCCAGCCTCACCAGCGTCGCCATCCGCAGCAGCGCCTGCGAGAACGCCTGGCTCTGCACCTTCATCCGGCGGTCGAGATCACGCAGTTGCTGCAGGTACTGGTCACGCGTGGCTGTCAGTAAGGGGCCACCCTCGTGCCGCCGCTGCAACTCATCGACCAGGCGCTGCAGCGCCATCAGGTCCCCGTCGGTCTGCCGCCATAACGCGGTCGCTTCGCGGAAGGCACCGATATCGCGCGCGTAGCGGAACGAAAACACCAGGCGCGGAATGTCGGCGTGCGCGTTGCCCCCCTGCAGGAAGCCCTGCCGGGCCTTCTCTTCGTCAGGCTCCGCCTGTTCCAGCGCCAAGCGCGCCTGCAGATCGCCCAACGGCACCTGCAGGGCCTGGCGTGCATCGTCCAGGTCTTGGGCATCACCGCGCGCCAGGTAGCGACTGAGCGCGGCGGTCGCATCCTGCTGACCGCGCGACCAGTATCCCTGGCCGGCGATCCAGGCGGTGGAGGCCGCCTGCAGTTCCTGGATCAACGCCGACAGTGCGACCAGTCCGATCGCCATGCCGGTCAACAACGCAAATCGCAGTCCCAGCCCCCGGGTCATCGGCACCCGCCGGCTCTGTTGGTCCGTGCCACTCCTACCCATCCCGGATCCCCCCGAATGTGCTGCGGTGACAACCTCCTTTGGAACCGGACCAGCCTATGACCGGCAATGTGTTGACCGTGCGAAAAAGGGGACGGAGGGGATTAAGTCGTTTTCGGCATAGGCGCATGGCCTGCCATAGACGACTTAATCCCCTCCGTCCCCTTTTCCTGTACGCCGGCCCGGGGGCCGGCGTCGCTCTGGACGGCTGTGGGTGCGGCTTAGAAGCTGCGCGGGCCGCGCGGCTTGAAGCCATCACGACGTGGCGGGCGGCTGTCGCGGTCACCGCCGCGGTCGCCGCCATGGCCACCCGGACCACCCGGACCACCACGACGCGGGCCACCGGCGCCGCCCGGACCACGCTTGTCGAAGCGCGGCTTGAACGGACGCGGGGCCGGGTTGATCTCTTCACCGGCCGCCAGCGGACGCATCTGCAGCTGCTGGCCGGACACCCACACCTTCTGCAGGTGCGACAGCACGTCCGGCGGCATCTGTGCCGGCAGGTCCAGCAGCGAGAAGTCGTCGTGGATGTCGATGCGGCCGATGAAACGGCTTTCCAGGCCGGCTTCGTTGGCGATGGCGCCGACGATGTTGGCCGGCTTCACGCCGTGCTGGTGGCCGACCGAAATACGGTAGGTCTCCATGCCCTGCTCCGGCGCACCACGCGGCGGAACCTCGCGGCGCGGACGCGGCTCGAAACAACCTTCGGCGTCGTCGCGACGCGGGCCACGCTCGAAGCGCGGACCCCGCTCGTTGCGGTCGAAGCGATCGCCACGCTCCGGGCGGTCGCCACGGTCGAAGCGCTCGCGCGGCGCGCGCTCTTCACGCGGGGCACGCACCGGCGGCTGCAGCAGGAACGGGGTATCGCCCTGCAGCATCCTGGCCAGCGCGGCGGCGATCTCGATGGCCGGCACGTTCTGCTCGTTCTCGAAGCGCTCCAGCAGCTGGCGGTAGAAGTCCAGGCCGCCGGCGCCGAGCGTTTCGCTGATACGCGAGGTGAACTTGTTGATGCGGGTGTCGTTGACCGCTTCCACGCTCGGCAGCTGCATCTCTTCGATCGGCTGGCGGGTGGCACGCTCGATCTGGCGCAGCATGCCCTTCTCGCGCGGGGTGGCGAACAGGATCGCCTCGCCGCTGCGGCCGGCACGGCCGGTACGGCCGATGCGGTGCACGTAGCTCTCGGTGTCGTACGGGATGTCGTAGTTCAGCACATGGCTGATGCGATCCACGTCCAGGCCGCGGGCGGCCACGTCGGTGGCGACCAGGATGTCCAGCTTGCCTTCCTTCAGCATGGCAATGGTGCGCTCGCGCTGGGCCTGCTGCATGTCACCGTTGATGGCGGCAGCGGCCAGGCCACGCGCCTGCAGCTTGCTGGCCAGTTCTTCGGTGCCGGCCTTGGTGCGCGCGAAGATGATCATCGCGTCGAACGGCTCGACTTCCAGGATGCGGGTCAGCGCGTCCAGCTTGTGCATGCCGCTCACCCACCAGTAGCGCTGGCGGATGTTGGCCGAGGTGGTGGTCTTGGCCGCGATGGTCACTTCCACCGGGTCCTGCAGGTAGGTCTGCGCGATGCGGCGGATCTGCGGCGGCATGGTGGCCGAGAACAGGGCCACCTGGCGCTGCTCCGGCAGCTTCTTCAGCACGGCTTCCACATCGTCGATGAAGCCCATGCGCAGCATTTCATCGGCTTCGTCCAGCACCAGGGTCTTCAGCTCGGACAGGTCCAGGGTGCTGCGGTCCAGGTGATCGATCACGCGGCCGGGAGTACCGACCACGATGTGCACGCCACGGCGCAGGGCCGACAGCTGCTGGCCGTACGGCTGGCCGCCGTACACCGGCAGCACGCGGAAGCCCGGGATCTTCGACGAATAGGACTGGAATGCCTCGGCAACCTGTATGGCCAGCTCGCGGGTCGGCGCCAGGATCAGGGCCTGGGGCTTGATCTGCTGCAGGTCGATGTTGGACAGTACCGGCAGTGCGAACGCAGCGGTCTTGCCGGTACCAGTCTGGGCCTGGCCCAGCACGTCGCGGCCTTCCAGCATCGCCGGGATGGTGGCGGCCTGGATCGGCGACGGGGTTTCGTAGCCGATGGCGGTGACCGCCTGCATCACGGGCTCGGACAGGCCGAGCTGCGCGAACTGCAGCGGCGCTTGGGAATCTTGGGACATGGGGAACTCCGAAGGCACTGCCGTCTTCCTGGCAGTGCGATAAAAAGGGTGATGGTCCGCGCTTTGGGCGCCCTTCTTATCGCGTGCCCTGGCGCTGCTCGGTCGGAGGAGATTTCACTCGCTCAGAGCGGAATGATACCGCATTGATCCTGAACGAGGCGTACAGCTTTCCATACGCGTGCCGTCGTGCCCCGTGCTGGCGCACAATACGCGCCCTCTCCCCGGCCCGGCCGCTGGCCTGCGCCCTCTTTCCAGGACCCCTCGCTCCATGCAGATTCTCGAATTCGACCTCGACGGCGACTACGTCGAACTCAAGCAGCTGTTGAAGCTGGCCGACCTGGTCACCAGCGGCGGCGAGGCCAAGATGGTCATCAGCGAGGGCCAGGTGCGGGTCGACGGTGAGGTCGAACTGCGCAAGGCCTGCAAGATCCGCGCAGGCCAGGTGGTCGAGTTCGCCGACAGCCAGATCCGCGTGCTGGCCGCTGGCTGATCCGAGGGTGTTCAGGCCACGCGCTGGGTCAGGTGCGAGGCGATCAGCTGCCTGAACGGCGCCACGCCCTGCGCCAGGCGCAGGCCCGCGGCCCGCAGCAGGCGTGCCGGGCGACGATCGTCGGTGTACAGGCTGGCGATCGCGTTGGTGGCCTCGTACAGCGGCCGCGACGCCAACCGATGACCGCGTTGGTAGCTGGCCAGCATGCCGGCGGCGGCAATGTCGGCACCGCGCCGCTGCTGCGCGACGATGCCCTGTGCCAGCCGCTGTGCGCTGGCCAGTCCCAGATTGAAGCCGTGCGCGGTGACCGGGTGCATGCCCACCGCGGCATCGCCGATCAGCGCGGAACGCTCGCCGACGAAACGGTGCGCGTACACACCTACCAGCGGATACGCCTGCGGCGTGGCCACCGGCTGCATGCGGCCCAGCCGATGCTCAAAGCAGGCACTGATGGCATCGCCGAAGGCCACCTCGTCCATCGCCAGCAGTTCTTCGATCTGCCGCGGCGGCAGCGTGATCACCGCCGATGCCTGGCCCTCGTTGAGCGGCAGCAGCGCCATGGTGCGGCCGTAGCCGAACCACTCCCAGGCCGTGTGGTGATGGTCGCGCTCGACCTGCATGCGGCATACCAGCATCGACTTGCCGAAGTCGCGCATCTGCGCACCGATGCCGAGCATGCGGCGGGTGGCGGAGAAGCGGCTGTCAGCCGCGGCCAGCAGTCGCGCGTGCAGTTGACTGCCGTCATCGAGTCTGACCACGTGGCCCTGCGCATCGGCCTGCACGCCCAGCACCTTGCGCCCATCGAACAGCTCCAGCGCATCCTGGCCCTGCACCGCATCCCATGCGGCACGGCGGATCAGATGGTTGGGTACCAGCCAGCCCAGCGGCTGGCCGTCGACCTGGCTGCTGGCGAAGGTCAGCGCGAACGGCGAGCCGCCGTTCATCACCCTGGCATCGCGCAGTTCAGCGACTTCGGCCTGCGGCAGGCGCTGCCACAGCCCCAGTTGCTCCATGCTCTGCCGCGAGGCATGGGTCAACGCGATCTCGCGGCCATCAAAGGCGGCGTCGGCCAGGGCCTGGCGCGGCTGCACTTCGACCAGCCCGACCTGCAGGCCACTGCCGGCCAGCGCACGCGCGAAGCACAGGCCCGCCGGTCCGGCGCCGACCACCACCACGTCCATCCTGCGCATGCGCGCCTCCTGCCGTTGATTCAGTCCGGGCCAGCATAGCGCCGCGCGCCTGAGCGGCCTTGATCTGGATCAGGCCGACTTACAGAAGTGCGAACACCAGCGCCAGGATCGACAGCAGCGATACGAGCCAGACCAGGCTGCGCACGTAGGGCACGCCCGCGGCATACAGCGGCAGGTAGACCACACGCGCCCAGACGTAGGCCTGCGCAGCCAGCGCCGTGGTGTCGTTGCTGCGCCCGGCCACGACCACTGCAATGGCGGCAGCGGCAAAGAACGGGAAGGTTTCCAGGAAGTTGGACTGCGCACGCTGCAGGCGGCCGGCCAGCGGGCTGAGCGGCTTTGCATCGCCATCCCGTGCCGAGGCATTCCACTTCATCCCGCGCTCGCGGGTGACCACGGTGGAGGTGGCGAAGATGTAGACGAAGCCCAGCAGCGCCGACCAGGCCAGCATTGTCAGCTCAGTTGCCATCGTTCATCTCCTCAGGGTGCCGACGCGCGCAGGCTGTAACCGGCCAGGCGCCAGACCTGGTCTTCGTCGAAGCGGAACGAGACCAGCTCGCGCACCGGCTGTGCGCTGTTGGCGAAACGGGTCGGGAAGCTGACGTTGATGTACAACCCTTCCGGCACTGCGGCGCCGGGGCTGTACTTGACCCGGGTGATGGTCGGCTGGCCACGCCCGGCCAGCGCACCGAGGCGCGTGCGCTCGGCGGCCAACTGGCTGACGAAGGTGGCCTTCGGCACCGCACGGCGCGCGACGGCCGAAGCGCCATCCCACAATTCGCTGGCGCGGTTGGCATCGACCAGTTGCGCCGCCTTCAACGCAGCCGCGCCCATTTCCGCGTCCTGCTTCTGCACCTGGGCCTGCTGCGCAGCGGTCAACGCCGGGGCACCGGCAGTGGCGGGCTTCGCGGCCGCCGGCGATGCCGGGGCCGGGCGCGCGGGTGCCGGTGCCGGCGTGGCCGGCGCAGGTACCTGCGCCAACGCAGTCAGGGGCAGCAGGGACAGCAGCAGGAGCACGCGCTTCATGGACACCGCCGGTTCTGGAGGAAAGGACCGCAGTCTACGCCAGCGCAGTGAGCGGTTCGTCAGCGCGCGTGGGCATTGCCTTCCACCGCCGCCGCATCGGCCTGCGCGGCCGGCGTGCCGGTCTCTGCTGGCGCCTGTTCGGCCACCGGCGGCGGCTCCGGCGGCGCTGGTGGCAGCGTCGCCACATCGATCTCCGACAGCGGGCTTTCGTCGGGGCAGACCGCGTCCGGGAAGCCGAAGCGCTGCTTCAACGCCTGGCCGCAGCTGTTGATCGACTCCATGTCGGCGCCTTCGCGCTTGCACTGCTGGTCGAAGGCGACCAGGAACGCGTCCTTGCGCTGCACGAAATCGTCGCCGCAGGCACGCATCTGCTTGATCCGTTCCAGATCGTCCTGCACCGCATTGGTGCCATCCAGACCGTACTGGCGCAGTTCGTCCGGAGTCAGCAGGCGCAGGCTGCGGTTGGGCACGGTCATCATCAGATCGGCCACACCGACCGCCACGCCGTTGCGTTGCAGGTAGTCCTTCACGTTGTCGTAGACCTCGTGCAGCTCGCGGTTGAGCTCGGCGCGCGAGGTGGCCTTGGAACTGATGCGCATCATGCGGTGGATGCCGACCTTGCCCGACAGCAGGCGGTTGTCGCCGGCGGCCAGCACGAACACGCAGGCGCTGTGGCAGATCGAGCCTTCGCGCACCCAGATGGTCCAGCCCGATTCACCGATGCTGTCACCGCCGACAATCGCCGACTCCACCTGCCCCCCGCTGGAATCCAGATCGAGGATGCGCTTGTGGATCTTCTGCTCGTCAGCGACCACGGCCAGTCGCCACATCATCTCGGCGAAGCCCGGATTGATCTTGCCGGCGTAACGCACGCGCATCAGGCCGCGCTCGGCGCACGGCGCCAGCGCCTGGGTGATCTGCTCGCGCTGCAGGCCTTCCAGCTCGACACCGTCGCCAGCTTCGCCGGCGTACTCGGTGCTGCAACTGATCCAGGCACGTCCATTCTCCAGCTGCGCCTGCGGCCACGGCCGGTCCTCCCGGCTGCGCGGCGGTGCCGGCGGCGGCGGTGCGTCAGCCGCATTGATTGACACCATGTTCTCGCCATCGCTGGACGGCGCCCGCGCGGCCTTGTCGGCGGCAGTCACATTGCCCGGATTCTCCAGCTGGCTGCAGCCCGCCAGGGCCAGGCACAACAGGGGCAACCAGCGGAGTTTGGCGGACATCGGGCAACCGGTCTTCACGTGAGCAAGAGCCACAGTCTACCCGTCCAGGCCGCGCATTCAGTGCGTGGTGATGAACCCCTTCTGACCCTTGGGAAAGCGTGTCGACCAAGGTCGACACCTACCAGAGCGGGATGCCCTTCCGACAGATCGCAGGAACCTGTCGAAGGCGGGGTGGGTCCGGTTGCGGGAGTGTCCGCGGCATGGATGCCGCGGCCAAGCCCCCAAGGACGGGTTTACGGCGTCTCCCGCAACCGGGCCCACCCCGCCTCCCCACAGAAAACCAGCTTCTGCCGTTGCCGTTGCCGTTGCCGGCCAGCGGCCGGCACTACCGCGGGTGCCGGGCGCAGCCCAGCCTGACCCCCTTCAGCATCCATGTCCGAATGTGGCGAGTATCGCCGCCCGCACGGGCCTAGACTGGCGCCATGGACACCGCCCTCGCCCTCGACACCGCCGCCTGCGACCGCGCCCGCCTGGCCCGCGACGCACGCTTCGACGGCGTGTTCTTCACCGCCGTGCGCAGCACCGGCATCTATTGCCGCCCGGTATGCCCGGCACCGCCACCGAAGCCGCGCAACATTACCTACTTTCCGACCGCCGCGGCCGCCGCGGCCGCTGGGTACCGTCCCTGCCTGCGCTGCCGCCCGGAATTGGCACCGCAGGCCCAGCAGGCCCTGGCCGGACAGACCGTGCAGCGGGCACTGGCGCTGATCTACGGCGGCTTCCTGCAGGAGCAGCCGGTGGCCGATCTTGCAACGAAGCTCGGCCTCAGCGCGCGCCAACTGCAGCGCCTGTTCGTCGAACATCTCGGCGCGACGCCCGGGCAGATCCACGCAACCCATCGCCTGTTGCTGGCCAAACAGTTGCTGACCGAAACCACGCTGGCGGTGACCGACGTCGCGCTGGCTGCCGGCTACAACAGCCTGCGCCGCTTCAATACCGCGTTCCTGCAGGGCTGTGGGATGGCGCCGACCGCCCTGCGTCGCCAGCATCAACCGTTGGCTGCAGATGATGGCGGCCTGGTGCTGCGCCTGGGCTACCGTCCACCACTGGACTTCCCACGCATGCTGGCCTTCCTGCGCAAACGCAGCCTGCCCGGCATCGAACTGATCGGCGAAGACAGCTACCAGCGCGTACTGGGCACGCCGGAGCGCCCCACCCTGCTGCGCGTCACCGCCGATTCGAAGCGGCCGGAACTGCGCCTGCAATTGGGCGCGGTGGATCCGCGCCTGATCCCCGACATCGTGCGCCGCGTGCGTCGGGTGTTTGATCTGGATGCCGACCTGCAGCAGGTCCATGCCGCGCTGGGCGAAGAACCGCTGCTCGCGCGTGGCATCGCCGAACGCCCCGGACTGCGCGTGCCCGGCGGCTGGGATGGCTTCGAGGTGGGCGTACGCGCGGTACTCGGGCAGCAGGTCAGCGTGGCCGCGGCCACCACCTTCGCGCGGCGCCTGGTCGATGCATACGGCTCACACCTGCCGGGCATGCCATCGGAATTCGATCGCCAGTTCCCCGCGCCCGAGGTACTGGCCGAGGCACCATTGGAATCCATCGGCCTGCCGCGCAGCCGCGCGGCCACCGTGCGCGCCCTGGCCGCCGCCTGCGCCAGCGGCCGGCTCGACTTCGGGCCCGGCCAGGCCTTGGAGGAATTCGTGGCCCGCTGCGTTGCACTGCCCGGCATCGGCCCCTGGACCGCTCAGTACATTGCCCTGCGCGGACTCGGCCAGCCCGATGCCTTCCCGGCCGGCGATCTTGTACTGCAGCAGGTGCTCGGCCACGCCCAGGGCCAGCGCCTGAGCGAACGCGCGACCGAAGCGCGCTCGCAACCGTGGCGCCCGTGGCGCGCCTACGCGGTGCTGCACCTGTGGCACCTGTCCGGCACGTTCGTTGGAGAACCGACATGACCCTGTTGTTCGATCGTTTCGACAGCCCGATCGGCGTATTGACCATCGCCGGTGACGAGCGTGGTCTTGCTCACGTGCTGTTCCCGGAGAACCGCCACCCCGCACGCGGGCACGACGGCTGGCATCACGCGCCGGGCGCATTGCCGGAAGCGCGCGAACAGCTGCTGCAGTTCCTGCACGGTGAACGCAGCCGGTTCGACCTGCAGCTTGCACCACGAGGCACGCCTTTCCAGCTGCGCGTGTGGCAGGCGCTGGCGTTGATTCCGTTCGGCCAGACCTGGAGCTATCTGCAGTTGGCGCAGCACCTGGGCCAGCCCAGCGCGACCCGCGCGGTGGGCGCGGCCAATGGCCGCAATCCATTGCCGATCATCCTGCCCTGCCACCGCGTGATCGGCAGCAACGGTGCACTGACCGGCTTCGGTGGCGGCCTGGAAACCAAGGCCGCGCTGCTGCGGCTGGAACAACGCCAGGCCCCGCTGTTCGCCTGAGAGGGCCGGCCGGACTGCGCCCGGCACCCGCAGAGGCTAGAGCAACAGCAACTGCAACAGCGGGCTTGTTGCGGGGAGGCGGGGCGGGTCCGGTTGCAGGGGACGCTGCAAGTCCCCCTCCGGGGCCCGGCCCAGCCGCTGGCGGCTGGGCGTTCGGGCGCTTGCGAAGCAGTGCTTCGCAAACAAAGCGCCCTCACCCTTGTAAGCTCGGTCGCGCCATCCATGGCGCTCACGCCCCTGCAACCGGACCCACCCCGCCTTCGACTGATTCCTGCGATCTGCCGGGACGGCGTACTGCGCGGCGGCTGGTAGGTGTCGACCTTGGTCGACACGGTAGATCCACGCCATGCGTGGATGGAGGCATCTGGAATCTGTCTGGAGAAAAGCCCCCTTCTTGTTGAAGGGCGCGCGCCGACAAGCGCGGGGATAAGGAAAAATGCGCGGACACGGCGCGCGATAGCGCGCCGTGTCTTGGGCGCGTCATTGCACCGGCTTATCATGCGCGGATGACTTCCGTACGCCTGACCTGCGCGCTGGCGCTGCTGCTGCCCCTGGCTGCCTGCACCACCTCGCCCACTCCCTCCGCCTCCGTTCCCACACCCGTCGCTGCGGCGGCACCGCCGAAGCTGCTGTTGATCTCCATCGACGGCCTGCGCGCCGATGCGCTGGACCGCGGCCTGACCCCGAATCTGCAACGCCTGATCGACGGCGGCGTGCGTGCACGCTGGATGACCCCGTCCTATCCGTCACTGACCTTCCCCAACCACTACACCATCGTCACCGGCCTGCGCCCGGACCACCACGGCATCGTCAACAACAGCATGGACGATGCAACCCTGGGCCGGTTCGAGCTGAGCAATCGCGAAGCGGTGACCACCAGTGGCTGGTGGGGCGGTGAACCGATCTGGGTCGGCGCCGAGAACGCTGGCGTGCGTTCGGCCACCACGTCATGGCCGGGCAGCGAATCGGAGATCCGTGGCGTACGCCCCAGCCAGTGGCGCATCTACGACGGCAAGGAACCGCTGGAGCAGCGCGCCGGCATCGTGCTCGACTGGCTTGCACAGACCGACGCCGATGCACCCCGCCTGACCACGCTGTACATGGAACACGTGGACAAGGCCGGCCACAACTACGGCCCCGAGTCGAAGCAGTACGCCGACGCCATCGTGCGCGCCGACCAGATCGTCGGCCAGGTGCTCGATGGGCTGCAGCAGCGCGGCCTGGCCTCGACCACCAACGTGATCGTGGTCTCTGACCATGGCATGGCCAGCGTGCCGGTCGGCCAGGTGATCGCCACCGAATCGATGGTCGACCCTGCGATTGCGCGCAATGTCAGCCAGGGCCAGTCGGTCGGCTTCGCACCGGTGGTCGGCCATGAAGCCGCCGCCGAACGCGCCCTGCTCGGTCGCCACGCGCACTACGAATGCTGGAAGAAAGAAAAACTGCCGGCGCGCCTGCACTACGGCAACCATCCGCGCATTCCCGCCATTGTCTGCATGATGGATGAAGGCTGGGATGCCCTGCATCAGGAAAAGATCGCCAAGCGCGAACAGCAGGACCGCGGCTCGCACGGCTACGACAACGCGCTGCCGTCCATGCGTGCAGTGTTCGTGGCCAGCGGTCCGTCGTTCCGCCAGGGCCTGGTGATCGATGGCTTCGACAACGTCGATGTCTATCCACTGCTGGCGCACCTGCTGCAGGTGCCGGCCGCGCCGAACGACGGCAACCCGGAAACGCTGAAGCAGACGCTGCGCTGATCCGGTTGTAGCGCCGAGCCCACGCTCGGCTGCATTGCGCCAGCCGGGCATGGGCTCGGCTCTGCAAAATCGTGCATAAAAAACGCGGCGCCAGGCGCCGCGTTTTCTTTGGACCGGTCGTTCGGCCGGATCAGGCCTTGGCGACGGCCTTCTTCGCCACGGCCTTCTTCGCCGGAGCCTTGGCCACGGTCTTCTTGGCAACCGGGGCGGCGGCGCCTACGGCGACCTTGCTCGCGGTATGCGAACGGGCGTTGCCGTAGCTGGCGTTGTAGCGCTTGCCCTTGGCGGTCTTGCGGTCACCCTTACCCATGTCTTCAACTCCTCAAGTGTGAAATCTGGTTACCCCGTACTGACACGGGTTCGGCGGGGCCGCCTTGCTGGGCGCCCCCGCGCACGATCGAAAATCCTATCACGGAGCGCCTAGTGCGCGCAGCTGGCGTCGTGTACGTGGCCGTGGTTCAGGCGCAGGTTGACCAGATGGGCAACGCCCACCAGCAGGCCGCCGATGGTCATCACCACCGCATGCGGCACGGCGTTGTGATGCAGCGGCTCGTACAGCACGCCGGCCCACAGCGCGACCAGGCCGGGGATCAGGAAGCCCAGCGCACGCAGCGCGCCATGGCGGCGGTAACCCCAGACCAGGCTGAACAGCCCAAGCAGGGTCACGAACAGCACCAGCGCCTGTTCAACGCCGTCGCTCAGCCAGAACGACAGGCCCAGCGAGGGCGCTGCCGCCAGCAGCACCGGGATGACTGCGCAATGCACCGCGCACAGCATCGAACCGGTGGCACCGAAACGGTCGAGCAGGTGGCGCAGGCGTGAGGACAAGGACATGACTTCCAGCAGGGCGGCGAATCGTTATGGAATAATATAACATCCCTCTCCGACCCGCACGCTTTCCCTCCCCCTGTCCCATCGACGGGATTCGTGCGCCCCGCGATTGATACAGTGTAACAAAGGACCCATCCATGCCCGCCCACACCGCACGGCTCAAGCCGCATTCCCTGGCTCTGGCCCTCGCCGCCCTGCTGCCGTCCGGCGCCTTTGCAGCCGGTCAGGACGCCGCCCATCGTGACCGCCACCTGACCGAGCTGTCCTCGGTGCAGGTCACCGCATCGCCGCTGCAGGGCGATGCCGAATCCCTTGCGCGCCCGGTGGAGGTGCTGGCCGGTGAGCGCCTGGACGAACAGAAGGCCGGCACCCTCGGCGATACCGTGGCCAAGCTGCCCGGCGTGCAGAGCACCTTCTTCGGGCCCGGCGTCGGGCGCCCGATCATCCGCGGCCAGGAAGGCCCGCGCGTGGCCGTGCTGTCCAACGGCATGGGCAACATGGATGCCTCCACCGTCAGTGCCGACCATGCCACCAGCATCGAGCCGTTCCTGGCTGACCAGATCGAAGTGCTGAAGGGCCCGGCCACGCTGCTGTTCGGCAGCGGTGCCATCGGTGGTGCGGTCAATGTGGTCGACGGCCGCATCGCGCGCGAGCTGCCCGAGCGCCCGCTCAGCGGCCGCGCCGAGCTGCGTGGCAATTCGGTGAACAACGAGCGCAGCGGCATGTTCCGCCTCGATGGCGTCAGCGGCAACGTCGTGCTTCATGTGGATGGCCTGGTGCGCAATGGCGACGACTACCGCATTCCCGGCTACGCAGTGATCGACAGCCTGGAAGACCACCACGACGACCACGACCATGATCACGCGGGCGAGGAAGGCGAAGAGCCGCGTCGCGGCCGCCTCGACAACAGCTCCATCCGTACCCGCGCCGGTGGCGTCGGCGCAACCTGGCTGGGCGACGGCGGCTATTTCGGCGTATCGGCCAGCACCTACCGTACCAACTACGGCATTCCCAATGGCGCGCACGTGCATGCCGACGGCGATGACCACGACCATGACCACGGCCACGATCATGGCGATGAAGAGGAAGGCGGTGACGAGCACGACGTGCGCATCGACATGGTGCAGAACCGCTTCGAGACCAAGGCCGGCATCTACAACCCGGTCTCGTTCCTGAAGAACATCAACGCGCGCGTGGCCTACACGGACTACGAGCACGTGGAGCTGGAGGCCGGCACGCCGTCGACCCGCTTCACCAACCGGGGCATCGAGGCACGCCTGGAAGCCGTGCAGCAGCAGATCGGCGGCTGGGATGGTGCCTTCGGCCTGCAGTTCGGCAACAGTGATTTCGGCGCCAAGGGCGAAGAGGCGTTCGTACCGGATACCGGCACGAAGAACATCGGCCTGTTCGTGCTGCAGGAAAAGCAGTTCGGCCCGTTCAAGCTGGAACTGGGCGGCCGCCATGATCAGGTCAAGCTGGACCCGAGCGGTGACTATCGCCGCCGCACGTTCGGCGCCACCAACCTGTCTGCCGCTGGCATCTGGAAGCTCAACGATGCGGTTGACCTCCGCATCGGCGTGGACAGCTCCGAGCGTGCACCGACCAACGAAGAGCTGTATGCCGCCGGCGCGCACATCGCCACCCGCTCGCTGGAAATCGGCGATGCCAACCTGAAGACCGAGCGCGGCCAGCGCGTGGAACTGGGTATCCACACCCACAGCGAACGCCTGGACTTCTCCGCCTCGGTCTACCAGACGAAGTTCAAGGACTTCATCTACCTGGCCGACACCGGTGTTACCGAAGGCCTGCCGGTCCGCGCCTGGACCCAGCAGGACGCGGTGTTCCGCGGTGCCGAGGCCGAAGCGCTGGTGCACCTGTTCGAGGGCGGCGCCGGTGACTGGGACCTGCGCCTGTTCGGTGACTACGTGAAGGCCAAGCTGGACGGCAGCGGCAGCCGCAACCTGGACATCGCCGTGCCGCACGGCGACCACAACCACAATTACAGCGTGGAACTGGCCAACACCGGCTACCTGCCGCGCATCGCCCCGGCCCGCGTCGGCGCCGACCTGCGCTGGTCGAAGGACGGCTGGCGCGCCTCGGTCGGTGCGGTGCGCTACAGCCGCCAGAAGGACGTCGCGCAGAACGAAGCACCGAGCGATGGCTACACCCTGGTCGATGCGCACCTGGCCTACCGCTGGGACCGCAACGCCAGCAACAGCTACGAAGTCTTCCTGGATGGCAGCAACCTGACCAACCGTGAAGTGCGCCCGCATACCTCGCTGCTGCGCGACTACTCGCCGCTGCCGGGCCGTGGCGTCGCATTCGGTATCCGCGCGTTCTTCTGATCGGATGCAGGGGGGCGGATCCCTTTCCGCGGGAAAGGGCTCTGCCCCCACTCGCCCTTCAACGCATGGCGGGGCCGCACCACGAATACCACTCTCTCTCCCCGGGGGGCCGTCTGGCCCCCCGTTCCTTTGTGCGTGAGCGAGGTCGCGGCGCCCCCGCTCACACACCCGTCACAAAGATGTGCGTACCACAACAAGCGGACAATCCCGTCACCCAATGTCTCGCCAATCGGACACTTTTGTCCGAAAATAATTCCATGACTGCCCAACGTGCCGATGCCGCTGCCCGCCGTGCCCTCATCCTCGACGCCGCCGATCATGTGTTCGGCCAACACGGTGTCACTGCCCCACTGGACCTGGTGGTCGAACGCGCCCAGGTGGGCCGCGCTACCCTGTACCGCAACTTCCCCGACCGCACCGCGCTGATCCAGGCGCTGCTGCAGCGCACGGTTGATCGCATCCGGCGCCAGGTCGAACAGCTCGGTGACCGCGACGACGCCCTGTTCGAGGTGTTCGAGGGCATGGCCCAGCGCATCATCGATTCGCCCGCACTGGCCGATTACTGGCGTGCGGTCGATTCGGACGTGCCCTCCATGCGCGCCGCGCGCGAGACCGTGCGCGACCTGCTGGAGGAACCTATCGCGCGCGCCAAGGCCGCGGGGCTGTGCCGTGCCGACCTGGAAAAGACGGATATTTCACTGATCTCGGGCATGCTGGGTGCGGCCCTGCGCGGCAAGACCCGCGACGAGCGCGCCCAGTTGGCCGGGCGCGCCCTGCAGCTGCTGCGTGGGGGTCTCCAGGGAGCAACCAGCGAGGCCCGCTGATGGTCCAGCCGTATCTGAAGCCGGTTCCGGATTGGGAGGAGCACGAGAAGCCGACCATGCCCGGTTCGGCGTCGATGCCCTGGCACCCGCCGTACCGGCGTGCGGCCTATGCGCTGGTATCGTTGCTGGTGGCGATCACCGGCGGCCTCGGCAATGCGCTGGTCACCGCCAACCTGCCGTTCCTGCAGGGCCAGCTGGCGCTGACCCCGACCCAGGGCAGCTGGCTGGTGGCGGCCTATGCCATGGTCAACGTCACCGCCAACCTGCTGGCCTTCAAGTTCCGCCAGCAGTACGGCATCCGCCTGTTCGCCGAGATCGGGCTGGGCCTGTATGCGGCGCTGGCGGTGCTGCACCTGTTCGTCGGCAGCTTCGAGACCACGATGCTGACCCGTGCCGCCAGCGGCTTCGCCGGCGCGGCCTGTTCGACACTGGGCACGCTGTACATGCTGCAGGCGCTGCCGCGGCGCTTCACCGGCAATCTGCTGGTGGTCGGCGTCGGCCTTTCGCAGCTGGCGGTGCCGATCGCCTGGATCGTTTCACCAGGCTTGGTGGATACCGGCCAATGGCACCAGCTCTATTCGTTTGAAGCCGGGCTGGCGCTGTGTGCGTTCGCCGCCGTGGTGGTGTTGAAGCTGCCGCCGGGCATCCAGGTGAAGGCGTTCGAGCCACTGGACTTCCTCACGTTCACGCTGCTCGCCCCGGCCGTCGCCCTGCTGGTGATCGTGCTGGCGCAGGGCTACACGCGCTGGTGGCTCAACACAGCGTGGCTGGGCTGGGCGCTGATCGCCTCGATCGTGCTGTCCACCACCGCCTTGATCATCGAGCACTACCGGCGCAATCCACTGCTGCAGATCCGCTGGCTGTCGACGCTGCCGGTGCTGCATTTCATCGTCGGCGCCTTCCTGATCCGCTTCCTGACCACCGAGCAGTCCTATGGCGTGGTCAACCTGATGCGCACGCTCGGCATGGGGCCTGACCAGATGCGGCCGCTGTTCGTGGTAATCCTGGCCGGGGTGATCGTGGGCATCGCCGGTGCCTCGCTGACCTTCGGCCCGAGGCGGCTGATCGCCCAGCTGCTGATGGCGATCCTGCTGCTGGGCGCTGCCGCCTTCTTCGACCAGCACCGCACCAGCATGGATCGGCCGCACGACTTCTACGCCAGCCAGTTCCTGGCCTCGGTCGGCGCCGGCATGTTCATGGGCCCGTTGATCATGCTCGGCATTTCGGCGGCGTTGAAGCAGGGGGTGGACCACATCGTCACCTTCCTGGTGACGCTGTCGATCACGCAGACGCTGGGCGGCCTGGCCGGCTCGGCGGTGCTGGGCACCTTCCAGCTGCATCGCGAGCAACTGTACTCCAGCGCGCTGACCAGCCAGCTCGACCCCGCCGATCCGGTGGTGGCACAACGCCTGCGCATCCAGCAACAGCTGTACAGCGCACAGATCACCGACCCGGTGCTGCGCAGCGCGCAGGGCAGCGCGCAGCTGGCGCAGACCACGCGCCGCGAAGCCAATGTGCGCGGCTTCAATGATGTGTTCACCCTGAGCGGTTGGCTGGCGATCGGTTTCCTGTGCTGGTTGCTGCTGCTGTCGCTGCGCACCGCCGTGCTCAAGCAATGGCGCAAGCGCCACCCCACTTCACCCGTTGCGGCCACCCCGGCCGCGCACCGCTGAGTCCTCCGCCATGCCCCCCGTTCCGCCCCGATCCGACGACGCCGACAATGTGACGCCACCGCCGCCGACCGACGCGGCACCAGCGCCCACGCCCGTTGAACCGGCAGTCGCGCCGAAGTATCTCAAGCCCAGCGCGCGCAGCGTGGTGGTGATGGTGGTGGTGGCCCTGCTGGGCATTGCGCTGATCCTGCGCGCCTGGCATCTGTGGCCGTTCACCAGCAGCGTGATGGTGACCGACAACGCCTATGTGCGCGGCCAGATCACCGTGATGGCGCCACAGGTCAACGGCTATGTGACCGAAGTGCTGGTGAAGGATTTCCAGCATGTGAGGCAGGGCGAGCCGCTGCTGCGCATCGATGACCGCATCTATGCCCAACGCGTCGCCCAGGCGCAGGCGACGCTCGACAGTGCGCGCGCGGCGCTGGCCAACTCCGACCAGTCGCAGGCGCAGAACCGTGCGCAGATCGCCTCGGCGCGCGCCACGCTCTCGGCCGGGCAGGCCGAACTGCAGCGCTCGCGCAACGAGCTGAAGCGCTACGAGGAACTGGCCGCGCAGCAGCTGGTGTCGATCAATGACCGCGACAAGTTCCGCACCAGCCAAGCCTCGGCGCAGGCCAGCGTGCAGCAGTCGCAGGCGCAGATCCGCATCGCCGAGGAAACACTGGTGTCGACCCAGGTCGCGCGCAAGAGCCTGGAGGCCCAGGTGGAAAGCGCACAGGCGCAGCTGGAACTGGCCCGCATCGACCTGGCCAACACGGTGATCCACGCACCGCGCGACGGCCAGATCAGTGAAGCCAGCGTGCGCGTGGGCCAGTATGTCGCCGCCGGTTCGCAGCTGCTGTTCCTGGTACCTGACACACTGTGGGTGGTGGCCAACTACAAGGAAGGCCAGACCTGGGGAATGGCGATCGGCCAGCCGGCCACGTTCTCGGTCGACGCGTTCCAGGGCCAGGTGCTGAGGGGCCGCGTGCAGGAGATCGCGCCCGCCACCGGATCGGAGTTCAGCGTGTTGCGCCCGGACAATGCCAGCGGCAACTTCACCAAGGTGGTGCAGCGGCTGCCGGTGCGGATATCGATCGATGAAGGCCAGAAGCTGGCCGCGCAGCTGCGGCCCGGCATGTCGGTGATCGTGCGGGTGGATACCGCAGGCAAACCGAAGGACTAGCCCTTGTCATGAAACGGGGTCAGGTCCCTTTTGCCAATGGCAAAGGGATCTGACCCCAATCTCAAATCTCAGCATGCCGGCCAGCGGCCGGCACTACCATTGCGTTACCCCGCGCAGCGCGCGCAGAGACCGTGCACTTCCAGCGTCTGTGCCTGCGGCTGGAAGCCCAGTTCCTTGGCCCGCTTCTCCAGCTGGCTGACGATCTCGCGGTCTTCCAGCTCCACTGCGCTGTGGCAGCTGTTGCAGATCAGGAATGGCACCGAATGCGCAGCGCTGCTTGGATGATGGCAGGCCACGAAGGCATTCACCGACTCCAGCTTGTGCACGAAGCCATTGGCCATCAGGAAGTCCAGCGCGCGGTACACGGTGGGCGGGGCATCAGCGCCCACGCCCTTGCCGTTGCGCACCCATTCCAGCAGCTCGTAGGCCTTGACCGGCTTGCCGGCCTCGGCGATCAGCTTCAGCACATTGGCGCGGATCGGGGTCAGGCGCAGCCCGCGTTCGCGCGAGACACGCTCGACCACCGCCACGAAATCCGATGCGTCGTGGACGTGGTGGTGCGGGGCGGTACAGGCAGTGGCGGTCTTGGCGGGCATGCGTGTTCTCCGGTTCGGGCCTGGCAAGGATGCCTCAGGCCGTTGCTACCTTGGTGATGGCCACATCAATGCGTTTCAAGGCCTGCTCGCGGCCGGCCAGGTAAACGGTATGGGAAATGTCAGGACTGACCTGGGTGCCGGTGATGGCCACGCGCAGCGGCTGGGCGACCTTGCCCATGCCGATTCCCAGCGCTGCGGCCGCGTCGTGCAGGGCGACGCCCACCGACTCGGCGGTCCATTCCGGCAGCGCGGCCAGCAGCTCGCGGGCCTTGCCCAGCGCCACCTCGGCACCGGCCTTGAAGTGCTTGGCCACCGCCGCTTCATCGTATTCGGTCAGCGGCTGGTACCAGACCACGGCCTTCTCGGCCATTTCCTTCAGGGTCTGCACGCGTTCACGCAGGGCGATCACCACATCCTCCGGAGCCGGGCCGGCGGCCACGTCCAGCCCCAGCTTCTGCAGCTGGTAGACCAGGTGCGGCACGATCGCGGCCACCTCCTCGGTCTTCAGGAAGTGCTGGTTGACCCAGCCCAGCTTGGCCATGTCCAGTCGCGAGGCCTTGGAGTTGCAGTCCTTCACGTCGAACAGGTCGATCAGTTCCTGGCGGCTGAACAGCTCCTGGTCACCATGCGACCAGCCCAGGCGGGCCAGATAGCTCAGCAGTGCATCGGGCAGGTAGCCGGCGTCCTTGTACTGCATCACGTCAGCCGCACCGGTGCGTTTGGACAGCTTGGCGCCCTGCTCGTCCAGGATCATCGGCATGTGGCCGAACTTGGGCACCGGCGCGCCGATGCCTTCATACAGGTTGATCTGGCGCGGGGTGTTGTTGATGTGGTCGTCGCCGCGGATGACCTCGGTGATGCCCATGTCCCAGTCGTCCACCACCACCGCGAAGTTGTAGGTGGGGTAGCCGTCCGGGCGGAAGATGACCATGTCATCCAGCTCGCTGTTGGCGATCTCGATGCGGCCCTTGATCAGGTCATCGAACACCACCGTGCCTTCCAGCGGGTTCTTGAAGCGGATGACGCGGTTCGGGTCGTCCCGGTAGGGCAGGCCCAGATCGCGCGCAGCGCCGTTGTAGCGCGGCTTTTCCTGCCTGGCCATGGCGGCCTCGCGCATGGCATCCAGCTCCTCGCGGGTCTCGTAGGCGTAGTACGCCTTGCCCTCGGCGATCAGTTGCTCGGCCACTTCCCGGTAACGGGCGACGCGGTCGGTCTGGTAGATCGGGCCTTCGTCGTAGTCCAGGCCCAGCCACTCCATCGCCTCCAGGATGGCGTCGATTGCGCCCTGGGTGCTGCGTTCGCGGTCGGTGTCCTCGATGCGCAGCACGAACTCGCCGCCGCGGTGACGGGCCTCCAGCCAGCAGTACAGCGCGGTGCGGGCACCACCGATGTGCAGGTAGCCAGTGGGACTGGGGGCGAAGCGGGTGCGGCAGGTCATGGACGGCTCGAGGAACGGGAATCCCCCGATTTTACCAGCCCACCGCCCCCGACGGAAAAAGGCGACGGAGGGGATTAAGTCGCGATTGCCCAGCCCTGGGATGCTGCAACCGGGAAGCGGAGGGGGAGATACGACTTGATCCCCTCCGTCTCCTTTTACGGTTCTGCCTTTCGCGGGAAGGACGACTCGCGCATTGCGGCGTTGTAGGCGAACGAAGCGACGATGGCCGCGGCCTGCTTCAGGTCTTCCGGCTCGGCGTGGTCCCAGGTGTCCAGGTGGCTGTGGTGCACGTTGGTGAAGTAGTCCAGCCGGTCCTGGATGAACTGGAAGCCCGGCAGGCCGATGCGGTCGAAGCTGATGTGGTCGGTGCTGCCAGTGTTGCGGGAGGCCACGGTGGTGGCGCCCACGTCATGGAACGGCGCCAGCCAGGCTTCGAAGATCGGCATCGCCGCCAGGTTTTCCTGCGCGTAGATGCCACGGAAGCGGCCCGAGCCGTTGTCCATGTTGAAGTAGACCTGGAACTTGCTGTAATCGCGGGTCTTCTGCAGTGCACCGGTCGGCTCGCGCAGCGACGCCGGCAGCGCTTTCTGGGCCGCGTCAGTGGGTTCGGGGAAGCGACCGAAATGCTTGGCCACATAGGCCTGCGAGCCGATCAGGCCCTGCTCCTCGCCGCTCCACAGCGCCACGCGAATGGTGCGCCTGGGCTTGGCGCCGGTGGCCTTGAGGATGCGCATCGCCTCCATCATCACCGCCACGCCGGCGGCGTTGTCGGCCGCACCGGTGCCGCTGTGCCAGGAATCCAGGTGCGCGCCGATCATCACCACTTCATCGGGCTTGCTGCTGCCACGGATCTCGGCCAGCGTGTTGTAGCCGGGCTGGTCGGCCTCGTCGGTGAAGCGTGCTGCCACATCCACGCGCAGGCGCACCGTCTGCTTGGCCTCCAGCGCGCGCACCAGCGGATTGAAGTGCTCGCTGATCATCGCCAGCTCGGGGATGCCCACCGGCTCACCGGCCTTGCGCGAACCACCACCGGCAACGCGGATGATGCCGTTGTCCCAGCTGCTGATGCTGATCGAGGCCAGCGCGCCTTCTTCGACGAAGAACGCATTGACCTTGGCCGCCAGCTGCTGGCGCTCCTGATACTCCTTGACCCGCTTGGCGCGCTCGGCGGTGGCGTCCTTGTCCTTGGGCAGGGTGAATTCCTGCAGGCCTTCCAGCGAGGTGGCGTCGTGGCGGTGCGAATCGGGCTCGGTGCCCCGCTTGTATTCGCGTGCCTCGCCCAGCAGGAGGATCTTGCCGCGCAGCTTGCCGCGGTACTTCTCGATGTCTTCGGGCTTCTTGATGTCGACCTGCACCAGCTCGCCTTCGACCGGGCCCTTCGTACCGGGGGTCCAGGCCTTGGGCAGCGCATGCAGCGGCTGCACGCGGTCACCCAGCATTTCCACGCTCGCCGAGGTGAATTCCCAGCCGCGGCCGAAATCATCGAAGGCTTCGTCGTGGACGTTGTCCAGCTTCCATTCGTTGAACTTGCCGCGGGTCCACGCATTGGCGCGGCCCATCGCCGGCGAGTTGGTCAGGCGCGGGCCGATGCGCTCGGTGAGATAGCTGAAGGTGTCCATCACCTGCGAACGGTGGAACGCCTCCTGGCGGATGCGGCTGACCATGTCCAGGTCCACCGTCTCGCGCTGCTGCGCCCCTGCATTGCCACCCATCACCAGCGCTGCGGCCAGCACGCCCCACTTCAACACATCCCACCCCTGCCCTTCGGCTCGATCATCAACCCATCGAGTCTAGCCAGCCGGGGCGCGGCGATACCGTCCCATCGGTCATGGGCGGCGCGGAAGCGTGCGAACCAAGGTTCGCACCCACAGGAGAGTGATTGGGTCGTACCCACAAAGCCGAATCACCCGCTCCATCCCAGCCACAACTGCGCCCGCTCCGGCAGCAACAGCAACCAGTGCCGCCGGTCGATGCTGCTGCAGCCGTACACCGCCGCGTGTGCCGGCCAGTCATCCGGAAGGCCGCCGATGCCGATCTCGGCCAATGCCTCTGCGCCGGCTTTCCATGGCCGGTAGCGCGGCACCCGGCCGGCCACCACGCCGCGTCCCTGCCGCGCACCCTGCAGCCAACGCAATCCCTGCCCCTGCAATCCTTCGCAGGTCACCGCCGCCAGCTGGAAGCGGACCAGGCCGGGGGCGATCCGCGCCCCCGGCAGGGCCGCCAGCACGCCATGTGCCTGCAGCAGTGCATCCACTTCCAGCAGGGCCGGAATGCCCTGCTGTGCCCGTTGCCGCAATCCCTGGCGCCAGCCCATGGCGTGCTCCTTACTTCAGGTCCGCGCCGAGCGCGTACCAGTCGACCCGGCGGGTCACCCACATTGCCAGCGCCAGGATCACGAACAGCAGCAGCGACCCCATCAGCAGTGCGTTGTTCTCCGACACCAGCAGGCCATACAACGCGCCGTACAGCACGGTCAGCAGGGCCGCGAAGCCGAGGCCGCGCTTCCAATGGCCGAGCACGTTGGCCAGGTACACCGCCTGCAGGCCGATACAGGCCACCGCCGAAACCAGGTAGGCCTTCCAGAACGCGATGTGTTCGGACAGGCTGATCAGCAGCAGGAAGAAGATTGCCAGCGCCAGACCGACCATCAGGTACTGCAGCGGGTGGATGCGCAGCGACTTGATCAGCTCGAACAGGATGAAGCCGACGAAGGTCAGCAGCACGAACAGCACGCCGTACTTGGACGCACGGTCGGCCTGGGTGTAGGTATCGACCGGATCGACCAGCGACACCGTAACCGCCTGCGAGTCGACCGAACCTTCATTGCGCAGCTGCCGCTGTGCGTCGGAGGCCAGCGAGGACACCGCCCAGCGCGCGTCGAATCCCTGTGCATCAACGCGCCGCTCGTTGGGCAGGAACGCACCGCTGAACGACGGATGCGGCCAGCTCGAACGCAGCGCGATGTGGGTGTCATCGCCTACCGGCACCACCGACAGCATGCGGCTGCCATCCAGGCGCAGCTCCAGTTCAACGGTGCTGGCCGCCAGCGTGCCGCCCTGATCCGCAGCGAAACCGGCCACCGGCGCATGCAGGCCACGGCCGACTTCGCTGGCCACGCCGACGCCCGGCAGCAGGCGCAGCTGCTTGCCATCCACGCGCAGGTTCGGTGTACCGACCAGGCCGCGCACATCGGAAATTCCCACCGCCACATACGGCTGGCCATAGGTGCGCCCTGCCTTCACCGGATAGTCGTCAGCGGCGAAGCTCGCCTTCATCTGGCCGTTCCAGCTGTACACCGGCACCTTGAACAGGCCGACTTCGCGCTGGCTCGGCAGCATCTCACCGCCCACCTCCAGCGACGCCGGCATCTGCAGCCAGTGCCCCTCGGTGACCTGCACCTCGGTCTTCTTGACGCCCAGCGGGTCAACCAGTTCAACCTGCTTGCGTTCCACCCACGGCACCACCCGCACAGGGCCCACCAGCTGCTGCGTGCCCGCACGGCTGTCGGCCACCCGCGCAAAGGCCTCGTCGCGGTACTGGCTGCGTTCGGTGATCACCCCGCGGATCATCATCAGCGGCACCAGCAACAACAGGATCAGCCCGCCGACAATGGCGAACCGCAGCAGCATCTTCAGGGATTTCATGGTCCATCCTCGTTGGAGAGGGCTGCAGGATGGACCGCTGCGGTGAGCAGGGTTTGTGGCGAATTTGAAGCGAGTGTGAAGTCAGCGGCGCGGGCGCTGGCCCGCTGCACCCAACGGCAGCCACAGGCTTGCCACCGTGCCACCGCCATCGCGGGCGTCGAGGCTGGCGCGTCCGTCATGCAGGCGAGCCACTTCCTGCACGAACGGCAGGCCCAGGCCGGAACTGCGCCGACCGCTGCCGGGGCGGGCCAGCGAATAGAAGCGTTCGAACACCCGTTCGCGCGCGTAGTCGGGAATGCCGGCACCGCGATCCGCTACCTGCAGGCGCACGCCCGGCCCGTCCACCTCGGCCTGCAGCGCGATGTCCGCGCCGGGCGGTGAGAAGGCAATGGCGTTGTCGATCAGGTTGTGCAACGCCTGCCGCAGCAGATAGGCATCACCCTGCACGCGCATGTCGGGCACGCTGCCGATGCGCACCTGCACGCCGGCCGCCTGCGCGCGCACCTGCGCGGCCGCCGCTGCGTCGGCCAGCAGCGTGGGCAGCGCGATCGGATCGCGGGTCTGCAGCCAGCCGTGCTGTTCCACTTCGGCCAGCGCCAGCAGTTTGTCGATCGTTTCGGTCAGCCGCTCCTGTTGATCAACGATGCTGCGTGCGAAATGCACGCGATCGGCTTCCGGCAGCGGCTCCTGCAGCAGCTCGGCGGCACCGCGGATCGCCGCCAACGGACTCTTCATTTCATGCGTCAGCGACTGCACGTACTGCTCGACGTAGGCCTTGCCCTCCAGCTTGCGGCGCATCGTTTCCAGTGCCTGCCCCAGGTCGCCGATCTCGTCGCGGCGACGCCGCGGCGGTGGCACCGGTTCGCCGGCGCTGACCGCCCGTGCATAGCGGCTGAGCTGGCCAAGGCCCGTGGTGAGCCACATCGTCACCAGCACGCCGACCAGCGCCGACAATCCGATCAGCCAGGCGCCGCGCTCGATGATGGCGCGCTGGCTGGCCGCAATGAACGGATCGATGCTGCGGTTGGGCTGGGCCAGGCTGAGCACGCCGATCAGGGTGCGGCCATCGGCCGGGTCGTATACCGGCGCCGCCACATGCATCACCGTATCGCCTTCTTCGCCTGGCACTTCCGGGCTGGAGCGGGCACCGTACTCGCCACGCAGGGTGCGGTAGACATCGTTCCAGCGCGAATTGTCACGCCCCAGGTCGCGGCCCAGCGAGTCGTAAATGACGATGCCCTTGGCATCGGTGATGGTCACCCGGTAGTCCAGTGAGCGCTTGGGAAAGCGCCAGACCATCGCCTTCAGGTCACGCTGCCGCGCCTTGGCCAGGTTGCGGGTGAAGCTGCCGCTGCGGATGGTGCCGTCCTTGACATCGGCCGCCGCCATCTCGGCCAGCACGTTGGCGGCATCGACCAGGGTCGATTCCATCGCCTGGCGCACACCCGGCTTCACTTCGTTGACGAACACGCGCATCACGAAGAACGCGGCGATGCCGGTGATCAGGAAGAAGCCGAGGAACAGCTTCAGGACCAGGCGCATCGGCTAGACCTCCAGCGCGTAGCCGAGGCCACGGTGGGTGCGGATCGGGTCGTCGCTGGCACCGGCTGCGCGCAGCTTGGCGCGCAACGTCTTTACATGGGTGTCGACGGTGCGGTCGGCACTGTCGGCGCTGCTGTCCCAGCCGCGATCCATCAACTGGGCGCGACTGAGAATGGCGCCCGGCCGCTGCAGCAGCGCTTCCAGCAACGCGTACTCGTAGCGGGTCAGGTCCAGCGCGTGGCCGCGGAAGCGGATGCGCCGGCCTTCGCGGTCGATGGCGAAGGCACCATGTTCCTGCCAGCCCGCATCGGCGCCGGGGGCTGCCGCGACCGGTGCGGCGCGACGCAGGCGCGCACGCACCCGCGCCACCAGCTCACGCGGCGAGAACGGCTTGGTCATGTAATCGTCGGCGCCCAGTTCCAGGCCCAGCACGCGGTCCACTTCATCGTTGCGGGCGGTCAGGAAGATCACCGGCAGCTGGGCCGCCGGCCCGGGCTGCGCGCGCAGCCGCCGGCACACCTCGAAACCGCCCAGGTCGGGCAGGCCCACGTCCAGCACCACCACGTCGATATCCCCGGCCTGCAGGCGCTTCAGGGCCTCGCCACCGAGCAGGCAGTGGCTGGCGGCATAGCCCTCGCTGCGAAGCGCATAAAGCACGGTTTCGGCGATGGCGGCTTCGTCCTCGACGACCAGGACATGGGCAACAGGAGCTGTCATGGCGCGCAGCATAGCCGCTGCGGCCGCCGCCCCGTACACTGCCGCCCATGAACTATCGCCACGCCTTCCATGCCGGCAACCACGCCGATGTGCTCAAGCACATCGTGCAGCTGGCCCTGATCGACAGCTTCAAGCGCAAGGACAGCCCGTTCTTCGTGCTCGACACCCACGGCGGTGCCGGCCGCTACCTGCTGGCCAGCGAAGAGAGCCGCAAGACCCTGGAGGCCGAGTCCGGGATCATGCGGCTGATGGCCCAGCCCAGGCTGCCGGAGGTGGTCGAACGCTACCTGAAGGCGGTGCAGGCCGACAATCCGGTGGGCGCACTGACCAACTACCCGGGCTCGCCGCTGCTGAGCGCACAGGCCATGCGTGCGCAGGACCGCATGGCGGTCTGCGAGCTGCAGGAAGCCGAAGCGGCCACGTTGAAGGCCCTGTTTGCCCATGACAGCCGCGTCGACGTGCGCCCCGGCGATGGTTACGCCCTGCTGCGCTCGCTGCTGCCGCCCAGGTTCAACGGCAGCAAGATCGGCCGCGGCCTGGTGCTGATCGACCCCCCGTACGAGGCCCAGGACGCCGAATACCAGAACATCCTGGCCGCCCTGGCCGAGACCCTGGCACGCTGGCCGCAGGCCACCTGCGCGGTCTGGTTCCCGATCAAGCAGCGCCGCACCATCCTGCACTTCCTGCGCAAGGCCACCGCCCTGCCGGTGAAATCGGCGATGACGATCGAGTTCCTGGTGCGCCCGGACGACTCACCGCTGCGCCTCAACGGCAGCGGCATGCTGCTGCTCAACCCGCCGTGGCAGTTCGACCGCGTGGTCGGCCCGGCCCTGCCGGCGCTGCGCCAGCACCTGGGCGAACCCGGGGCCAGCACCCGCCTGGACTGGCTCAAAGCCCCCGAATAACGGCCTTCACGAGGCTGTACCGCCGTGAGCCTTTCGTTCACGGAACGCAGCCCCGGTGATGCCACAATCGATGGACCACCAAGGAATCACCCGGTATGGCCACTCGCAACCGCATGCCGCCCTGGCATGAGATCTTCAAGGCTCCCAGCGGCCACGAGCTGCTGATCCGCCCCATCCGCCCGGAAGATGGCGCACCGCTGCAAGCGGCATTCAGCCTGTTCGGGCCGGAAGAAATCCGTGATCGTTTCCTGCAGGCGGTGACCGAGCTGTCGCCGGAAACCACCCAGCGCCTGACCCACCCCAACCCCAAGACCGAGATCACCCTGGTCGCAGCCGAGTCCCTGCCCGCTGGCGAAGCGGTGGTCGGCGCGGTCGCCCGGGCCTCGATCATCCCCGGCACCCGTGAAGCCGAGTACGCGATCCTGATCAGCCGCTTCCTGATCGGGCAAGGCCTGGGACGGCAGCTGATGCGCAAGCTGGTGAAGTGGGGCCGTGGCAAGTACCTGGACCGCCTGTACGGCGACGTAGCCGCCGAGAACGAACCGATGAAGCAGCTGGCCGCGTCGCTGGGCTTCAAGCCGGTGCCGCACCCGACCGGCGCCGAAGGCCTGGTCCGGATGGTGCTGGAGCTGGACAACTGACGGATGCGCCGGGCCCTGCCCGGCCACGTCTCCCGGTAGTGCCAGCCGCTGGCCGGCATTCCGCTCCGCCAACGGCACATGAGGCTGCCGGCATCCGGCCGGCACGACGCACAGGAGCCGGATCGGGCTTCTGCTAAAATCCGGGGTCCATGTCGCGTACCTCATACCCCGCCCCGCCGCTGCCGCGCGCCGGCCAGCTCCGCGCCTGGTGGCGCGCCCCCGCCTCGCCCACCGCACTGGCCTGGTACCTGGCCCAGGCAGCGCGCGTGCACGACGCTCCGCTGCTGGTGATCGCCCGTGACAACCACGGCGCCAACCAGCTCGAAGCCGACCTGCAGACCCTGCTCGGTGGCGACCCGGCCCTGCCGGTGGTCGCCTTCCCGGACTGGGAAACCCTGCCCTACGACCGCTTCAGCCCGCATCCGGACATCATCTCGCAGCGCCTGGCTGCCCTGCACCGCCTGCCCACGCTGAAGCGTGGCCTGGTGATCGTGCCGGTGCAGACCCTGCTGCAGCAGCTGGCCCCGCGCAGCTACGTCATTGGTGGCAGCTTCGACCTGAAGGTCGGCCAGCGCCTGGATCTGGAAGCCGAGAAGCGCCGCCTGGAAAGCGCCGGCTACCGCAACGTGCCGCAGGTGATGGACCCGGGTGACTTCGCCGTGCGTGGTGGCCTGCTCGACGTGTTCCCGATGGGCGCCGACGAGCCGCTGCGGGTGGAACTGCTGGACGAGGACATCGATTCGATCCGTGCCTTCGATCCGGAAAGCCAGCGTTCGCTGGACAGGGTCGAGGCCGTGCACATGCTGCCGGGCCGCGAAGTGCCCATGGACGAGGCCAGCATCGCCCGCGTGCTGGCCACGCTGCGCGAGCGCTTCGATGTCGATACCCGGCGCAGCGCGCTGTACCAGGATCTGAAATCCGGGCTGGCGCCGGCCGGCGTCGAGTACTACCTGCCGCTGTTCTTCGAGCGCACCGCAACCCTGTTCGACTACCTGCCCAGCGGCAGCCTGCCGGTGGTCTGTGCCGGTGCCGGCGAAGCCGCCGAGGCGTTCTGGGCGCAGACCAGCGAGCGTTATGAGCAGCGCCGCCACGACGTGGAACGGCCGCTGCTGCCGCCGTCGGCGCTGTACCTGTCGCCGGAGCTGCTGCGCGAGCGCCTGAACGATGCCCCGCGCATCGAGGTATGGGCCGCCGACCACGCACGCATCGCCGACGCGCACGCGCTGGGCGACCAGCCGCTGCCCCCGCTGCCGGTGGCCGCACGCGAAGCCCCCGCCGGCGATGCGCTGAAATCCTTCCTCGGCCATTATCCGGGCCGGGTACTGATCGCCGCCGATTCGCCCGGCCGCCGCGAGGCACTGCTGGAAGTGCTGCAGGCCGCCCAGCTGAAGCCGCCGGTGGTGGCCGACCTGCCCGGTTTCCTCGCTAGCGATGCGCGCTTCGCGATCGCAGTGACGCCGCTGGAAGATGGCTTCGCGCTGGACGATCCGCGCATCGCGGTGCTGACCGAGCGCCAGCTGTTCCCCGAGCGCGCCGGCAGCACCCGCCGCACGCGCCGTGCCGGCCGCGAGCCGGAGGCGATCATCCGCGACCTCGGCGAGCTGACCGAGGGCGCGCCGATCGTGCACGAGGACCATGGCGTCGGCCGCTACCGTGGCCTGATCGCGATGGACGTCGGTGGCATGCCCGGCGAGTTCCTCGAAATCGAATACGCCAAGGGCGACCGCCTGTATGTACCGGTCGCCCAGCTGCACCTGATCAGCCGCTACTCCGGCGCTTCGGCGGAAACCGCACCGCTGCATTCGCTCGGTGGCGAGCAATGGAGCAAGGCCAAGCGCAAGGCCGCCGAAAAGGTGCGCGACGTTGCTGCCGAGCTGCTGGAGATCCAGGCCCGCCGCCAGGCGCGTGCCGGCCTGGCACTGCAGGTCGACCGCGCGATGTACGAGCCGTTCGCAGCCGGTTTCCCGTTCGAGGAGACCCCGGACCAGCTGGCCGCGATCGATGCGACCCTGCGCGACCTGGCCAGCAGCCAGCCGATGGACCGCGTGGTCTGCGGCGACGTCGGCTTCGGCAAGACCGAGGTGGCGGTGCGCGCCGCGTTCGCCGCCGCCAGTGCCGGCAAGCAGGTGGCCGTGCTGGTGCCGACCACGCTGCTGGCCGAACAGCACTACCGCAACTTCCGCGACCGCTTCGCCGATTACCCGCTGAAGGTCGAGGTGCTGTCGCGCTTCAAGACCAGCAAGGAAATCAAGGCCGAACTGGAAAAGGTCGCTGCCGGCACCATCGACGTCATCGTCGGCACCCATCGCCTGCTGCAGCCGGACGTGAAGTTCAAGGACCTGGGCATGGTCATCGTCGACGAGGAGCAGCGATTCGGCGTGCGCCAGAAGGAGGCGCTGAAGGCGCTGCGCGCCAACGTGCACCTGCTGACGCTGACCGCCACGCCGATCCCGCGTACCTTGAACATGGCCATGGCCGGCCTGCGTGACCTGTCGATCATCGCCACGCCACCGCCGAACCGGCTGGCGGTGCAGACCTTCATCACCCAGTGGGACAACGCGCTGCTGCGCGAAGCCTTCCAGCGCGAGCTGGCGCGCGGTGGCCAGCTGTACTTCCTGCACAACGACGTGGAGAGCATCGGCCGCATGCAGCGCGAGCTGTCCGAGCTGGTGCCGGAGGCACGCATCGGCATCGCCCACGGGCAGATGCCCGAGCGCGAACTGGAAAAGGTGATGCTGGATTTCCAGAAGCAGCGCTTCAACGTGCTGCTGTCGACCACGATCATCGAATCGGGCATCGACATCCCCAACGCCAACACCATCATCATCAACCGTGCCGACCGTTTCGGCCTGGCCCAGCTGCACCAGCTGCGTGGCCGCGTGGGCCGTTCGCACCACCGCGCCTACGCCTACCTGATCACCCCTGACCGCCGCGCGATCACTCCCGACGCCGAGAAGCGCCTGGAAGCGATCGCCTCAATGGACGAGCTGGGCGCCGGCTTCACCCTGGCCACCCACGATCTGGAAATCCGCGGCGCCGGTGAACTGCTTGGCGAGGACCAGAGCGGGCAGATGGCCGAGGTCGGCTTCAGCCTGTATACCGAGCTGCTGGAACGCGCGGTACGCAGCATCAAGCAGGGCAAGCTGCCCGACCTGGATGCCGGTGAGGAAGTGCGCGGCGCCGAGGTCGAGCTGCATGTGCCGGCGCTGATCCCGGAAGACTACCTGCCGGACGTGTACACCCGCCTCACCCTGTACAAGCGTATTTCCAGCGCGCGCGACAGCGATGCGCTGCGCGAGCTGCAGGTGGAGATGATCGACCGCTTCGGCCTGCTGCCGGATGCAGCCAAGCACCTGTTCGCCATCGCCGAGCTGAAGCTGAAAGCCAATACGCTGGGCATCCGCAAGCTCGACCTGGGCGAGAACGGCGGCCGCATCGTGTTCGAGTCCAAGCCGAACATCGATCCGATGGCGGTGATCCAGCTGATCCAGAAACAACCGAACCTCTATGCCATGGAAGGGCCCGACAAGCTGCGTATCAAGCACCCGCTGCCGTTGCCGGAAGACCGCTTCAATGCGGCCCGCGCCCTTCTGACCACACTTGCCCCGGGTTGATCGCCCCCCGAACACCCCGCACCGGTCCCCACCCGGTGCGGGCGGATGACCATGTTCCCTGACGCCGTACCCGCCCCCGACCTGCTGCACGCGCAGGCCTGCCTGATCGATGCCCTCTCGATGTCGCTGCAGATGCGCGACGCCTACACCCGCCACCACTGCGACCGCGTTGGCCTGCTCGCGCAGCGCCTGGCCACGCACTGCGATCTTGATGACGAGGCCCGTGCGCAGATCGGCCTGGCCGCGCGCTTCCATGACATCGGCAAGATCGGCATACCCGATGACGTGCTGCTGGCACCCCGCCGGCATACCGACGAGGAGCGCGCGATCATGCGCGAGCATCCGGTACGCGGCGAACACATCTTCCTGGCCACCGGCCGCAGCGACGCCTTGCCGGTGGCGCGGCTGATCCGCGCCCATCACGAGGCCTTCGATGGCAGCGGCTACCCCGATGGGCTGCGCGGCGAATCCATCCCGCTGGGTGCGCGCATCGTCACCATCGCCGATGCCTACGATGCGATGACCAGCGTGCGCCCGTATCGCGACGCGATGGAGCATGAGGCCGCATTGCGGATCATCGACGAGCAGGCCGGCGGGCTGGTGGATCCGTACGTGCTGCAACGCTTCCATCGCATGCTGGAGCGGGAACCGGCGCTGGCCTGAGATCAGCCGGGCAAACGAAAGGCCCGGCGTTCGCCGGGCCTTTCGCTCCACGCGTCACGGGTGATCGATCACCAGATCACCACACGCTTGTCGTCGGCGCGCACCATCGCATCACCCGCCTTGCACTGGAATGCAGCAGCGAACGAGGGCATGTTCGACGGCGCACCGTTGGCACGGAAATTGGCCGGCGCGTGCGGATCGGTGTTCAGGCGCACGCGCAGCTCGCCATCGGTGAAGTTGCGGCGCCACACGGTGGCCCAGTTCATGAAGAAGCGCTGGTCCTGGCTGTGGCCGTCAACCTCGACATTCGCCTTCGGGTCTTCCTTCAGCGCCATCTGCAGCGCGTCATAGGCCACGGTCAGGCCGCCCAGGTCGCCGATGTTCTCGCCCAGGGTCAGCTTGCCCTTCACGAACACGCCCGGCACCGACTCGTAGCCGTCGAACTGGGCGACCAGCTGATCGGTACGCTCGGTGAAGGCCTTGCGGTCGGCGTCCGTCCACCAGTTGTCGAAGTTGCCGTTGGCGGCGAACTGGCTGCCCGAGTCGTCGTAGCCGTGCATCATCTCATGGCCGATGACTGCACCGATGCCGCCGTAGTTCAGCGCCGGATCGGCCTTGGCGTCGAAGAACGGCGCCTGCAGGATCGCTGCCGGGAACACGATCTCGTTCTTGGTGGCGTTGTAGTACGCGTTGACGGTCTGCGGGGTCATGCCCCATTCGGTCTTGTCCACCGGCTTGCCGATCTTGTCCAGCATGTAGCGGTAGTTGAACGCACGCGCCGCCTGCATGTTGCCCAGGTAGCTGTCGCCGTTGGTCTGCAGGCCCGACCAGTCACGCCACTTGTCCGGGTAGCCGATCTTCGGGGTGAAGCTGGCCCACTTTTCCAGTGCCTTCTTCTTCGTTTCCTCGCCCATCCACGGCAGCTGCTCCAGCCGCGCCTTCAATGCCTGCGACAGGTTCTCCACCAGGTGCTGCATGGCCACCTTCGACTCGGCCGGGAACACGGCGTCGACGTACAGCTGGCCCAGGGCTTCACCCATGCCACCATTGACCGACTCCAGCACGCGCTTCCAGCGCGGCTGCATTTCCTTCTGGCCACGCAGGGTCGTGCCGTAGAAATCGAAGTTGGCCTTCTCGAACTGGCTGCTCAGGTATGGCGCGGCATCGTCGATGGTGTGGAAGCGCAGGTAGGCCTGCCAGGTGCTGGCGGGCACATCGGCCAGCATCTTGTCCATTTCACCGAAGAAGCCCGGCTGCGCCAGCGAGAACTTCTGCGCGGCCGGTACCTTCAGGGTGTCGAACAGCGCGGTCCAGCTGAAGTTCGGGGTCAGTTTGTCCGCGTCGGCGGCACTGAGCGGGTTGTAGCGCTTGGCCGGGTCACGCATTTCGATGCGTGACATCGAGGCCTTGGCCAGGCGGGTTTCGAAGGCCATCACGGCCTTGGCCTGCTCGGCGGCCTGCGCCGCGTCCACGCCGGACAGGGTCAGCACCTGTGCGATGTAGGCCACGTAGGCGTCGCGGATCTTGGCCTGCGCATCGTCGAAGTAATAGCCCTTCTCCGGCAGGCCGAGGCCGCCCTGGCCGACATAGGCGATGACGTTGGCCGAATCCTTGTAGTCGGCATTGGCGAACAGCGAGAACAACACGCCCTTGCCTTCGGCCTGGCTGTCGCGCAGGTACTGGGTGATGGCGGCGGTGTCGTTCAGCGCGGTGATCTTGTCCAGCTGCGGCTGCAGCGGCGCCAGGCCGGCGGCTTCGATCTTGGCCTCGTCGTTGCCGGTCTTCCAGATGTCACCGATCTTGGCTTCCACCGAGCCGGCCTTGGCCTGGCTGGCGGCGGCCTGCTGCACCAGCGCGTGCTGCACTTCCAGCGAGCGCTCGCGCAGGATCTCGAAGCTGCCCCAGGTGGTCTGGTCGCCCGGCACCGGGTTGGCCTTCAGCCACTTGCTGTTGACGAAGCCATTGAGGTCGGTACAGGCCGAAATGGCCGGATCGAGGTCGGCGCTGTTGAGCGAGATCAGCGGCGTCTTGATCTGCGACAGGTCGAAGGCCGGCTTGGCGTCGGCACTGGCCGCCGGCGCGGTTTCGTTCTTGCCACAGGCGGCCAGCGAGGCAGCGATGGCGATGGTCAGGCCCAGCGGGACCAGGTTGCGGACGTTCATGAGGCTCTCCTGCGGGTAATTTCACAGGGTAGCCGGGGGCGTGAGGTTGGGGACCGGCCAAAGGTCACAGAGCGTCCTTCTGTAGAGTCGAGCCATGCTCGACTGCTCTCCGTTCCGGGTTCATGCTTCCTGCGGCAAAGGCCCAAAGCAGCCGAGCGTGGGCTCGGCTCTACAAAAAGAAGGGCCGGCTTGCGCCGGCCTTCTGTTTCTTATTTCGCCTTGCCCTGGTTGGCTACGGCTTCGGCGGCCTTGCGCGCCGCTTCCGGGTCGCCCAGGTAGCGGAACGACTGCACGGTCAGGTCATCGTTCAGTTCGAACAGCAGCGGGATGCCGGTCGGGATGTTCAGCTCGAGGATTTCCTCGCGCGAGACGTTGTTGAGGTACTTGTACAACGCACGCAGCGAGTTGCCGTGGGCGGTGACCAGCACGGTCTTGCCGTCCTTCAGCTGCGGCGCGATGGCGTCGTGCCAGTACGGCAGCACGCGGTCCAGGGTGGTGGCCAGCGATTCGGTGCCCGGCAACGCGTTACGGTCCAGCCCGGCGTAACGGCGGTCATGGATCGGGTGGCCCGGATCTTCCAGGTCCATCGGCGGCGGCGGGATGTCGTACGAACGACGCCACACCTTGACCTGCTCTTCGCCGTGCTTGGCAGCGGTCTCGGCCTTGTCCAGGCCCTGCAGGCCGCCGTAGTGGCGCTCGTTGAGGCGCCAGGACTTGTTCACCGGCAGCCAGTCCTGCTCCAGCTCGGCCAGCGCACCCTGCAGGGTGTGGATGGCGCGCTTCAGCACGGAGGTATGGGCGACGTCGAACTGCAGGCCTTCCTCGCGCATCAGGCGGCCGGCGGCGGCCGCTTCCCGGCGCCCCTGCTCGGTCAGGTCGACATCGACCCAGCCGGTGAAGCGGTTGTCCAGGTTCCACTGGCTCTGGCCATGGCGCAACAGTACGAGTCTACGGGTCACTGCAGGGTCTCCAACGCGAGGAAAGGCAGGCCGCCATTGTAGCCCCGGCGGCCGCTCACCGTGCCGTGGCGCCACGCATGCGATGCTGCAGCCAATGTATACGGTGATCGACCCCGGGCGCTGGGAAGGCAGCGTCACCGCTGCCCGCGCGCAACAGCTGCAACTGGCCGGCCGCGTGGAACGCCAGGACCGCCTGCCACGCAAGGTGCGCTGGCTGGCCGGGCTGGATGTCGGATTCGAGGACAACGGTGCCATTACCCGCGCCGCGGCGGTGCTGCTGGATGCAAGGACGCTGCAGCCCGTGGCGCAGGAGATCGCGCGCATCCCCACGGTGATGCCCTATATCCCCGGCCTGCTCAGCTTCCGCGAGCTGCCGGCACTGCTGGCCGCACTGGCACTGCTGCCACGAACGCCGGACCTGGTGTTCGTCGATGGCCACGGCATCAGCCATCCACGCCGGCTGGGCGTCGCCGCGCATCTGGGCGTGGTCACCGATCTGCCGAGCATCGGCGTGGCGAAATCGAAACTGGTGGGAAGGTTCGTCGAACCGGGCGCCGAAGCTGGTGCGCATACACCGCTGCTGGATGGCGACGAGCAACTGGGCTGGGTGCTGCGCAGCAAGGTGCGCTGCAAGCCGCTGTTCGTGGCCGGTGGCCATCGGGTCAGTGCCGATACCGCGCTGGGCTGGGTGCAGCACACCCTGCGTGGCTATCGGCTGCCGGAGCCAACCCGGCTGGCGGATCGGCTGGCCTCGCGGCGGGACGAATAGCTGCGCCGGGCGTCTCCCGGCGCGCGCGTCATCTTCGATCAACGATGCACGTGGCCACGATGGCCCTGCGCGTCCTCGCCGTGGTCGTGGCCTTCATGGCCCTCGTGTCCGCCGCCCTTGGCCGGCGCCGGCCCGCCACAGGCTTCGCCGCAGTGGTCCGCTTCGATCTGCAGTGTCACGTGCTCGATACCGAAGTCATCATGCAGGCGTCCGCCCAGCTCACGGCGCAGCACATCGGCGTCGGTGCCGTCGCGCATCACAATGTGCGCGGTCAGCGCCGGCGTGCTGGAAGCCAGCGCCCACACGTGCAGGTCATGCACGTCCAGGACTGCGGCGTGGCCGGACAGGCTGTCGCGCACCCTGTCCACGTCCATGCCCTTGGGCACGCCTTCCAGCAGCACGTTGATCGCTTCACGCATCAGCACGTAGGTACGCGGCAGCACCCACAGGCCGATCAGCACGGCCAGGATCGGGTCGATCGGTTTCCATCCGGTCCACTTGATCAACAATGCGCCCGCAATCACTGCCACCGAGCCGAGCATGTCGGCCCACACTTCCAGGTAGGCGCCCTTCACGTTGAGGCTCTCGCCACTGCCCGCCTGCAGCAGGCGCATCGAGATCAGGTTGATGACCAGGCCCGCAGCCGCGATCACCAGCATGCCGGAGGAGGCGATCTCCTGCGGCTGGCGGAAGCGGCCGATCGCCTCCCACAGGATGTAGGCGGCGACCACGAACAGCATGGCACCGTTGATCATCGCGCCCAACGCTTCCAGCCGTGCATAGCCGTAGGTGCGGCGCGCATCCGGCGGGCGCCGGCTCAACCGTACCGCGACCAGCGCGATCATCAGCGCCAGCGCATCGGTGGCCATGTGCGCGGCGTCGGACAACAGCGCCAGGCTGTTGGTCCAGAACGCGCCCACCACTTCGACGACGAGGAAGGTGGTGGTCAGGCCGAGTGCCCACCACAAGGGCTTCTCGTGGCGGATCTGGGATGGCAGGTGATCGTGGTCGTGGCCCATGGCAACAGCTCCTTTGCGATGCGGTGCAGGCTACGCGGTGCCGGCGGGGGAGACTATTACGATGTTTATAACATTGCAGGCCACACGAGCCCTCGCCGGGCATGGCCCGGCGAGGGCTGCAGACCGACGACTGCCTGCGGTCAGAAGCCGAAGCGCAGGCTGGCCCAGTACGCGCGGCCCGGTTCGTTGTAGGTCGCCGCACCGGCATCGCTGCTGTTGGCCTCGCGGAACAGGCGCTTGTCGGCCAGGTTGTTCACGCCGAAGCCGAAGCTGACCGTCTCGGTCACCTTGTAGCGCGCGCTCACGCCCCAGATGTTGTACGCGCCACGATCCTGCAGCGCGATCGATGCATCGCAGCTGCCGGTGCAGCGCGGGTCGTTGTTGATGTTGGTCGTGGCCGGTTCCTGCTTGCCGTAGAAGGTGCCGGTCAGCAGCACGGACAGCCTGTCGGTGGCCTGCCAGTCCAGCATGGTGTTGATCGTGTACTTCGGGATCACCGACAACGGCTGGTGCGTGGTCTTGTTCTCGTTTTCCACCATGTAGGTGAAGTTGTTGCTCCACTTCAGGCGGTTGCCCTGCTCGCCCAGCAGCGGAATGACCAGGTTGCCTTCCAGCCCCTGCACGATCGCCTTCGGCGCGTTCTCCCAGCGGAAGATGCGGCCCTTGGTGTCGGCGGTCAGCCCGATCTGGGTGTAGCCGGCCTGGATCTTGTCCTTGTAATCGTTGTGGAAGTAGGTCAACGACGCCTGCCAGCCGCTCTGCGGTGCCCACTCGATGCCCAGTTCCTTGTTCAGGCTGGTTTCCGCCTTCAGGTCCGCGTTGCCGCGCATGTAGCAACCGGCGCCCAGGCTCGGCAGCGCATTGGGGCAGCCGTTGCCGCGGGTGTAGTAGAGATAGTCCGGATTGGACTGATACAGGTTCGGCGCCTTGAACGCGCGGGCAATGCCGCCCTTCACCACCCAGTCGCTGCTGATGCGGAACTGCGCGTTGAGGCTGGGGCTGGTGTTGTTGCCGAACTGGCTGTGGTGGTCGAAGCGCAGGCCCGGGGTAACGATCCAGCGCTCGCCCAGGTAGATGTTGTCTTCCACGAACACCGCCGTGGTCTGCGCATCGGCCTTGCCGCGCGCACGATCGGCCGACAGCCCCGGGATGCCACCGCCGCTGCTGCTGGACTGGCTCATCGAGTACGGGTCGGTCAGGCGGCTGTCCAGGTATTCAAAGCCCAGCGTCCAGATGTTCTCGGCGCTGCCCAGCGTGGTCGGGAAGCTCACTTCGCCATCCAGCTGGTAGTTGCGCAGGCGCGAGGTCGACCAGTCGGTGCCGTTGAAGCTGCCCTCCGGGCCACCGGCCAGGCCTTCATTGATGCGTGAGTTGTTCACCGCCTCCACCGCCGCGGTCACCCGCGAGGTCACATCGCCCCAACGGCCACGATGGGTGACCGCGCCGGTGTTGCGGTACATGCGGTTGGTTTCCGCCTTGCCGTCGGCCAGCGCAGCCAGATCGATGCCGGTCGAAGTACCCGTGGTGCTGACCGCGCGGTCGCCGGCGTAGATGTTGCCCTGGCGGCTGGTGCCGGCTTCGAACTCGACCACCTGGTCGGCGGTCACGTCCCAGCGCAGCAGCGCGTTGATGTCGCGGTTCTTGACGCCCTCGCGGCCAGCCGGTGGCACTGCGTTCGGCTGGGTGGCGTACTGGCGGTTGAGATCGAGTGAATCGGCGTCGGTCTTGTTGAGGTTGCCGTACAGGCGGAACGAGAGCGTGTCGGTCATCGGCCCACTCAGCTGCAGGCCGACGCGCTCGCTGCCGCCTTCGGCGCTGTGTTCGGGCACCAGTCCGTACAGGTCGACCGCACCGGCAAGGTCGCCGGTCGGGCGCTTGGTGATGATGTTGACCACGCCACCGGAAGCACCGGAGCCATAGCGTGCCGCCGCCGGTCCGCGCAGCACTTCGATGCGCTCGATCATCTCCGCCGGCACCCAGTTGGTGTCGCCGCGCGTGTTGCGCTCGCCACTGCGGCCCATGCGCACGGCATCGCGCGCACCGATGCGCTTGCCGTCGACCAGGATCAGGGTGTTTTCCGGGCCCATGCCGCGCAGGTCGATCTGGCGGTTGTTGCCGTACTGGCCCGAGGCGCTGTTGCCGGTGAGGTTGACGCCCGGCATGGTGCGCAGCAGTTCGGCGATGTCGTTGGCCGGTGGGCGCCTGGCAATGTCCTCGGCGGTGATGGTCGAGGTACCCAACGCCTGGCGGGCAATCTGCGAAGCGGTGACGTGCACCGTGTCGATATCGGTGGCGTCGGCTTCAGCCTGGGCGGTCAGGGCGCTGCCCGCCAGCAGGGCGGCAACGGCGAGCGCCAGCGGGCGCGGCGAGAGGACAACGGCAGGAGACATGATCTGGACCTTCTGGCAGGGCAACGGGGCCTCTGGCAAAGGGCTTGAGGCAACGACGAGGGGGAGGCGGAGCGTCGCTGCAGTCGCCTGCGGCCCGATCCGTGCGCGCATTCTCCCATCAATGCGAGTGATTCTCAAATGCGTTCGCTCATTGCTACCGCAGGCCTGATGTGCCCTGCGTGCCGGACGACCCTGCATCGCGCTTAAACTGGCCGGCTTGCCCACCATCAACCGCACGCCACCGCGGCCGATACCCGTGGTTTGCCGTACGCAGTCAGAGATCGACGTGGAACCACCCCAACTGGACGATGCCAGCCAGCCGCTGGCCGAGGCCTGGCAGCACTGCCTGCAACAGGCCGGCCCTGCCGCCACCGCGCTGCTGCACGCCGCCGCAACCGATGCCCCGCCGGCGCTGGCCCAACGCTTCTACGAAGTGCTGTTGCAGGACGGGCGTGCACGCCGCTTCCTGTCCCACGATCAGGTCAAGCAACGCCTGCAACCGGCCATGCAGCGCTGGCTGGTGCAGCTGCTGACCACCGATGCCGACGGCATTGCCGCCACCGTTGCCTCGCAACGGGTGATCGGCGATGTACATGCCCGGGTCGGCATTCCGGTCGACCTGGTCACCCGCGGCGCGCGCGTACTCAAGCACGAGCTGTTCGTGCGCCTGCGCGACGACGCGCCCGACAGCGCCACCGCGTTCGCCGCCATCGACTGCCTCAGCGCGATCATGGACATCGCCATGGAAGGCATGACCCTGGCCTACACCCATGCACGTGAGCGCTCCACCCGCGCCGATGCTGCCTACCGGTTGTTCTCGCTGGTGCAGAATGTCGGTACTGAACGCGAGCGCCAGCGTGCACTGCTGCTGGACTGGGAGAACGCCCTGCTGTACGCACTCGCCGGCCACGTGCAGGCCAGCGAAAGCGCCAGCCTGGCGACCTCGGAATTCGGCCTGTGGTTCACCCACAAGGGCATCCCCAGCTTCGGCGAGAGCAGCGAAACCCAGCAGGTCGGCCAACTGATGGCCCGCATCGACGGCAACCTGCAGCGGGCAAACCATGACACCCCGGCGCAGCGACTGGCGGTGCTGCCGGCCATCCGCGAGGACCTGGCCGCCATCCGTACCCTGATGACGCTGTTGTTCGAACGCATCGGTGAACTGGATGCCGGCAGCGATGCTCTGACCAACCTGCTCAACCGCCGCTTCCTGCCTACCGTGCTGCGCAGGGAGATCGAGCTGGCCACGCGCAACCGCACGCCGTTCTCGCTGCTGCTGCTCGACCTGGATCACTTCAAGGCGATCAACGACGGCCACGGCCACGATGCCGGCGACCGCGCGTTGCAGCATGTGGCCGGCCTGCTCGGCCAGCTGACCCGCGGCAGCGACTACCTGTTCCGCTACGGCGGCGAGGAGTTCGTGGTGGTGCTGGTTGCCGCCAGTGAGTCACAGGCCACGGTGATCGCCGAGAGCCTGCGCCGGCAGATCGCGCAGTCGCCAGTGGCACTGGCCAACGGCCAGGCTCTGTCGCTGACTGCCAGCATCGGCGTGGCTGGCCATGATGGCCACCCGGACTACGAACGGTTGATGGCACGTGCCGACGCGGCGATGTACGAGGCCAAGCGCAGCGGCCGCAACCGCGTGGTGGTGGCCAGCGCCGACCTGCAGGAAGCGCCGGGGCGGCGCGCGTTGCAGCGCTGAACTGGCGGAAATGAAAAATCCCGGTGGCGGGTAGAGTCGACTGTTAGTCGACTACCGCGCGCAGCGCGGACCTTTTCGCCGTCGGAACGAGGAGCAGTCGACTAACAGTCGACTCTACCGATTCGCGCGCCAGCCGCTGCTTTCACCGCCCGCCTCCGCCACACCGCCCACCACAGCAGCGCCAGCAGCGCGATGCCGGCGCCCAGCAGGCACACGGCAGGCCAGCCGTGCCGGGCCTGCACCCAGGGCCCGGCAGCCGCACCGGCACCACTACCCACCGCATAGAAGAGCATGTAAAGCGCCACCAGGCGTCCATGCTGCTCGCCCGGCGCGCGCAGCAGCAGCGCCTGGTTCGAGACATGCAGCGCCTGCCCACCCAGATCGAGCACGATCACGCCCAGCAGCAGCAACGACAGCGACTGCGGCAGGCCCAGCAGCGGCCACCACGCGACCAGCATCAACAGCAGCGCGCCAAGACTGACCCGATCGGCAAAACCGCGGTCCATCCAGTGCCCGACCCGCGACGCCATCAATGCACCTGCCACCCCAGCCAGGCCGAGCGCACCGATGGCCGCAGTGGACCACTGCAGCGGTGGGGCCGACAGCGGCAAGGGGGCCGCCGCCCAGAACACGTTGAGTCCGGCAAACAGCAGCAACGCCAGTGGACCGCGCTCGCGCAGCGTTCGATCCCGGCGCAGCATGCCCAGCATCGAGCCGATCAGGTCGCGCCAACGCGGCGGCACCACGGGTATCGGCACAGCCGGCAGGCGCCGCCACAGCAGTGCGGCCAGGGTCGCCATCAGCGCTGCCGACAGCAGATAGACTGCTTGCCAGCCGGCAATGGCCGCCACCGTGCCGGACAGCACGCGCGCCAGCAGCAACCCGATGAACACCCCGCCCTGCACCACCCCCACCACGCGCCCGCGCTGCGCGGCCGGAGCCATCGCTGCCGTGTAGGCGATCAAGCCTTGGGTCAGCGCGGTGCCCAACAGCCCGGCCAGCAGCATGCCCGACAACAGCCAACCGGCCGTGCGTGCCGCTGCCAGCCACAGCAGGGCTGCCACCAGTGCCGCCAGCTGCAGCCGCAGCAGGTGCCGTCGGTCACCGCGATCAGCCAGCGGCAGCAACCCGAGCAATGCCAGCACGCTGCCGGCCTGGGTCGCGGCCAACACCGCGCCGGCAACCGCCCGCTCCAGCGCGAAGGCGTGTGCAAGCTGATCCAGCAGCGGCTGCGCGTAATAGACGTTGGCAACGCTGGCGCCGGCGGCAACCGCAAGCAGCACCAGCAGGGGGCGTGGAATCGGCATGGCATTCGTCATCTGGTTTCATATTGAAACCGGATGCAGGCTAGCCACTTTGGTTTTAAACTGCAACCACATAGGACGGAGACCGCCATGCACGCAGACAGCCCCTGCCCCGTTGCCCGCAGCGCCGACCTGCTCGGTGATCGCTGGGCACTGCTGGTGATCCGCGATGCCTTCGACGGCGTCAGCCGCTTCGGCGACTTCCAGCGCAGCCTTGGCACCGCCCGCAACATCCTCAGCGATCGCCTGCGCAGGCTGGTCGAGGCCGGCATCCTGCAACTGCAACCGGCCTCCGACGGCTCGGCCTACCAGGAATACGTGCTCACCGCCGCGGGCCAGGCGCTGTTCCCGGTGCTGGTCGCGCTGCGCCAATGGGGTGAGCGCCATCGCTTCGACGCGGGCGAGGCCCATTCGCAGCTGATCGAGTCCAGCACGCGGCGACCGCTGCCGTACATGCAGCCGCGCGGGCGCGACGGTCGGCCCCTGCAGGCCGCCGCCACCCGTGTGCGCAAGCTCAGGGACGACGGGCACAGCGCCTGACCCGCCCATTCGCGCACACCGCGACCCGGTCGCGCCGGTTAGCATCGGATGTTTCCGCCGCCGGATACCGACGATGTCGCGCTATCGCCCTTCCCTGATGACCGCCCTGCTGCTGCCGTTGCTGGCCTGCAGCGCCGGAGCAACGCAGGCCCGCGAGGTTGCCGCACCCGCCGACCACGTGCAGGCCGATGGCCCCTATGTGTTCCGCCAGGGCGACCGGGTGCAGGCCAACTGGATCTGCGCCGACAAGGTCGAATCGCGCACGCTTGCCTCCGGGGCAACAGGGACTGATATCGCACCGCGCTGCGGCTACGGACACACCGTGCATGTGGCTGCGCCGAATGCAGCCTCGGTCTCGGTGCTGCCGGCCACACCGCGCATCGTCGCGCTGTCCGACATTCACGGCCAGTACGGGTTGCTGGTGCGCCTGCTGCGTGCCCATCACGTGATCGACGCGGAGGATCGCTGGGCGCTGGGCAAGGACACCCTGATCATCACCGGTGACGTGTTCGACCGCGGCCCGCAGGTGACCGAGGCGTTCTGGCTGCTCTACGGCCTGCAGCAGCAGGCGGCCGCCGCCGGTGGCGCCGTGCACTTCGTGCTCGGCAACCACGAAACCATGGTGCTGTACGACGACCTGCGCTACGTCAACCCGAAGTACCTGCGCAGCGCCCAGCTGCTGGGCCGCAGCTACCCGCAGCTGTATGGCGCCGACTCGGTGATCGGGCAGTGGCTGCGCACCCGACCGGTACTGCTGAAGATCGGCGATACCCTGTTCCTGCACGGCGGCATCTCGCCCGAGGCGGTGCAGCTGGCGCTGGACCCGGCACGCACCAACGCGGCCTACCAGGCCTCGCTGGGCCTGCCCAAGGCCGAAGTGAAGGCCGACCCGGCCACCGCACCGCTGTATGACGGCAAGACCAGCCCGATCTGGTACCGCGGCTATTTCGATGGCCGCCTTGACACCGCGGGTGTGCAGGCCGTGCTCGACTGCCTGCAGCTCAAGCGCATCGTGGTCGGCCATACCTCGATGCCACACGTCAGCAGCTTCCACGGCGACCGCGTGATCGCCATCGACAGCAGCATCAAGAACGGCGAGAACGGCGAACTGCTGTTCATCGAGGAGGGCAAGCTCAGCCGTGGCCTGCTGGATGGCTCCCGGATGCCGCTGGCGCTGGGTGAGCCGGGGCTGCAGGACTGAATGGAGGGACAGCGTGACGGCGCCGGGAGGTGCCGGCGCGCTCCACCTTCACCCGGTTTGCGGCTACCCTTCGGCAGCCGAGAGGCCCGCCCCGTCCAGCCGGTGGGCCTGACCGTTACAGGAGCCCCCGCGCATGCGCGTTCTGATTGCTGAAGACGACCCGGACATCGCCTCCGGCCTGTGCGCCTCGCTGCGCCGGCAGGGGCACGTGGTCGACCACGTCGACAACGGTGCGCACGCCGATGCAGCACTGGGCTCGACCCAGTACGCACTGCTGGTGCTGGACCTGGGGCTGCCGCAACTGGATGGCCGCGACGTGCTGCAACGACTGCGCCAGCGTGGCGATGGCCTGGCGGTGCTGGTGGTGACCGCGCGTGACGGCCTGGCCGAGCGGGTGCGCGTGCTCGACCTCGGTGCCGACGACTACCTGGTCAAGCCGTTCGCACTGGACGAATTCGAAGCCCGCGTGCGTGCACAGCTGCGGCGGGTCACCAGCAATGGCAATCCGGACCTGCGCATCGGCCGCTTGCGCCTGGACCTGGCCGGGCACCGTGTATGGATCGACGACCAATCACTTGAACTGACCGCACGCGAGTTCGGCCTGCTGTCGGCGCTGGCGGTGCGTGCAGAGCGCATCGTGTCACGCGCGCAACTGGTGGAAGCGCTGTGCGACTGGGGCCAGGACCTGACCGACAACGGCCTGGACATCGCCCTGCACCGCCTGCGCCGCAAGCTGCAGCCGGGCGGCATGGGCATCCGCACCGTGCGCGGGCTGGGCTACATGCTGGAAGACGCGCAGGACGACAGCGCCCCGTGATCAGTGGACCGCCCAGCCTGCGCCGGCGCCTGCTCGCCTTCCTGGCGTTGCCGATGCTGGGCCTTCTCACCTTCAATACGATCCTGGCCTATTACGTTGCGCTGGACTATTCCAACCGCATCCACGACCGCAACCTGATCGACGACACGCACTCGTTCGCGCAGATGCTGAGCACCATGCCGGTGACCAGCGACCTGTCTCCGCAGGCGCGCTTCCTGATCGAGTACGAACCCGACGGCCATCGCTATTTCAACGTCGACAGCAGCCGCCAGGGGACGCTCAGCGGCAATGCAGATTTCAGCGCCTACGCGCCTTCGCAGGAATGCACCGGCGTGGACCCCACCCTGTACGATGGCATTCTCAACGGCCAGCCGGTGCGCATGGCCACCGTCTGCACGCGTGCGATGAACGATCCGCAGGACCAGCTGGCGGTAACCGTGGCCGAAAGCATGGCCGAACGACGCCAGCGCGCGAGAGAGATCCTGATGATCATCATCCCGCTGATGACCATGCTGGCGCTGGGCACTGCCGCGCTGGTCTGGTTCGGGGTGACCCATGGCCTGCGCATCCTGACCCCGCTGAGGACCCGCCTGGCACAGCGCCGCGGCGAACTGGCGCCGATCACCGACGCCGACGTGCCGGAGGAAATCCAGCCACTGATCAGCACCATCGACGATCTGTTTGCCCGCCAGGCGGAAATGATCACCCTGCAGAACCGGTTCATCGCCGACGCCGCGCACCAGCTGCGCTCGCCATTGGCCGGCATGGCCCTGCACGTGGACCAGGCACTGGCGCATGGCGACCCGGACACGGTGCGCGAGGCACTGCAGCACATCCGCCGGCTCAACCAGCGCACCGCGCGGGTCAGCAGCCAGCTGCTGGCGCTGAGCCGGGCCCAGACCGTGCCGGAGACGGTGGAGGCACTGGACCTGTGCGAACGGGTGCCGCAGTGGGTCGGTACACGCGTGCCTGAAGCGATCCGCGATGGCATCGATCTGGGTTACCGCGGCAGCCCCCAGCCGCTGCGCGTGCTCGGCAACGGTGCCCAGCTGCAGGAAGCACTGGACAACCTGATCGACAATGCGCTGCGCTATGCCGGCCGCGATGCGACCGTTACCGTCGGCGTGCACGCGCTGGATGACAACGACGTCGAACTGTACGTGGAGGACAACGGGCCCGGCGTACCCGAGGACGTGATGCCGCGGCTGGGCGAGCGCTTCTTCCGCGCCCCCGGCACCACCGCCAGCGGCACCGGCCTGGGCCTGGCCATCGCCCACGAGGCGGTGGAGCACTTCGGCGGGCGCCTGACCTTCCTCAACCGCCCCGGCGGCGGGCTCAAGGTCGCCATCACGCTGCCGCTGCTGAAGGGCCCCTGACCCGGACCGGGGCGCTGAAAGGCTGGCGAAAATCGCGGTTGCGATCCTGACCCTCCCCACTGCCGTCCCGGAGCCGCCAGGTGACCGACTCGCACGACTTCTTCCTCCCCGGTGGCCCGCAGGGCGTGCTGCTGGTCCACGGCCTGACCGGTACCCCGGCGGAAATGCGCATGCTGGGCAAAGGGCTGAACAACGCCGGCTTCACCGTACACGGCGTGCAGCTGCCCGGCCATTGCGGCACCGTGGATGACCTGCTGGCGACCACCTGGGAACAGTGGTACCAGGGCGTGGAAGATGCGGCGGCAAGCCTGCGCGGCAAGGTCGACCAGCTGTTCGTCGGTGGCCTGTCGATGGGCGCGGTGCTGTCGCTGGCACTTGCTGCTCGACGACCGGACTGGGTGTCCGGCGTCGGCGTGTATGGCGCCACGTTCCGCTACGACGGCTGGAACATACCCGCCGTCGCCCGCCTCTCGTTCCTGCTGCCGTGGTTCAAGCGCTTCAACATCGGCCGCGACCGCATGTTCATGGAAGAACCGCCGTACGGCCTGCGCGACGAGCGCCTGCGTGCGCAGGTCAGCGCCGCCATGCTGTCCGGCGACAGCGCGGCGGCCGGCCTTCCGGGCAATCCCTGGCACGCGCTGGCCGAGATGCGGGCGCTGAGCAACTGGACCCGCCGCCACCTGCACCAGGTCACCGCCCCGTGCCTGGTGATGCACGCCCGCGAAGACGACGTGGCCAGCATGGGCAATGCCGAACTGGTGATGTCGCGGGTCAGTGGCCCGAAGGAACTGGTGGTACTGGAGGACAGCTACCACATGATCACGATCGACCGCGAACGCCGCGAGGTGATCCGCCGCAGCGCGCGCTTCTTCACCGGGATCGGTGAACGCAACGGCGTCCTCAAGGCGGTGGCCTGAGATGGGGGCACTTGCCACGCTGCTGTGGCTGGCCAATGTCGTGCTCGATACCGGTGGCCAGCTCGCCTTCAAGGCCGCCGCCAGCGACCCGCAGGAGGGCGAGGGACTGCAGCGCTGGAAGCACATGCTCAGCCGCCCCTGGCTGTGGATCGGCATCGCCTGTTACGTGCTTGAGTTCGTTGCCTGGATCGCCTTCCTGTCACTGGTTCCGCTGTCCAAGGGCGTGCTGCTGGGCTCGATCAACATCGTGGCGCTGATGATCGCCGGCCGCATCCTGTTCCGCGAGAAGCTCACGCCATTGCGGGTGACCGGGATGCTGCTGGTCACCGCAGGCGTGGCGGTGGTGGGGGCCGGCTCGTGAGGCGCCTGTATGTGATCGGCTTCCCCCTGCTGATGGCCTTCGACACCCTGGCCCAGCTGTGCTTCAAGTACGCCGGCGATGCTGCGCTGCCGGTCGAGGCCAACACCACCTGGCTGCTGCGCGTGCTGTCGCAACCATGGGTGTACGGCGCCATCCTGGGCTACGTGGGTGCGTTCTTCACCTGGATGAGCCTGCTGCGGCATGCACCGATCGGCCCGGCGTTCGCGGCCTCGCACCTGGAGGTGATCAGCGTACTGCTGCTCTCGGCGTGGCTGCTGAAAGAGCCTCTCACCCTGCACCACCTGGTCGGTGCGGTGCTGATCGTGGCCGGCATCGTCTGCCTCGCCCGCGCGGAAGCGGACGACCCGCACAGTCCCACCGAAAACGCTTCGTGAGCGCGTTGCGATGAGCCTGTTCGCGCGCGAACTGCCACCGACCGCCGGCCTGCCGATGCAGGCCAGCGACTTCCTTCCCGGTGGTGGTGACCTGCGCGGGATCCTGGCCAACCAGCTGGGCACGCCGCCGCTGCAGCTGACCTGTTCCGGCACGCACGCGCTGCTGATCGCCCTGCGCACCCTGCGCAAGCGCGCGCCCAGGCGCGACACGGTGATCATGCCGGCCTACACCTGCCCGCTGGTGCCGATCGCGGTGCACAGCCTCGGCCTGCGCGTGCAGCTGTGCGATACCCGGCGCGGCCACTTCGACTTCGATCCCGGCCAGCTCGAACGGTTGGCCGATGCGCGTACGTTGGCCATCCTGCCGACCCACCTCGGCGGTCGCATCGCCGATGTCGAACGGGCCTGCGACATCGCCCGCAGCGCCGGCGCCTGGGTCATCGAAGATGCCGCACAGGCGCTGGGCGCACGGGTGGGCAACAGCAGCGTCGGCCTGCGTGGCGACATCGGATTCTTCAGCCTGGCCGCCGGCAAGGGTCTGAGCCTGCACGAAGGCGGCCTGCTGGTCAGCCGCGACGACGAACTGCGCGCCGAACTGGCCGAGCATGCCGCCGAACACGTGCGCTTCAACCTGCGCTGGGAGCTGCTTCGCAGTGTGCAGCTGCTTGGCCTTGCCGCCTGCTATCGCCCCTTGTTGCTGTCGCTGGTGTACGGCAATCCGCTGCGCAGCGCACTGCGGCGTGGCGATCTGGAAGACGCGGTCGGTGACATTTTCCCGCTGGACATACCGCAGCACCGGGTCAGTCGATGGCGGCAGAACATCGGTGCCCATGCCGCGCGGCGATTGCCGGCGTTCCTGCAGGCCGGGCGCCTGCGCGCATTGCAGCTGCGCGTGCAGCTGGCACAACTGCCGGCGGTGGAGGTGGTCGATGGCCTGGCCGGCACCGGCGGCACCTGGCCGATGCTGATGCTGCTGCTGCCCAGCCAGCGCGCGCGTGACGCCGCACTGGACACACTGTGGCCGCGCGGCCTCGGCGCCAGCCGTATGTTCATCCGTGCCCTGCCCGACTACGCCTACCTGCGTGGCATCGTGCCGCAGAAGGACGTGCCCAATGCACGTGACTTCGCCGCACGCATGCTCACCCTTGGCAACAGCGCCTGGCAGACCCGTGAGGAGACGGCCGAAATACTGCAGGTCCTGGCCCGCGCCTGACCCGCACATGCATGCGTGGCCTGCGCGCCGCGCATTCATCCATGCATCTTCCTGAACGCTTTCCCAGCCCGTAAAAAAAGCCTTTCAACAGGAAAGGAACGAGAAAGGCGGCCTGCCTACATTGAGCCTGCCCCGGCATCGTGCCGGACGCTTCTTTCATCGACGGACCTGCCCATGCGCTGGAGCATCCTGTGTGACTTCGACGGCACCATCAGCCTCGAAGATGTCATCGACTCGCTGCTGGAAAAGTACGGCCAGCCGGGCTGGCAGGAACTGGAAGACCAGTGGAAGGCGGGAAAGATCGGCTCGCGTGAATGCATGCAGGGCCAGGTGCGGCTGCTGAAGCTGGACCCGGCCACGCTTGATGCCCATCTGGACCAGGTGCAGATTGATCCGGGCTTCGCCGCCTTTGTCAGCCGTGCCGGACAGCTGGGCGTTCCGCTGCGCATCGTCAGTGACGGCCTGGACTATGCGATCCATCGCATTCTCGCCAACCACGGCCTGGCGCAGCTGCCGGTGGTGGCCAACCACCTGCGCTGGTGCGATGACCACTGGGAACTGGAATCGCCCTACCAGGCCGAAGGCTGCCGCAGTGGCACCTGCAAATGCACCTGCGCCGCACAGGCGCGCGCCAACGAAGCGCCGCGCGTGCTGATGATCGGCGACGGCAGTTCGGATTTCTGCGTATCCGAAGATGCCGACTTCGTGTTCGCCAAGCGCCGCCTGATCACCCATTGCACCCATGCCGGCATCGAGCATGCCGCCATCGACACCTTCCACGACGCAATCGCACTGCTGCCGCGCTTGCTCGATGGCAGCCTGCTGCAGCCATGTCGTCTCGACGCCAGCCCGCAGCCCGCCGCACTGCCCCTGCTGCTGGCCACCGCCTGAGCACTCCCTTGCAGGCGCGCTCCCCTGTTACCCCTTTCGAACGTCCTTCACGGAACCGAACTGCATGAACATTTTTGACAAGAACGCCGCCGCCGCTGCCTCCGATGCGCAGCTGCTGGCCGACGAAGCCCGCTACAGCTCCTTCGGCGATACCGTCCACTACGTCGATCCGCCTAAGATCTTCCAGCGCGGCGAAGGCAGCTACATGTTCGACGGCGCAGGCGTGCCCTACCTCGACCTGCAGATGTGGTACTCGGCGTGCAACTTCGGCTACAGCAACAAGCGCCTGAACGATGCACTGAAGGACCAGGTCGACACCCTGCCGCAGGTCGCCAGCCAGTACCTGCACCCGACCCGCGTGCAGCTGGCCAAGACCATTGCCGTGGACATGCACGAGAAGTTCGGCCTCGACGGCCGCGTGCACTTCAACGTTGGCGGTGCGCAGGCCATTGAAGACTCGCTGAAGATCGTGCGCAACGCGCGCGGCGGCAAGAGCCTGATGTTCGCCTTCGAGGGCGGCTACCACGGCCGCACCCTGGGTGCGTCGTCGATCACCTCCAGCTACCGCTACCGCCGCCGCTACGGCCACTTCGGCGAGCGCGCGATGTTCATCCCGTTCCCGTACCCCTTCCGTCGCCCGAAGGGCATGACCCCGGACGAGTACTCCGACCACTGCGTGTGGCAGTTCGAGCGGCTGTTCGAAAGCGAGTACAACGGCGTGTGGGATCCCAAGGTCGGCCAGGCCGAGTACGCCGCGTTCTACGTCGAGCCGATCCAGGGCACCGGTGGCTACGTCATCCCGCCCCGCAACTTCTTCACCGGCCTCAAGCGCGTGCTGGACAAGTACGGCATCCTGATGGTCGTCGATGAAATCCAGATGGGCTTCTGGCGCACCGGCAAGCTGTGGTCGATCGAGCACTTCGGCGTGACCCCGGACGTGCTGGTGTTCGGCAAGGCGCTGACCAACGGCCTGAACCCGCTGTCGGGCCTGTGGGCGCGCGAAGAGCTGATCAACCCGACCGTGTTCCCGCCGGGCTCCACCCACTCCACCTTCAACTCCAACCCACTGGGCACCCGCCTGGGCCTGGAAGTGCTGAAGCTGGGCAAGGAAATGGATTACGAGCGCACCGTGCCGGAAAAGGGCGCGTACTTCCTCGACGGCCTGCGCGGCCTGCAGAAGCGCCACCCGGAAATCGGCGACGTCGACGGCCTGGGCCTGGCGCTGCGTGCGGAAATCTGCCAGGCCGACGGCTACACGCCGAACAAGGAGCTGCTGGACCGCATGGTCGACATCGGCCTGGCCGGTGACCTGCTGCACGACGGCAAGCGCATGGGCCTCGTGCTCGACGTGGGTGGCTGGTACAAGAACGTGATCACCTTCGCGCCGTCGCTGGACATCAGCTACGAAGAGATCGACCTGGCGATCACCCTGCTCGACCAGGCGCTGACCAAGGCCAAGGGCTGAGGTCGATGCGCTGCCGGTTCCCGTGCCGATGGAAATGACGTCACGCGCATCCAGCACCGCGCTGGAACCGGCCGCGCTGCTGGAGGGCTTCCTGGCCCACCCGCCGCTCGGATTCGAGGCAGGCCGCCTTCCCAGCGGCCTGCCGACCTTCCGTGCGCCGCTGGATCTGACCACCACCATGGATGGCGACCTGCGCGGCAGGCTGCTCGGCCTGCCGCTGTCGCGCCTGTGGCGGCCTTGGATCACCTGGAAGACGCGCTTCGTCGGTGCCACCAGCACCGAGTACACCCCGTTGCCGGCGCACGTGGCGCCGGAGGCGCTGGCCGAGGACGTGACACGTCACGCGATCGGCGATACCCGGCTGCTGGTGGTCAAGGACCTGGCGATCGATTCACCGCTGCTGGACGACGCCGCCAACGCACACAGCGGCGCCTTCCTGCAGGCGCTGCTGGCACGCGGCTTCGTCGAACTGGAAGGCATGCCGCTGGCCTGGGTGGCGATCGATTTCGATTCGCTCGACGACTATCTCGGCCGCCTGTCATCGTCGCGCCGCAAGAACATCCGTCGCAAGCTCCGTTCGCGCGATGACCTGCAGATCGACTGCATCGCCACCGGCAACCCGGCCCTGGCCGACCCGCAACTGCAGGCCGAACTGTACGCGCTGTACCTGGGCGTATACGCGCAGAGCGCGGTGCATTTCGACCAGCTCGACCTGCCCTATTTCCAGTACCTGCTGGCCGACAGCCAGGGCCAGGGACGGATGTTCCTGTACCGCCACCAGGGCCGGTTGATCGGCTGGAACCTGTGCTACGTGCATGCCGGCAAGCTGGTGGACAAGTACATCGGCCTGGCGTACCCGCAGTCGCGCGAGCACAACCTGTACGCGGTCAGCTGGATGCACAACCTCGAGTACGCGCTGCAGCACGGCCTGAGCCACTACGTGGCCGGCTGGACCGACTCGCGGATCAAGGCCGAGCTGGGCGCCCGCTTCACCTCCACCCGGCACGCGATCCACGCACGCTCCCCGCTGCTGCGCGCCGCCCTGCGCAAGCTGGCCCCGCACCTGCAGGGCGAACCTGATGGAGGCGGTTGAACGATGCCGTTGCGTTCCCCGCTGATCCTGGACCTGGACGGTGGCGTGCTGCCGCTGCCACAGGCGCAGACCCTGGCTCTGCCGCAGTGGCACGATCCGCTGCGCTTCGCCTGCAGCACTGCCACCCTCGACCGTTTCGCCGCTGACGTGCTGGCACCGCTGCCGGCCCAGCTCGGAACCGTCATGCTCGGCAGCGGCGACTTCCACCACCTGAGCCTGCCACTGCTGCGCCGCATGCATGGGCAGGCCCCGTTCCAGCTGGTGGTGCTGGACAACCATCCGGACAACATGCGGTTCCCGCTCGGCATGCACTGCGGCTCGTGGGTGAACGCCGCCAGCAAGCTGCCGCAGATCTCGCACATCCATGTGCTCGGCATCACTTCCAGCGACATCGGCCTCGGTCATGCCTGGGAGAACCACTGGCGACCGCTGATGGGTGGACGCCTGACGTACTGGTGCATGGACGTGGACGTGGGCTGGGGCCACCGCCTCGGCATGGGCCGTGCGTTCCGATGCTTCGAGCATCCGGAGGCACTGGTCGCTGCTTTCGCCGCCGAGCAGGCCGCATCCCCGCAGCCGACCTACCTGTCGATCGACAAGGATGTATTCGCCGAGGACGTTGCGCGCAGCAACTGGGACCAGGGCCGCTTCCAGCTGGAACACGCACTGGTGGTGATCGAAGCACTGCGCGCCGGTAGCCTGGTCGGCAGTGACATCACCGGCGAAGTCTCGCTGGCGAACTACCAGAGCCGCTTCAAGCGCTGGCTGTCGTCGCTGGATGGCCAACCGGACATCAGGGCCGATGATCTTCCCGTCTGGCAGGCGCGTCACCAGCAGGTGAACCGCGAACTGCTGGCGGCAATCGCCGCCGCACCGACGGCCTGCTGACCGCGTCGGCAATGCCGGCCGTTGGCCGGCGTGGCTTCGGTAGTGCCGGCCGCTGGCC